>CAVKRN010000008.1:0-59651 GCA_963658695.1 bacterium
CATGGATATGGTATTCAACGCCACCTATTCAAAACCGTATACTTACACTACAGATATAGATACAGGAGCACGTTATGTCGCAGAAGAACAAGGAATCTACAAGTAAATTGATGCAGGATCAAAACTTTATTCGGTGCTCCGTCTTGATCGCGGAGCTGCTCTTAAAATACAAGACAAAAGAAATCGAGGTCGCAGAGGCTTCCGGGGAATCGAAAGGTTCCTTGGAACCGGATGCTACATATGGAGACGGTGTGTCTCTTAGTGCGGTAGATGGCGGCTGTTTAAAGCCCTAAAGGCTGAGAGAGCGGTTTTGCAGAGAGGTGCTGACGATGAAAAGGGAAGCGTCCCTTGCCTATCGCTGGGCATGGGACGCTTCTTTGTCTTTGTACATTCGGTGGTCAGCAAGGGAGCAGACTTTCTCCGGATCGATGTCGTCTGTAGGACAGACACCAAAGCCGCAGCTGATACCAACCTGGAGCGAAAGTCCATCAATGTGCATGGGCTGGCAGACAAGCCCTTTGATCTTCTTCACCTTCTGCTGGCAGAGCTCTTCGGACATAGCGTCTCCGGTGATGATGGCAAACTCATCACCGCCGATGCGAAAGGCGTAATCGGTGTTGCGGATGCAGGCCAGGAGCCGCTGGGCAGTTTCTTTTAGAACCTTATCGCCGATATCATGTCCATAGGTGTCATTGATGGGCTTGAACCGGTCCAGATCCATATAGAACAACGAAAATTCCTTTTGCGTCTGACGAAGATAGCCCAACAGCGTTTCGTAGTAGCGTTTGTTGAAGAGCTTTGTGAGAGCATCGGTGTTGGCAAGACTCTCCAGCTCATGCTGCGCACCTATGTTCTGCGCAAAGAGGACGATTTTGGCTACCTTTCCATCCTCAAAGGCAAGCGGCACGACATTCATGACGAGGAACTCACGCTTATCTCTGGAGCAGTATTCGAATCGCAGTGAATCCTCCATGGATTTAATGGTAGATTGAATGTGTTCCCGGGAGAGCATATTGGTGATTTTGGCATTGTCGTCTGTCGTCAGAACCGAATACCGGGCAGAGATTCCGTTTATGAGATCCTCGTATCGTCCGGAGCGAGGATACAGGGACGTTTCATTGTGCTCCTGGTATTCATAGGTCCCTTTTACAAGATCACAGTAAGCGTAGCGGTCCACGGCATGGGTAATGCCGGACAGAATCTGGACGGCCAGTTCTTTTTCGACAGAGAGACCTTGGAGTAGCTGCTGCTTTTTTTGCAGAAGGAGCTTGCCGCGACGATCTACCAGAACGCCAACCAAAACCACCACGCAGGTCATGGCAAAGAACATAATGATAGCAGTCCACAGCTGTATGTTGCGGAAAGCACCCTCTACGACATCCGCGCGGACAATGCCGATCATGGACCAGTCCTGAATGCCGACCGGCAGATAGACCAGATAATAGGTGATTCCGTTGTATGTCAGCAGGAATCCGCCTTCCTCCTGATTGGCCAGAGCCTGGCGCAGCAAGGAACGGTCATCTTCGTTACGGAATTTGGCATAACTATCCAGATAGTCGGGAATATTATCGACATAGTCCGTGATTTCGCTCTTTTGTGCAACCGATAATACAACGTCTCCGGCAGCGTTCACGATATAACAGTCGCTTTTGCCATCGTATATAGAAGAGGACAGTATCCTTTCCAGGTTGTTGTTGTCGTAACTTACGGCAAGGCCGGTATAGGTTGTGCCTTCGACGGTAAACGGCTGGATGGGAACGGCAAACAGCACGCGCCGCACGTCATCAGAGGAAATATAGCTTGCAATGACCGGTTCATTCTGCGTGTATAATTTGTGGAAAGCCTGTTCTGCATTATCGGCAGTCCCGGATCGTCCTGCCATGGTGATGAATACATTGGCTTCATTGAACAGGAAAAAATCCGTATACCCCCACGTTTCCCGCTCCTGAAAGAATTCGCTCCAGCTACTCGACAGAGCATCGTCATCGGCGAAATGTCGAAGGTATCGCTCCCAGTCGGACAGGCAATTCCAGTTCCGGTTGACGAATATTGTAAAGGTGCGGTTTACCTGACTGTAGGTGGAACACAGGTTTTTAGTGGTATCGAGCGTGATCTGCCGATTGACCCTTCGGTAATAAACAAGAATTGAAGAGGAAATAAGGGCAATCAAAAGCAGGGAAATCCGGAAAGCGTGACTATCCAGCCTGGTATGGAATATTCGAATGCTTTTCCTGACAAAATGCTTCATAAAGTACCTGCTTTTGGATTCTGCGGTTTGGCAAATGAGGTTCCGAGTCGTTACAGGAACGCTATCATTGCTTTGTTTGTGAGGTTTTCTGCAGTATAGCAAATACTATTTTGCCGCACAATATATGTGCATACTGCTCTATATTTCAACCGGGCGTGAAGGTACAGGCGATTATTGTACAGGTGTCTGCGACCCTGTCGCCTGGCAGGAGAGTGAACTGTTACTACGGACGCCGCAGACGCCACCCGCTGTCGGCGGGCGTCTGTACAGTCACCCGCGTTTTGTTATAGAATGGATGAAAGTTTTGTGCAGAATATGAAGGATCCCTATGACAGAAGAAATGTGCAGCAGCAAAATACAGGAGTTCCTGCGCAGGATCGCCAGACTCCAGCTTCCCTTGGAACGGTATGTATTTCCGGTCCTTCTTTGTCTGTGGCCATTATGGGGAACATGGCAGGGCGTGGATGTCAGTGATGCAGGGTACAGCCTCGCCAACTACGAATGGCTTTCGGAGGGAATGTGGTATTACGCTACGTTTCTTGCCAATAAGGCGGGACGTCTTTTGATGCTCCTTCCGGGCGGCAGCGGCCTCTTTGCGATGAATGTGAAATGTGCGTTTTTGGTATCCATGGCGGCACTGGCTACGTATTACAATCTGCAGAGGCTGATGCCCGGATGGATGGTGTTTGTGGGAGAAATGCTGGCCATTTCCGTATTCTGGTGCCCGACGGTCATTCTCTACAATACGCTGAGCTATGTGTTCCTGACATTTGCCTGCATTTGTCTGTTCCGTGCGGAAAGCGGCATCCCGCGAATCCGTGGCTGGTATGCGGCAGCCGGTGTTTTCCTGGGGCTGAATGTGTTCGTTCGGTTTTCCAATTTGCTGCAAGCGGTACTGATTCTGGCTGTGTGGCTGGAGGAGGTATGGTCCAGACGCTCTTTGAAAAAGGCGGCCGTCGATACGGGATATTGTATTGCCGGGTACGTGGCCGGCGCGGCAGCCGGGTATCTCTGGACGGCAACTGAGGGAGGTTTTGGTGCCTGGCCGGCGGCCATTGCAGAACTTTTCGGCATCGGCGGTGACTATACCTTTGGAGAGATGCTGCGGACGACACTGGATGCGTATGGGACGGCGATCTGGTGGATGCTGATTATGGCAGCCTGCGTTATTGCCGGGATGTTCTTTTATGCTATGCCGATTCTGCGGCAGCACAGGTACTGGAAGCACCTGATTTATCTGGCCGGCGTAGCGGCTCTGCTGCGCCTGTACTGGGGAAGGGGAGCCTTTACCACCAACTATCAGGATTACTGGTGCATGTTTAATCTGGTGATGATGTTCCTGATTCTGACGATATTTCTGGATGTGGTGGGCCTTGCCGGCGGCTTTGGGGCGACCACGGATGAGCGGTTTTTGTCGGCGCTTTCCCTTCTTTTAATATTGCTATTGCCCTTTGGTTCCAACAATTATACATTTCCGATTCTGCTGGATTTGTTCGTAATTGCACCGTTTTCGCTATGGATGTTTCGCCGTATCTGGCAGGAGTTTCGCCGCCGCACGGTGCATTTCCCGCTGCAGTGCATGGCGATGGTGCTGATTGCCGCGGTATTGGTGCAGGGCGGTCTGTTTCATATGAATTACTCCTTCCGCGACGGAACGGACGGAACGAAGCGAACGGCTTTGGTGCAGGAGGTTCCGGCTGCAAAGGGAATGCATACCACACCGCAGAATGCGAAGGAGCTGGAAGGAATGTACGCCTATTTGGAAGGCAATGGGCTGACCGAGCGGACGCTTTTGACCTATGGAGATATTCCGGGGCTGTCTTATCTGTTCCAGATGGAGCCGGCGCTTTCGACTGCCTGGCCGGATCTTGCCAGCTATCAGGAAGCTCTTTTTGAAAAAGAGGTGACAGAGTTGTCCGGTGCGGCACTGGCGGGGCATTCGGATACGCTGCCGGTGGTGATTATCCGGCACGATGCGGATCATAGTTATTCGGAGAAGGAGCTGAAGGATCTGTCGCTTCGCATGGTGAAATGGGACAGGATCACGGCAGAGAACGATGAAGTCTGGCAGGAAGGCAGCTTTGCGGCGGAGCCGGAGACTGCGGAGGAAGCAAACGCTTCGGACCTATCGGATGATAGGATTGGGACGCAGGAAGAGCGAAAGGCTGCTTTTCTGGAGATCTATCTGGAGGAGGCCGGCTATCAGACCTGCTATGAGAGCGAGCACTACATGGTGAAAATACCGGTGAGGAGGTAATGCAATGGACATTCGAATCCCGTTTAATATCCCGCCATTTGTGGGGACAGAAATGGAAAACCTGAGGAAGGCATGTGAGGTAAATCGCAAGATCTGCGGAGACGGTCCGTTTACCAAGCAGTGCAAGACATGGATCGAGGAGAGAACCGGGACAGCGGAATGCCTTCTGACAACCAGCGGAACCGATGCGTTGGAGATGGCGGCACACCTTAGTCATATTCAGCCGGGGGATGAGATCATCATGCCCAGCTATACCTTCTGCTCCACTGCCGATGCTTTTGTGCTGCGCGGCGGCGTGCCGGTCTTCATTGATATCCGTCCGGATACCATGAATCTGGATGAGACACTGATTGAGGATGCCATCACAGAGAGAACAAAAGCAATCGTTGTTGTGCACTACGCTGGCGTTTCCTGCGAGATGGATACCATTATGGAGATTGCTAAGAGGCACGGCCTTCTGGTGATCGAGGATGCGGCACAGGGCGTTATGAGCAGCTATCACGGGAAGGCTCTTGGCAATATCGGCGATTTTGGCTGCTATTCCTTCCATGAGACCAAGAATTATTCCATGGGAGAGGGCGGCGCGATCCTGATTCGCGATGAAGACCGTATTGACGAAGCGGAGATTCTGCGTGAAAAAGGAACCAACCGAAGCCAGTTCTACCGCGGACAGATCGACAAGTACACCTGGGTGGATTACGGAAGCTCGTTTCTCCCTAGCGAGCTTAACGCAGCCTACCTGATGGCACAGCTCGAGCAGGCAGACGCCATCAACGAGACAAGACTTGCCAGATGGGAGCAATATAACCGGCTGCTGACGCCGCTGGCGCAGAAGGGCTGCATTGAACTTCCGGTGATTCCGGAAGGATGTGTGCACAATGCGCATATGTTCTACATCAAGACGAAGGACATTTCGGAGCGGCAGGACCTGATCGGTGCACTGCGTAAGAAGGGGATTCTTGCCGTGTTTCATTATATTCCGCTGCATTCGAGCCCGGCCGGAGAGAAGTTCGGACGCTTCCACGGCGAGGATGTATACACAACGAAGGAGAGTGAGCGGCTTCTGCGTCTTCCGATGTACTATTCTCTTTCCGAAGAGGAAGTGGATGAGGTGGTGAATGTCATCGAGGAATTCTATCAGAACCGCTAGCGCAGGAATCGGTGCTGCGGCGGCTTTGTCGCTGGCGGCGAGCCGGATTTGGACGGTTTATTATGATCTGAATGATGATTCGCTGATGGCGGAAATTCTCGCGGGAAGCTATACGGGGACGCCGGCGTTTCGCAATATTCAGAGCGGATATCCCCTAACGCTCCTGCTGGGCGGATTGTATCGCCTATTGTCGCAGGTGGACTGGTACGCGGCGTTTTTGCTGGCGGTCCAGTACGGCGCGCTGGTGTGTGTATGGATTCGGATCTGCCGGCAGGAAAAACGATGGGGGAGGAGAGGTGCGCTGCTTGCCATATCACTGGTGACGGCAGGGGCTCTTCTTTTGTACCATTATGTGTTCCTGCAGTACTCGGTGACCGTGGGAATTTTGGGAGCTGCGGCTGCATTTTTGTTCCTTACCATGAAGGAAATGCGTCTGTGGGAGATCTTGCCACCGGTACTGATGATCTGGCTTGGGTATCTGCTTCGCTCGGAAATGATGCTCTTTGTAGGGCCGTTTTGCGCGCTTGCTTTTCTGATTTCTTTATGCCGACTGACACTGGGAGGAAATTTCGGAAGGCCGGCGGCAAAACGCGTTGGAAAGTGGATGGTCGTGACGGGGCTTCTCGTCTTTGCAGGACTTATGGGATGCGAGGCGGGAAACCGTTTGGGCTACCAAAGCCGGGAGTGGAAGGAATTTCTGACTCTTTTTGATGCAAGGACGCAGCTGTACGATTTCGAATCAATTCCGGATTACGAAGGAAACGAAGAATTTTATCAGAGTATCGGGCTTTCCGGGCAGAAGGTCACCCTGCTGCAGAATTACAACTATGGACTGGATGACGCCATGGATGCTAAGACGCTACAGGCTGTGGCGGATTATGCGGCATCCTTGCGCAGCAGTACGGCAACGAAGGAGGAGCGCCTTCGGGACGCGGTATGGAATTACCGCCGGAGCCTTACCGGAAAGGCAGAGCTGAGAACCTTTGGTGAGAGCCTCTCGAGTCAGCCGGAGAAGCCCTACCGCGGCATAGTCTGCAGCCTGTATCTGTTCACCGCTGCGGCAGGCCTTTGGCGGCTTGTCTGTGCGTGGAAAAGGGGGGAAGGACGCGGAAACGCGTTCCTTGACCTGGCAGCAACGGCGGCGGTGCTTATGATCCGGAGCGGTCTGCTGCTCTATTTGTATTACAACCAACGGCCGGTGGCGCGGCTGACCCACAGCGTGTACCTGTGTGAGTCGGTGATTCTGCTGTGGCTGCTGCTGCGAAAAAGAACCGGAGAGACATCAGAGGTATGCGGACGCATATCCGCCGCAGGAAATGGCGAAGGCGGACCGGATGCTGCCGGAGCCGGAATGACGGCGATCGGGCATGCTGCCGTGCTGGCAGCAGTGGCTGTGGTCATGCTCTGGGGGATGGCGTGTCAGGTGAAGGTGACGTCAGCGGAAGAAGTGACCAGGGCGGCAAATGGCACAGCCTACCGGCAGCTGCAGGCGTATGCAAGAGATCATGCAGAGAATGTCTACCTGCTGGATGTGTATTCCACCGTTACCTTCTCCGATCCGGTGGGGAGCGCTGCAAGTGTACCGGTCAATCTGGAGCTCTTGGGCGGCTGGGCGTGCAAAAGCCCTTTGGATATTGAAAAGCTGCAGGGGCTTGGGCTGGATACCGAGACAGAGTATGTCTCCGGAACGGGACTTTTCGACAATCTTCTTCGGAAGGACTGCGTCTATGTGGCGACGGAAACCGGAAGCGACATGACTTGGCTTGTGGATTTCTATGCATCCAAGGGAGTATCTGTGCAGGTGCGCTGCGTGGATGTGATTGAAGAGAACTGGGAGATCTACGCAGTGCAGGAGTTCTGAGGAAATGCTGATTAAATCAGCATTTCCTTAAAAACCGGATGAAGGAGAAGGATAGGGAAAACAGCATGTATCTTGCAGCAGATGAGAAAATCGGGATTCGGCCGCTCCGGCTGGAGGATTCCCAGAAAATTGTGGACTGGCGGAACAATCCGCGGGTGAAGAGCAGATACATTTACCGGGAGGATTTTACGCTGGAGGGGCAGGAACGCTATTACCACGAGAAAGTGGAATCCGGGAAAGTGGCGCAGTTTATTGCGGAGGAGCTGGAGACAGGGCTTCCCATTGGGTGCGTGGTGCTGGATGACATTCATCCGCAGTATGCAGAGTGCGGCAACTGGATCGGCGAGGACGCTGCCATCGGCAAGGGGTACAGTGCGAGAATGATTCGGCTGGCTTGCCGGTACGGCTTTGAGAAGCTGGGGCTTACGGACATTGTCAGCAGAATCTTTACGGATAATCCGGCGTCCCTGCACAGCTATGAGCGGGCAGGATTCCGGGCAGTGGGTATTTTGCCGCAGGTGGAATGCAGCGACGGTACGCAGAAGGATATGGTGTTTCTGAGGCTATGCAGCACAAATGGTTAACTGCCAAATTTCAATCATGGATGTGTCCGCAAGCGGAGGGGCATGTTGAAATCGTCAGTTGCCGAACAGATATAAATGGTCAGGATTGTAATATGGACAATACAGAAAATAAAGGAATGCAGAGCATCAGCTTTGTGATTCCCTGCTATCATTCGGAAAAGACACTTCCTTCGGTGGTTGCGGAAATTGATGCGGCCGCTCAGTTACTCCCTTTTGCGCGCTATGAGATTGTCATGGTTAATGACGGCTCCGGAGAGGAAACGAAAGACGCGATCTGGCGCCTGTGCGCGGAGGAAACGGAGGGGAAGCCGTGCAGGCGAAAGGGGTATGAGCTTGCCAGAAATTTCGGACAGCATGCAGCCCTTATGGCGGGAATCCGGCATGCGGAGGGAGACATCATTGTCTGCCTGGATGATGACGGCCAGACACCGGCGTCGGAGGTTGGAAAGCTCGTAGAGGCGATTTTTGCCGGGGCGGATGTTGCCTATGCAAGGTACGAGCATAAGGAGCATTCACCCTTCCGTAATTTCGGCAGCTGGGTCAATGAAAAGATGCTGGAAAAGATGCTGAACAAGCCTAAAGAGCTCTATGTCAGCAGCTATTTTGCCATGCGACGTTTTGTGGCAACGGAGGTGCTGCGCTATGAGAACTCCTATCCGTACCTTTTGGGATTGGTGCTGCGCAGCACGAAGAATATTGTCAATGTTCCTGTTAATCACAGAAAGCGGGAGGTGGGCAGCAGCGGTTACACCATCGGAAAACTCCTTTCCTTGTGGATGAATGGATTCACCGCATTTTCCGTGAAGCCGCTTCGCATCGGAACTGCCATGGGGGCAGTGTGTGCGGGACTTGCTCTGGTGTATGCGTTGTACACCATCATTAAGAAGCTGGTTAATCCGGCGGTGCCCATCGGATTTTCGGCGCTGATGACGGCCGTTGTTTTCTTCGGGGGCATGACGCTTCTGATGTTGGGACTTGTGGGGGAATACATCGGAAGAACCTATATCAGTGTAAGTGCGGCACCCCAGTATGTCATACGTGAGGAGATTCAAAGCGGCGGAAGGGTAAAAGAGGATATCAAAGAATCATGATCATGCGAGCCATCGTAGACAAACAAAAAGCGGCCTGTGCCGTGATTCTCTGCGCACTCCTTGCGGCGCTGGCTACCATCTGGCCGATGCGTCTGTACCGGGAGGACCACGCCTATGCATCGGGGATCACACCTTCCGGTGTTACCGATGTGGTCAGCGAAGAGCAGGATGCCGGCGAATACTTTATTGCGCAGCATACGCATCTGCAAACGCTGAAATTCTATGTGGAATCAGTAAAAGAAGGGAGCCTTGCACAGTTCCAGCTGTTCCATGTGGAAGAAAACGGCGCCATGACCCTGACGGCCGAGGAAGAAGTTGCACTCCCGGAGGAGGTTCCTGCCTACGCGGTGGTTTCGGTGGATGCGGATACGACGCCGGGAGATACCTACGTCTATACTATCCGCGGCATGGAGGGAAGCCGGTTTACGGTGGGAACGGAGTCGCAGACACAGGCACTGGATACGGGAAAAGCACCCTATTATCAGCTGGGCTTTTACCATGACAGCGGTGTGGATGATATGGCCATTAAGACCAGCATGGTGTACCGCGTATCGGAATCTAAGATCCCCTCTTTGCTCCGGGGATTGATCTATACGCTGGTAGCTGCTCTTTTGATGGTCGCGGTGCGTGCGGGCTTTGCATGGAGCTGCCGCCGGTTTAAGAAAGCGGCACCGGTTACCACTGTGCTGCGGGTACTGCAGGTTTCATTGACACCGGTTATTCTCCTGGTTGCAGGCCTTGCATTTATTGCGGTTTGGCCGTTGAAGCTCTTCGATGGGCGCATTCTTGATATTCTGATTTACGAGACGGGTATTGTATTGGCGGCTGCGGTGAGTCTGTACGGACTGTGGCATAAGAGAACGCAGGAGCCGCAGACACAGCCAAGAGGATGGCTGCGGCACGGCGCTATTGTGGTATGCATTGCTCTTATCATGGACCGGAGTGCGGTCTATATGAATGCAACCAATGATTACATTCATGACACCTCGATGCACTGGATCGTGGTTCTTTTGTGTCTGATCACGCTTCTGATGGGAGATATTGCGTCCGACTGCAGTGCCGCGGCTGCGATTGCGGCGGTTGTTACCGTGGTGGGCGGCATTGTCTACTGTGCGGGGAATTTTGTGTCCGCGCAGGATCCGGAAATGGCCTGGAAGAACGGGGTTATTTTCTCAAGAGCGGTGGCAATTTGCTGCGCGGCGGTCGCTGTGACGGCGGCAGTGGTCATGCTGATCGACCGTATTCGCAGCAGGAAGAAGAGCAGGACACGGATCTTTTGGCCGCTTTTTTTGCCGGTGCTGGCACTCTCTTTGTGGATGCTCGTTTTTTACAATACGCGGCTCTGGATTCCGCTGCTTTTGGGGATATGGGCGCTGTTTTACCTGCGGTATCGCTATTTTGAAGGAAGAGAACTTCTTCTGGAGGATCTGTGCCGGGGAATCCTGTTGGATTTTGTCTGCAAGGTCATATACTGCATGCTGCATCGTTACTACCTTGCCTATCTGTACAGCCGGTTTTCCATGCATTTTCACACGCCGACGGTGACGGCATATTATCTTCTGATCGCAGCCTCAGCGGCATTGACGCTGTTTGTCTGCCGGCTCCGTAAGGTCAGCGGCCAGAGCATGAAAGAAAAGCTTTCCGGCACCTGGCTGGAGGCGGTGATGCTGGGGATGACCTGCTCCTACATGATGATGAGTTTAACCAGGTCCGGAATCGGCGTGCTGGCGCTGCTGCTGGTGCTGGCGGCCTTCTACTTCGGGAACCTTCCGGGACGCCATGCGCTGACGACCCGGCTCAAGGCGGGCGTTTGCACACTGGCGGCCTTCGTTGTCATTGTGTGTATCACCTTCCCGATTGCATTTACCGGGCAGCGAATCGTATCCACCGTGTACGGACATCCGCAGCGCTTTGAGGAGCTGGAGCCTTACGATGACTGGGTGCTTCGAAATGTGACATGGAACTGCACCGCATTCATGAACGTTGAAATCTTCATCCGCGATTTCGGAAATCGCATTCTCGGCGGAGACATTGGATCCAAAATCTATTACGGGAGAGACTGGTACGTGGCACAGGGCTTCCGGACGGCGGATGCCTCGGAGGTACAGGAAGAAAAAACAGTGGAGACGACTCCGGAGCGTCCTTCGGCAGGAGGCCTGCTGCTGTTGACCAGCCAGGCGGACTTAGAGGACGGGTCCATTGACAATGGGGACGTGTCCAACGGACGTCTTGGTCTGTATCTCGCCTATATCAAGCAGCTGAATCTGACCGGACATGATCAGATGGGGGTCACATTGCAAAGCGGCGAGGTGGCTGTGCATGCGCACAATATTTTCCTGCAGGCGGCCTACGACTGCGGAATTCCTGCAGGTGTTCTGCTGCTTGTTGCACTCTTTGCTGCCTTTTTGACAGCCTTTGGCTATGCAAGAAGAGACGGCGTGCGCGATGCCTGTGCGCTGCTGCCGTTTTTGCTGGTGACCGGCTTTGGTCTTACGGGAATGGTGGAGTGGACCTTCCACTTCTGCAACCCGTACACGATCGTGCTGCTGTGTGCACTGGCGCCGCTCCTGTTCCCGGAAACTCGCAATAAGGAGCAGGAGACATGAGTGCGAAGCGCCGCGACGCGGTCTTTGGCGCGGTATATGGTGGCGCGTGTGCCGTTGCCGTGATGCTGGGACGGATGCTGGAGCAAAACGGCGGCATAGCCCGGCCGTCCTTTACGGGAGCGGCGGCCTTTGCGGGCCTATGGGCGTTGTGCGGCTTCCTTGCGGTTTGGTTATGGCGCCGGATGGACCGGCAGGGAGAAAAACGGGCGTTATTCCGCGTTGCGGCTCCAAAGGAGACCGGCGGTGAGGTCGGAACAGGCATGCGCCGGAAGGCCGTCTGCTTGTGGCTTTTCTTTTTTCTTGTGCAGCTGATTTCTATTCTGGCGGTATATCCCGGCTTTTTTGTCTATGATGCGGCAGAGGAGCTGGCTATGGTGGAGACGCGCAGCTTTACGACGCACCATCCGCTGCTCCATGTTCTGGCACTGGGCGGCACGATTCTGGGCGTGCATAAAGTGACGGGCTCCTACAATTTGGGGATTTTCTGTTATCTCTTGCTGCAGATGGCAGTGATGGACGCGGTTTTTGTCTGCCTGGTTCGTGAAATGGGCGTGCCTTCGCACGCAGGCAGGATGTCCGGACAAAGGCGCTTTGGCATCGTCTGGCTGGCGTTTTGTCCGGTTATTACTATGTTTGTTTTGTGCAGCTGTAAGGATGGACTGTTCGCGGCAGCACTGCTGATGCTGGTGCTCTGTTTGAAACGCATTTTTGGCGGAGATGTAAACCGGAAGAATGCTGCCGGCTGCATGACTTCTGCAACACTGATGATGCTTCTGCGCAATAACGGCGTGTATGCCTACGCGGTCTTTCTCGTACTGGCCGGGGCTGCCCTTTTCGTGAAACGTCTGAAATGCCGTGGGCACTGGTCTTTCCGGAGCGTGTGCGGCAGGATTCTGATCCTGGTACTGCCGCTTTTGCTCTATAAGGGAGTATCGCTATGCCTTTCGTCGGCGCTTCATGCGGATTCCTCCGAAAGCCAGGAAATTCTGACGGTGCCGATTATGCAGCTGGCGAGGGTCTGGGTCTCGGATCCGGATTCCTTTACTGCGGAGGAAGTGTCCCTGATGCGGGAACTGATGGCTCCTGTGAATGGCGAAGAGGAAAATGGAAGACTGGGCTGGGATTATTACAATCCGGTGCTGTCGGATCAGGTAAAGCTCCGCTTCCGGAGTGATGTCTACCGAGCAGATCCAGGGGGCTTTTGGAGACTGTGGCTGACCAAGGGCCGCGAGCATCCGCTGAGCTATCTCAATGCCTGGCTGATGACGAGCTACGGCTTTTGGGCACCCGGAACGGTGATTGACTGCTACAAGGGGAATACCGTTTACACCTTTACCTACGAGGACAGCTCCTATTTTGGCTATGAGACGGAGCTTCCCGGAATCAGAAAGAGCAAGCTCCCGGTGCTGGATGCTTGGTACCGGTTCCTTTCTCTGGACGCGTCGGCGCAGAGGATGCCGGTGTTATCCTGGATATTATCTCCGGGAGTGATGGCGCTGTTGTTTGCCTTTTTCGGGATTTACCTTTTGCGCCGCAGGCAAGGGGGGACGCTCCTTGCCTGGCTTCCATTGCTGCTGGTGTGGCTGACGGTCCTTCTGGGACCGTGCGCACTGCCACGTTATGTTGTATACTTATGGATTGGATTACCCAGTATAGTTGCGGATGCCTGGCGGGTCTGTGAATCGCCACAGGAGTAAAGGAATAGCGGCGGTTTTGCGAGGAGCTCTGATACCTACGCATCAATAATATAATCTGACGCCAGCATCATTCGTTGAGGTATATATGTTCAAATCGGAAAAGAATCCGTGCCGGGGAACGGAGCATACATTCAATTATGCTAAGTTCTGGCGGCGCGTTGTCCTGATTGTATACGATATATTAAGCGTGATTCTCGGAAGCTATTTGTCGCTCCTGATCCGCTATGAGTTTCAGCCGTCGGAAATCCCGGATTACTTCTATCTGCCGGTCATGG
Organism: bacterium; assembly: GCA_963658695.1. Taxonomy (GTDB): domain Bacteria; phylum Bacillota; class Clostridia; order Lachnospirales; family Lachnospiraceae; genus CAG-791. The sequence goes on from CAVKRN010000008.1 coordinate 13,770, forward strand.
AGGCGCTTCCGCTTACCATTGCGGTGACCCTTGTCATGTTCTGGCTGTTTCGTCTGTACGATTCTCTCTGGGCCTTTGCGGGGGAAACGGAGCTGCAGAACCTTGTCTTTGCCAACGTGGCGGCGGCGGCGCTGAATGTTGGAATCCTGCATCTGAACCGGCATGACGTGCAGGCGGTTCCGAAAAGCTATTATTTTCTCTACATGTTCCTGATGATTTCCCTGACCTTTGTCAGCCGGTTTTCCTACCGGTTCCTGCGGGGGATCAAGCACAAAAATGCCAATCGCAGCAATGCCACCAATGTGATGGTCATCGGTGCCGGAGAGGCAGGCAATATCATCGTTCGTGAGATTCTGAATTCGCACTACTCGACGATGAGCCTGAAATGTCTGATCGATGACTCTCAGGACAAATGGGGCAAATACATTCAGGGCGTTAAGGTTGTCGGCGGCCGGGATCAGATTCCGGAAGCAGTGGCACAATATGATATCGATGAGATCATTGTTGCCATTCCGTCGCTGTCCAGGGCACAGATGAAGGGGATTCTGGACATCTGCAAGGAGACCAAGTGCAAGATGCGCACGCTCCCCGGCATTTACCAGCTGGTAAACGGAGAGGTCAGTGTCTCGAAGCTGCACGATGTGGAGGTGGAGGACCTTCTGGGACGGGATCCGGTGAAGGTCGATCTGGATTCCATCATCGGTTATGTGCAGGGAAAGGTGGTCTGTGTCACCGGTGGCGGCGGCTCTATTGGCTCGGAGCTGTGCCGGCAGATCGCAGGGCATCATCCGCGGCAGCTGATTCTGATTGATATCTACGAGAACAGTGCTTACGACGTGCAGCAGGAGCTGCGCCGCAAATATCCGGACCTGGATCTGGTGGTTCTGATTGCATCGGTCCGAAACGAGAAGCGCATCAACTGGATTTTTGACAAATACCGTCCGGATATTGTTTACCATGCTGCTGCGCACAAGCATGTGCCCCTCATGGAGGTCAGCCCCTGTGAGTCCATCAAGAACAATGTGTTCGGCACCTTCAATACGGCAATGGCGGCAGCCGCCTGCGGCACGGAACGCTTTGTCATGATCTCCACGGATAAGGCGGTCAATCCCACCAACATCATGGGGGCCTCCAAGCGCATCTGTGAGATGATCATTCAGGTGTTCAACCGCCACTATGCGTGCAACTTTGTGGCCGTGCGCTTTGGCAATGTTCTGGGTTCCAACGGAAGCGTGATTCCGCTGTTTAAGAAACAGATCGCAGCCGGAGGACCGGTGACGGTTACCGATCCCAACATCATCCGTTATTTCATGACCATTCCGGAGGCGGTTTCTCTGGTGCTGCAGGCCGGTGCCTACGCAAGGGGCGGAGAAATCTTCATTCTGGACATGGGTGAGCCGGTCCGCATTCTGGACCTGGCAGAGAACCTGATCAAACTTTCCGGCTATAAGGTTGGCGAAGACATCAAGATTGTCTTCACAGGACTGCGCCCCGGTGAGAAGCTGTATGAAGAAATGCTCATGAACGAAGAGGGCATGAAGGATACGGCCAATCGGCAGATCCACATCGGAAAGCCGTTGGAAATCAATGAAGAGAATTTCTTTGTTCAGCTGCAGCGCCTCAAGGAGGCGGCGTATGAGGAATCGCCGGCCATCCGGGAGCTCGTGCGCGAGATTGTTCCCACCTACCGCAAGAACACGGAGGTAAATCGGGAGCGCCTGCATGAGGAGCTGGAGAAGCAGCAAAAGCGCATGGAAGCGGGACATGATGACGGAGCACATGAGTCTGAGGTCATCCGCACGCAGCGATAGGCACTTTTATTTTAGGAGGCAGAAATGAGCGGCAAAATATATCTTTCCAGTCCAACCATGCACGGCGATGAGCAGCGCTTCGTGCAGGAGGCCTTTGACACCAACTGGGTGGCACCTCTGGGACCGAATGTAGATGCCTTTGAAAAGGATATTACCTCGTATCTCGGCATTGGTCATGCAGCGGCACTGTCGGCAGGGACGGCCGCTATTCATCTGGCCATTCGTCTTCTGGACATTCAGCCGGGAGACATTGTCTTTTGCACGTCCATGACCTTTGCGGCCACCTGCAATCCGGTGGCCTATGAAAGAGGACAGCTTGTTTTTATCGATTCGGAGCGGGATACCTGGAACATGTCCCCGGAGGCACTTCGCCGTGCATTTGTCAAATATCCGAAGGTAAAGGCAGTGCTGTGCGCGGATCTGTACGGAACGCCGGCTAAGCTGGATGAGATCGAAGCCATCTGCCGGGAGCATGATACCCCGCTGATCGAGGATGCGGCAGAAGCCCTCGGGAGCAGCTGGAAGGGCAAACACTGCGGAACCTACGGAACGTTTGGCATTTTGTCCTTTAACGGTAACAAGATCATCACAACCTCCGGCGGCGGAATGCTGGTCTCGGACGATGAGGAGGCCGTTCGCCACGCTCGGTTCCTTGCCACGCAGGCCAGAGAGCCTGTGCCGTATTATCTGCACAAGGAGATCGGCTTTAATTACCGGATGAGCAATCTTCTGGCGGGCGTCGGCCGCGGCCAGATGCTGCATCTGGAAGAGCATATTGCACAGAAAAAGGCTATTTATCAGTATTACAAGAATGCCTTTGCGGATATCGATGTCATTGAAATGAATCCGCTTGGCGGGCCGGATGCTGACTGCAACAACTGGCTTTCCTGCATCACCTTAAAGGAAGAGTCGCCGGTGAAGCCGATGGATATTTTTGCTGCGCTGCAAAAGGAAAATATCGATTCCCGGCCTATCTGGAATCCGATGAACAATCAGCCGGTCTATGCGGGGTGCGATTTCATCGCGAATCCGGAGGGTGAACAAAACGAAAAGGGATCTGTCTGCATGGACATCTATGAGCGCGGGCTCTGTCTCCCTTCCGACAACAAGAACACACAGGAGGATATGGCACGCATCACCGCCATTATCCGGGGACTGTTCTAAGACGGAATGTCCCCAAACCGGACATCTTTGCCGGAATCAGTCATTGACCGACGTTTAAAAATCGATGAAATGGCATCGGCAGAGCAACCCGGCATCGTCATAGCGGAGGAAGAGATGATCTATCGCAGTGTGGTCAAACGAATTCTGGACATAATACTGGCGTTGATCGGACTCATTATATTGAGTCCGGTCTTTCTGATTGTAACCGTGCTCGTGCGGGTGAAGCTGGGATCACCGGTTTTCTTCCATCAGGATCGTCCGGGAAAGGACGGCAAGGTCTTCGGCCTTTTGAAGTTTCGCTCCATGACGGATGCAAGGGACGCTGACGGAAATCTATTGCCTGATGCCATGCGCCTTCCCAAATTCGGCCGGATACTTCGGGCAACGAGCCTGGATGAGCTTCCGGAATTCGTGAATATCCTAAAGGGAGATATGTCCTTTGTGGGTCCAAGACCTCTTTTGGTTCGGTATCTGCCGTACTATACCAGCGAGGAGATGCACCGGCATGACGTTCGGCCGGGACTTACCGGACTGGCCCAGATTCATGGCCGAAATGCTCTGAACTGGGAGGACCGCTTCCGGTATGATCTTGATTATGTGGAGCATTGCAGCTTTGCGCTGGATGTTTCCATTGTGCTGCAGACGGTAGGAAAGGTGCTGCATCACTCCGGCGTGCAGTCCGGGGCGGAGCAGACCATTCCGGATTTTGACGTTTACCGCAAGGGAAAGGAGCGGCATGAGGACTGAAACAAGAATTCCGCTCTTTGATCAGCCGTTGGCACAGACGCCGATCGTGAAGCTTGCCGGCTGCTACGACGAAGCACTGGGAAATGAAATTTATATCAAGCGGGATGATTTTGTACCGTTTTCCTTCGGAGGCAACAAGGCAAGGAAGGCGGCCTATTTTTATCAGGAGATCAGGGAGCAGCAGCCGGATGTTGTCATGACCTATGGCTCGGAGGCCTCCAACCATTGCCGGATTATAGCAAACCTTGCAGCGGCGCTGGGAATTCCCTGTCACATCATTTCAGCGGAAAGTAGTGACCATGCGGGCGAGAGTCCGCTTTTCAACCGTCAGCTGGTGATGAGGTTTGGCGCCAGTGTGGAGACGGTTCCGGTGGAACAGGTGCATGACACCATTGAGCGGCGTATGCAGGATGTCCGGGATGCCGGGAAAACGCCCTACTTTATCCAAGGCGGCGGCCATGGAAATGCGGGAACGCAGAGCTATGTGGATGCCTTTTACGAGATACGCCGGCAGGAAGAGGAGATGGGGCTGCAGTTTTCCCATATCTTTCATGCGAGCGGAACCGGATCCACACAGGCTGGCCTGATTTGCGGGAAAGAGCTGAGCGGTTCGTCGGACCGGATCGTTGGCATCAGTATTGCAAGGACCTGTCCGCGCGGGAAGGATGTGGTGCGGGAGAGTATTCTGGATTATTACCGCATGCTTGGCGGCGGCGTGAGGGACGACGCGCCGGCCTGGACGAAGCAGGTGATGCATTCCTTTACGGATCATCCGGAGAACCTTTTCCGGGAGGAGGATCTTATCTTTGAGGATGGATACCGGCTCGGCGGATACGGAAGCTCCACGGAAAAGGAGCTGGAGTGCATAGAGCGCGTGATGGAGCAGGACGGCATACCGATGGATACCACCTATGTTGGGAAGGCCTTTTTCGGCATGCTGGAATATCTCAAGGAGCACAACATCCGCGGGGAGAAGCTATTGTTTATTCATACGGGTGGAACGCCTTTGTACTTCGACGCGTTACAAAAGATGTGACAGCAATCATGAAATTGTCCGCGAGCGGAAGATTCAGATTGAAATCGTCAGGTGCTAAACAGATACATATTACCACGGGAAAGGACGATGGGCAGCGATGCAGACACAGGAGAATATCAATATCTTGATTCTAAGCGCGGGAACGCGCAATAAGGTCGTACAGGCCTTTCGCCAGGCGCTTGCCGGGAAGGGAAGGGTGGTCGCCACCGACGCTTCAGCCCTTGCACCGGCCCTGTACGATGCGGATAAGGCCTATGTGGTTCCAAGGATCACAGCGCCGGATTATCTGGACCGGATTCTGGATATCTGCCGCAAGGAGGAAATTCGGGGCGTGTTCTCGTTGATTGATCCGGAGCTATCGCTTCTTGCCAAAGAGCGGGCACGCTTTGAAAAAATCGATGTCCTTCCGGTGGTTTCTCCCTATGAGCTGTGTGAAACCTGCCTGGATAAATTCAGAATGTATCAGCTTCTTAGGGAGAAGGGGATTCGAACGGCCAGATGCTGGACGAAGAGAGAGGATTTTCTGTCTGCCGTTTCCGGCGGGGAGGCCGCGTTCCCGGTATTTGTAAAGCCGCAGAAGGGAAGTGCCAGCCTTAATATCAATCTGGTGCAGGACCAAGGAACCATGGAGACCCTCCTTGATCACTATGAGGACCTTATGGTGCAGGAGCTTATGACGGGGCAGGAGTATGGATGTGATCTGTATGTGGACCTGATTTCCGGCAAATGTACCTCCATTTTCCTCAAGAAAAAGCTTCGTATGCGTGCCGGAGAGACGGACAAATCGGTGTCCGTAAAGGATGAGACGCTGTTTGCCAAGCTGGCAGCGTTTGCCGAGGAGTGCGGCTTCCGCGGGATGATCGACATCGATCTGTTTCACGATGAGCACGGAATGGAAAATGAGTCAGAAAAAATTCCGCAGGGTGAGTGGTATCTTTCGGAGGTGAATCCCCGGTTCGGCGGCGGATATCCGCATGCCTATGCCTGCGGCGTGGATTTCCCGGCGCAGCTCGTGCGAAATCTGCAGGGGCTGGAGAATCCTGCTGTGTGGGGAGAGTATGAGGAGGGCGTCTATATGATGAAATACAATGAGATTGCCATCTGCAGGGAGAGTGAGCTGGTATGAGTGAGAAGAAAACCGTTCTGATTCTGGCCAATTCCTCCGGCGGTTTGTATGACTTTCGGAATGAGCTGGTGCTAAAGCTTCTGGAGCGCTATCAGGTTGTGGCCAGCCTTCCGGATACGGTGAAAACGCAGCTGCTGGAGCAGGAGGGTGTCGTCGTTGAGATGACCAAGATCAACCGGCGGGGCATGAATCCCGCGCAGGACCTTGGACTGCTGCATGCTTATGAGCGACTGGTCCGTAAATACAAGCCGGCTCTCGTCCTTACCTATACCATCAAGCCCAATGTCTATGGCGGCTATGTCTGCCGGAAGGCAGGGGTTCCGTACATTGCCACCATCACAGGACTGGGCAGCACCTTCCAAAAGAGCGGACCGCTCCTTATGCTGGTGGAGCGGATGTACTATGAGGGACTGAAAAAGGCCAGCTGTGTGTTCTTTCAGAATGAGGAAAACCGTCTGATCTTCCGAAGATCCGGACTCATTCGCGGGAAGGACCGCCTTGTTCCGGGGTCCGGCGTTAATCTGAAGGTGTGGCAGCCGCTTCCCTATCCGGAGACGGAGGGGACCAACTTCCTCTATGTAGGGCGCGTGATGAAAGAAAAGGGCATTGAGGAATTCCTGCGTGCGGCAGAGGTGCTGCATTCCGAGCAGGTGACCTTCTCGATTTGCGGCTATTGCGACGAGGACTATCAGGAGGAGCTGGATGCCAGAAGCCTTCGCGGTGAGATTGTGCAGCTGGGCTTTCACCCGGATATGCACGACTACTACAAGGCGTGCTCTGCGGTGGTGATGCCAACCTGGCATGAAGGAATGTCCAATGTACTGATGGAAGCCTCGGCCTGTGCAAGACCGGTCATTGCCTCCAACATTTCCGGATGCCGTGAGATTTTTGAAGACGGCGTGACCGGGTATGGCTTTGCGCCGCACTCTGCCAATGAACTGATCCGCACCCTCCGACATTTTCTGACCATCAACCGCTCACAGCGGGCGGCAATGGGCGAGGCGGCAAGGCAGAAGATGGTGGAGGAATTTGACCGGGAAAAGGTGGCGGCCGCTTACCTCGAGGAGATCGAGGCAGCGATTGCAAAATAATGAGAACGTAATGGGATGATATGAGGAAAATTGCATTTCATTTAAACTGTCTGGTGCATGGGGGAGCGGAGCGCGTGGTGTCCAATCTGGCGAACAAGTTTGCCAGTGAAGGGTACGACGTCTACGTGACCGTGGAGTGGATTGATAAGGATGAATTCTGGCTGGACCCGCGGGTACATCATGTCAACGTCGGCTTAAAGCCGGAGGACGAGAACAAGGGCAGATGGGTGAAGTTCTATCTGCGCATCCATTACCTGCGGCAATTCCTGAAGGAGGTGAAGCCGGACGTAGTCTGTGCCTTTATGCATCGTCCGAATTTCCGGGCACTGACGGCGGCACTGGGGCTTCGAATCCCGGTCATCATTTCCATTCGGAATAATCCGGCACCGTTTTACAGTGCATTTACGGATAAGCTTCAGATTCGTTTTCTGTTCCCAAAGGCAGCCGGGTGCGTGTACCAGACCCAGGAGCAGAAGGAATTCTTCCGCCCCTATCTGCAGGAGAATTCACGCATTATATTAAATCCGGTGAATCAAAAATACATCGATCTGCCGGACCCGGATTATGACCATCAGGAAAAGGTAGTGGTGCAGAGCTCCCGCCTGGTGGATTTTAAAAATCAGGCAATGCTTCTTCGCGCCTTTGCAAAGGTGCACGAAAGCCACCCGGACTGGTCTCTTCGAATCTACGGACCGGATGCGGAGGATGGAACCAAGCAGCAGCTCGAGGAGATCATCCGGAGCCACGGGGCGAAGGAGTGGATGCAGCTGATGGGAGGGACCGACCGCCTGGAGGAGCTGATTCCCAAGGCATCGATTTATACGCTTCCCTCCAATTACGAAGGAATGCCGAATGCTCTGATGGAAGCGATGGCCATGGGAATGCCGTGCATTTCAACGGATTGTCCCGCAGGGGCACCCCGGATTCTGATTCAGGACGGCGTCAACGGCCTTCTCGTTCCGGTGGGGGATGAGGATGCGATGGCGGCGGCCATTGCAAGACTCATTGAGGATCCGGCGCTTCGCAGGAGACTGGGACAGGAAGCGCGGAAGATCCGGGAGATTGCCGGAACGGACACAATTTACGAGCAGTGGAAGGACTACCTTCTGGAGGTTTTGGAACAGTATCCGTTCAGGAATGTGCGCTGATCGGCGTTTTCTGAAACGGTTACCGTAGAATGAATCGGGGTGAACATGAGCGGTTCATCGCAGGGAGCAAGCTGCATGGAAAAGGTCACGGAAAAAGCTGGGCAAAAGCCCCATATCTGTCTCTACATCGGCTCTCTCCAGAAGGGCGGAGCCGAGCGGGTGATGTCCAACCTTGCGGAGTATCTATACAGCGCGGGATGGCAGGTGACGATGGTGACGACCTATTTTCGCCCGCCGGAGTTTATGCTCCCCCATGGTCTTTGGGACTCGGAAACGGGAGAATGCTACGGAAACGAAGCGGAACAGGTTTCGTGGGGGGACCGGAAATGCGTACAGGTGGGCCCGGAGGGGATCCGGCGCATATATTCCGATCCGTCTGAAAAAGAGCTTGAGCGCGGCAGAGTGCGCGGCTTTTTGGCGCGGTTTCGGCGACTCCGCGCCATATGGAAGCAGGAGCGGCCGGATGTGATTCTTTCCTTTATCGGTTATAACAACATCTTTGCCATTCTAACGAGCCGGGGCCTTGGCATTCCGGTGGCGGTCAGTGTTCGCTCCAATCCTGCCCGGGAATATGTCTCTTTAAAGCTCCGGATTCCGGCGTTTATCCTGTTTCGGCAGGCAGCAGGTGTGGTGCTGCAGACGCAGGATGCGAAGCACTTTTTTCCGAAGTCCATTCAGAAAAGATCCGTCCTTCTTCCTAATGCAATCAACCCGGATTTCATCCGTCCCCGTTACGAGGGAACACGCAAGAAGGCAGTCGTTGCCGTGGGGCGTCTTGACGCGAATAAAAATCAGGATTACCTGATCCGGGCCTTTGCCAAAGCACGTGAGCAGCATCCGGAATATACCCTTCACCTGTATGGGGATGGCCCGTCACGAGCAGACTTTGAAACGCTGGCCGGGCAGCTGGGGGTAAAGGATGCGGTTATTTTTGAAGGAATTGTGGACGGCGTACAGGAAAAAATAGCGGACAAGCAGATCTTCGTGCTCCCTTCCCGGGAGGAGGGTATGCCGAATGCGCTGCTGGAAGCGATGGGGACGGGGCTTGCATGCATAGCAACGGATTGTCCCTGCGGAGGGCCAAGGGACCTGATTCAAGACGGGATTAACGGTTTTTTGGTTCCGGTAGAAACCAAGGACCCGGAGCAGGCGCTTTTGACGCGGCGTCTATTGCAGCTGATGGAGGATCCGGACCTTTCGGAGCGAATGGGAAAGGAAGCCATCAAGGTGCAGGAGAGCTACCGTCCGGAGCTCATTAACAGCAAATGGGATCAGTATCTGCGGAGTTTGATGCGGCATCATGCAGTTTAATTCACTTTATTTCTTAATTTTCTTTCTGCCGGTTACGTTTGCAGGCTACTATCTTCTGGGACGAGCGGGGCAAAATAAAAACGTTCCCGGCGCCGGGGAGATGGGCGGCGGCGCCTTCGCAGCCGAAAAAGGAGAACGCCGGGCGGACTGGTTTCTGGTCGCGGCATCGTTTGTGTTCTACGGCATGGCAAATATCTGGTATCCGCTGATGCTGGGAATTATGCTGCCGGTGAACTGGTTCGTGTCCGGGCGCGCCCGTAAAAGGGCATGGATGATCGCCGGCATTGTGTGGAATGTTGGAATTCTCGGCGTTTTTAAGTACACCAACTTCTTTCTGGAGAATATGAATGCGGCATTTGGGACAGACTTGCCGCTGGTAAAGCTTCTGCTCCCTTTGGGGATCAGCTTTATTGTATTCTCCCAGATTTCCTGGATTGTGGACTGCCACCGCGGCAGATTTGAGGAGCCGGTGTCCTTCCGGGAGTATGTTCTGTTCTCTGTGTATTTCCCGAAGATTACGCAGGGACCCATCGTTACCATGCGGGAGTTTCTGCCGCAGCTTCGCAAGGAAAACCGGTTTTATCCGGGAGCGAATGAACTGGTATGCGGTGTTCAGATGTTTACCTGCGGCCTGTTCAAAAAGGTCATGCTGGCGGACCCTCTGGGAAGCGTGGTGACGCAGTACTATGCCAACTTCTCTTACCGCTCCAACGTGGACAGCCTGGTTGTGATGCTGGCCTATACCTTCCAGATTTACATGGACTTTTCCGGATACTCGGATATGGCCATTGGCATTTCAAAGCTCTTTGGCATTTCACTTTCCGCTAATTTCAATTCGCCGTACCGGGCAGGAACGGTGACGGAGTTCTGGCGAAGGTGGCACATCAGTCTGACGGATTTCATGCGGGAGTATGTTTATTTTCCCCTGGGCGGTAGCCGGAAGGGGAAGCTGCGCACCTATATAAATGTCTTGATTGTATTCCTGATCAGCGGTATCTGGCATGGAGCCAACTGGACCTTCGTGCTGTGGGGACTGTTCCATGGTCTGGCGCAGGTGGCAGAGCGCCTTTTGGGGAAGCTGTACCGGAAGGTGTGGCTGCCGATTCGATGGTGCGTGACGTTTTACTGTGTCAGCATGCTGTGGATGCTGTTTCAGAGCAGCTCCTGGCAGGAATTCCTGCGGTTTCGCTGGCACCTTCGTGTGGATAAGTCCGGCTATTATTCGCAGGATCTGGCCAACTGCTTTCACATTACCGGTGTGCGAGGCGTGATGTCGGTTCTTCATCTTCCGACGTCCGATGCGGCGGTCGGTATGGTGTGTACCGCTCTGTTCCTGGGCGGATGCATGGCGATGTGCCTGTTTTTGCCCAACAATCAGAAGCGGCGGTACCGCACCAATGCGGCAACACTTTTTGTGACCGTGGCGATGCTCATTGCCTGCCTTTTGTCGATGAGCGGCGTGTCAACCTTCCTGTACAACGATTTTTAGAAAACTATGAAACCAAAAAGCTGGCTATTGGCCTTTTTTATCTGCATAGCGTCTTTTCTCGTGTGTGTCGGCGGGTTGGTGGTGTGGCTGGATCCTTTTTTTCATTACCATGGACCGCTGCAGGGATGGTATTACTCGCTGGGAGATCAGCGCAGCCAGAATGACGGGATTACGCGGCATTTTTCGTACGATGCCGTGATTACCGGAACCAGCATGACGGAGAATTTCAAAACCAGCGAATTCGACGCGCTTTTTGGAACCGACGCGGTTAAGCTCCCCTATCCCGGGGCCACCTTTAAAGAGGTGAATGACAATCTGACGGTGGCCTTTGAAACCCACACGGATATCAGATATGTTCTGCGTGCGCTGGACTATTCCCATCTGGTGGAGGACAAGGATGCCATGCGGGAGGATATGGGGGAGTATCCTACCTACCTTTATGACAACAATCTCCTGAATGATGTGAAATATCTGTACAACAAGGACGTGCTGCTTTATTATCTGCTGCCGATGCTGCAGAGAAAGCTTCGTGGCGAGGCAGGAGGAATCACGTCGTTCGATGCGTATGGGAGCTCGTATGAGGACGTCTGTTCCCGGGAGAAGGCGTTGCAGGGAATTGAGAGCTTTGGAACTGCGGACGCGCAGGAAATCCTTTCCGAGGAGGAAATCGAAATGCTCCGGGAGAATCTGGAGCAGAACGTGATTGCACTGGCAAAGGCCCATCCACAAACCACTTTCCTGTATTTCTTTCCGCCTTATTCCGCAGCCTGGTGGGGGTGCCTGAAGGAAGACGGTACCCTGTCCAAGCAGGTGCAGGCGGAGAAGCTGGCCGCGCAGATGATGCTGGAGGAAACCGACAATATACAGGTTTACTCCTTCAATCAAAGTCACCGCGAGGTTATTTTCGATCTGAACAATTACAAGGACACCGGACATTACAGCCCGGAGATTAACAGCCGTATCCTTACCTGGATCCGGCAAGGCGACGGCAGCCTTACAAAGGAAAATCTGGAAGCATACTTCGAAGAAGAGGAGCAGTTCTATCTGGCGTACGATTATAACCAGCTGCTTGCAGAGGAGTAGAGGGCTTTATTACGGTACATCCATCCGCGACTTATCACTTAGACGGCAGTTGAACCGTTGTGGTTTTGCAAACGGTGCACGGGGGTTGGTGCATCTTTAGGACTGAATGCCTAAAAGGAATAATGAATAAAAAGGGAATTTTGTTGCATTATCTATTGTAACGATGAATAAAACTGCCTATCATAGGCATGACTATTCATGCACAGTGTGTGGAACGGTCATGCGAGTAACGATTCGTAGCCGGGCTGATTTGTGGCTGGTGATTCTGCACCGGACAAATTTGCAAATGGACGTTGAATGGTTACCATGCGGCTTGTAAAGAGGAGGATTTACTATTATGAAGAAAACAATCGCAGCATTACTTGTTGGTACAATGGCACTGGGGCTTGCAGCCTGCGGCAGCAGCTCTTCCGATACAGCAGCTTCTGCTGAGGCAACAACCGAGGCAGCGGCAGAGGCAACTACGGAGTCGACGGAGGCATCGACCGAGGCAGCAGAGGAAGCTTCAACAGAAGAAGCCGCTGCAGATGCTATCGATCTTTCCGGCTCCAAGTACCTTTCGGATGGAGAGCTTACCGTTGGTCTGAATGCAACCTTCCCTCCGTTTGAGTATGTTGGCGGCGGCTCCGACAACTTTGAGGCAATTACATCCAACGAGAGCAACGCAACCGGCTTTGACGTAGCAATGATGAACGAGATCGGCAAGCGCCTTGGTGTCAATGTTGTCATCGAGGATATGGACTTTGACGGCATTGTTGCTGCAATCGGCACCAAGATCGACTGCGGCGCAACCGGTATGACTATCACGGACGAGAGAAAGGAAGCGGTAAACTTCTCGGATTCTTATTACGATGCAACCCAGGCAGTTCTTCTGCCGAAGGATTCCTCCATCAAGACAGCCGAGGATCTGGCAGCAGCTACTGCAATCGGCGTACAGGCAGGAACAACCGGTGAGACCGTTGCACGCGGCATCAATGACAGCGCCGTTGTATCTGTAAAGAGCTTCAATCAGGCAGTTCTTGATCTGGTAAACGGCAAGGACGAAGCTGTTGTGATCGATCAGGTTCCCGGTGAAGCATTCGTTTCCCAGTATCCGGATGATCTGCAGCTGGTAGAGGGCTCTGTATTTGATTTTGATGTGGAGCAGTACGGTATTGCAATGCCCAAGGATGATGAGGTTATGCTGAACGCCATCAACAGCGCACTGGCTGATATGAAGGCAGACGGAACTTACGATCAGCTTCTGGAGCAGTATATCAACAGCTACGAGGCAGAGTAAGTAACCTAGTACATCGATTTTTAAATAACTAGCCTAACTAACAAGTTCTGCGTTATTAGGCCAGTTATTTTGCAAACAATGTACTAGACAGATGACAGTCAGGCGATGGGGGCGGACAACTCCGCAAGGATCCGTCGCTGGCTGGCAAGTGAACTGTGACCTTAGAAGAGGGTGAGAAGCATAGAAGGCTTCGCACCCTCTTTTCAAAATCAGGGAGTCAAGGATACAATAGAGGCGTTGCGAACAGGAAACAGAGGGGAACGATTGTATGTCAGAACTTGCCAATCAGTTTTTTAAAGCATTTATTAAGAATGACCGGTGGCTGCTGTATGTAAAGGGCCTGGGAAATACCATTGAAGTAACGCTTCTGGCGGCATGCCTGGGACTTGCTCTGGGAACGCTGGCGTGCCTTTTGAACATGCAGCGGACAGAGAACGGGAAGAGAACCCTTGTTTCCCGTATCGCGTATGTCTATATTGATGTCATCCGCGGAACACCGACAATGATCCAGCTGCTGATCATGTGGAATGTGATTATGGCTTCCTCCAAGAATAAGATTTTGGTGGCGACGATGGCATTCGGCATCAATTCGGGCGCATATGTGGCCGAGATCATCCGCGGCGGCATTCAGTCTGTGGACAGCGGACAGATGGAGGCCGGACGCTCTCTTGGCCTTTCCAGAATACAGACGATGATGGCGGTGATTCTCCCGCAGGCATTTAAGAACTGCTTCCCGTCCCTGTTAAATGAGTTCATCACCTTGCTGAAGGAAACCTCAATTGCAGGAGCTGTTGGACTTTCCGAGCTTACCCATGCATCGGATCAGGTATCATCGGCAACCTATGAGTACATGATGCCGCTTCTGGGAGCAGCGTTTATGTATTTTGTGGTTGTAAAGATCCTGAGCTTCTTCTTCGGAATCTGGGAGAACAAGCTCCGTGCCAGCGACAGGCGGCATCGTGACCGGCATTGATGGACGGGGGAAGGAGAGTACTGCAAATGGCTGAGGATAAAAAGGCAATGATCCGCGTAAAAGATCTGAAAAAGACCTTCGGAGACAATCCGGTGCTTCGCGGAATCAATTATGAAATTGAAAAGGGCGAGAAAATTGTTCTGGTTGGTCCCTCCGGCTGCGGAAAGTCTACTTTTCTGCGCTGCATGAACCTTCTGGAGGTTCCTACCAGCGGCGAGATCTGGATGGATGACATTCAGGTGAACAGTCCGCATACCGACATCAATAAGGTACGGCAGAAAATGGGCATGGTGTTTCAGCATTTTAACCTGTTCCATAACCTGACCATTATGAATAATATTATCCTCGCACCAACCAAGCTGGGGATTATGACGAAGGAGGAGGCGCAGGAAAAGGCACTCCAGCTGCTTCGCCGCGTAAATCTGGAGGATAAGGCGGATGTGTACCCGTACTCCCTTTCCGGAGGTCAGCAGCAGCGAATCGCAATCTGCCGCGCACTGGCGATGAATCCGGAGGTGATGCTGTTTGATGAGCCGACTTCTGCGCTGGACCCGGAAATGGTCGGGGAGGTCCTGCAGGTTATGACAGAGCTTGCGGAATCCGGTATGACCATGGTGGTGGTGACTCATGAGATGGCATTTGCCAGACAGGTAGCCTCCAAGGTGATTTTCATTGATGAGGGTGTGATCAAGGAAGAAAATACTCCGGAAGAGTTCTTTGCACATCCTAAGAACCAGCGGCTGCAGGATTTCCTTTCCAAGGTGCTGCAGTAGGAAGAAAATACCGCGACACAGGTTTTAGGATCCGGCGCCGGCGGGCATCTGCATCGTAGCCTGATGCGTGAAGGAGAGCAGGTAAACGACGATTTGCCAAGACGTCGCAGGAAGATGGAGTGTAAAGAGACGATATGAACTGGCAGGAAAACGTACGGCGTGTGGAGCCTTATGTGGCAGGGGAACAGCCGCAGAACCCGGATGTGATTAAACTAAATACCAATGAGTGCCCGTATCCGCCGGCACCCGGAGTCGCAGAGGCCGCAAAGGCTTTGGCGGGTGAGTACGAGAGGATGCGCCTGTATCCGGATATGAATGCATCGGCACTGGTAGAGGCACTGGCAAAGCGCTATCAGGTTCGGCCGGAGCAGCTCTTTGTGGGCGTCGGATCGGATGATGTGCTGGCAATGGCGTTTCTGACTTTCTTTACATCGGGGAAACGACTTTTGTTTCCGGATATTACCTATTCCTTTTACGATGTATGGGCGGAGCTGTACCGGATTCCCTATACCCGGGTGCCGCTGCAGGAGGATTTTACCATCTGTCCGGAGGATTATATCCCGGGCTCGGATACTTGGAAGGGAGATGCGCTTCCCGGAGGGGGCATTATTTTCCCGAATCCGAATGCGCCGACCGGCAAGGAGCTTCCGCTGGCAGACATTGAGCGCATTGTGGCTGCCAACCCGGACAAGGTTGTGATCGTGGATGAGGCATATGTGGATTTTGGCGCTGTCTCTGCGGTTCCCTTGTTGGAAAAGTATGAAAATCTGTTGGTTGTCCAGACATTTTCCAAGTCCAGAGCTATGGCCGGTGCACGAATCGGCTTTGCCATCGGGAATGAGACGCTGATCGGATATCTAAAGGACGTGAAGTTTTCCTTTAATTCTTATACGATGAATCTGCAGACCATTCGCATGGGGGCTGCAGCTGTGGAGGATGAGGCTTATTTTAACCGGCTGACAACACAGATTGTAGAAACCAGAACGTGGTTTGAACAGGAATTGACGCGGCTTGGCTTTGTCTATCCGGAGTCTAAGGCAAACTTTGTATTCGCTCGGCACCCGGGGCGCAGCGGGCAGGAACTGTTTGATGCACTTCGGCAGAGGAATATCTTCGTGCGCCACTGGAATAAACCGCGAATCGGCGAGTATCTTCGTATCACCATAGGAACCGATGCGCAGATGAGGGCAGTTGTAAAGGCACTGGAGGAAATTCTGGCCTGATCCATCAGGCGTATGAAGAGCATTGCTGTTTTGAACGACAATGCAGAAAGAAGAAGGAAAATCAAATGAATCACTACTTGTACTGCTTTTTTATTGCAATGGTTCCCATTGTGGAGCTGCGCGGCGCGATTCCGATTGCACAGGCGTTTCATGTAGCGGATCCTTCATTTAACATGCTGATTGCCTATATTCTGATCGCAATCGGTAACATGCTGCCGGTTCCTTTTATTTTCTTTTTCGCCCGGCGGGTACTGGAATGGGGGGCGGACAAGCCGGTAATCGGCGGGTTCTTTACCTGGTGTCTGGAGAAGGGGCATAAAGGCGGTGAGAAG
Source organism: bacterium (assembly GCA_963658695.1). Classification (GTDB taxonomy): domain Bacteria; phylum Bacillota; class Clostridia; order Lachnospirales; family Lachnospiraceae; genus CAG-791. The sequence continues at coordinate 30,356 of CAVKRN010000008.1, forward strand.
TTAAAGCAAACGGCAGGAAAGGGACTCTATTGGGCATTGATGCTCTTTGTGGGAATTCCGCTCCCGGGAACCGGCGCCTGGACAGGGACACTGGCAGCGTCCTTCCTGGATATGGATTTTAAAAAGAGTGTACTGGCCGTTCTGGGCGGCGTTGCGCTGGCCGGTGTCATCATGGGAGTGCTGAGCTTTGCAGTGGCTTCCGGCGTGACGACAGTGGTTGGATAAGTGCGAAGAGGAGCAGACAGGTGAAGCTTTGCTGCGACGCAGAGGGACAATGGGTTCCAAAGATGCTGCGGCAAAGCGCAGGAGAGATCCTATGAAGGACGGATTTATCAAGGCGGCAGCAGTTGTGCCGTCCATGTCGGTGGGGGACACCGGGTATAATTCGGCGGAGATCATCCGCAGTATGAAGGAGGCAAGCTTACACGGGGCGAACATTATCGTTTTCCCGGAGCTTGCCATTACTGGTTATACGGGGAATGATCTGTTTTTGCAGGATATGCTGCTGGCAGGAGCGGAAAAAGCGCTGGATGCCATTCGCCGGGCAACGACGGGGATGGATGCTCTTGTTTTTGTCGGGTTTCCGCTGCAGCACCGCGGCAAGCTCTACAATACGGCGGCTGCATTGCAGAATGGACGGCTTCTTGCATTTATTCCCAAGAGGTTCCTGCCAAATTATGCGGAGTTTTATGAGCCGCGGCAGTTTACTCCCGGACCGGAGAAGGCAGAGCTGATTGATTATTGCGGAGAGACAATTCCCTTTGGCAGTCATATTCTGCTCAATGTGGACGCCGTGCGGGGACTTTCGGTGGCCTGCGAAATCTGCGAAGACGCCTGGGTAGTCAACGCACCGCATATTTCCCATGCGATGGCGGGGGCCAATCTGATTGTGAATCTTTCTGCCTCCAACGAGACGGTGGGAAAGGATGCCTACCGGCAGCAGCTCTTTTCGTCCATTTCGGCAAGGACTCTTTCTGACTACATTTACGTCAGCGCAGGAGACGGCGAATCCACGCAGGATATTGTATTCGGCGGGCGCATTATGATGCTGGAGAACGGGTCTCTTCTTGCGCAGCGTGCGATTTTTGACAATGAATACGGACAGACGAAGCTGTGCTATGCGGATTTTGATGTGCAGCGAATGAATTATGAGCGGCGACGAATGACAACCTTTGGTTCTGATGACGGGAATGATTACTATCACATTCCGGTGCACATGGAGCAGGTAGAAACGAGACTGGAGCGGGTGTTTGATGCGCATCCGTTCGTACCACAGGATCTGGCGGGAAGAGATAGGCGCTGCGAGGAGATTCTGGGCATTCAGGCAAGAGGCCTGGCAAGGCGGCTGCGGCATGTTGGCTGCAAGGCGGCAGTGATTGGCGTTTCCGGGGGGCTGGATTCGACGCTTGCGCTGTTGTCCGCGGCCAGAGCTTTTGATCTGGCGGGTATTCCCAGAGCAAATATCCTGGCGGTCACCATGCCGTGCTATGGAACTACCGATAGAACCTATCGGAATGCACTCACACTGGCCGAAACGATTGGGGCTTCTTTGAAGGAGGTGCGGATCGGGGACGCGGTGGCACAGCATTTTCGCGACATTGACCAGGATCCTTCCGTGCACGATGTGACCTATGAAAACGGACAGGCCAGAGAGCGGACACAGGTCCTTATGGATCTTGCCAATCAAAAGGGGGGGCTTGTGATTGGGACGGGAGATCTTTCGGAGCTGGCGCTTGGCTGGGCAACCTATAACGGAGACCATATGTCTATGTATGGCATCAATGCCGGAATTCCAAAGACGCTTGTATCTCACCTGGTTCGCTACTATGCGGATTCGGTGCGGGAGAAAGAGCCGGGGCTGCACGCGTGTCTGATGGATGTTCTGGACACACCGGTCAGCCCGGAGCTCCTGCCACCCACGGAGAACGGAACTATTTCCCAGAGAACCGAGGATCTGGTCGGTCCGTACGAGCTGCACGACTATTTTCTGTATTACATGCTGCGCTGCGGATACCGTCCGCGGAAAATATATCGACTGGCGCTTTCGTCGTTTCATGGCGTTTATGATCGTGAGACCATCCTTGGCTGGGAGAGAACCTTTGTGCGGCGCTTTTTTGCCCAGCAGTTTAAACGGTCCTGCCTGCCGGACGGGCCGAAGGTTGGATCGGTGGCGGTGTCTCCGCGGGGGGATCTGCGGATGCCCAGTGATGCAAGTGCTGCTCTTTGGCGCGAGGATTTGGAGGATTTGTAATATGCTGCTGCAATTTACCAAGATGGAGGGCTGCGGAAATGACTACATCTATGTCAATGGATTTACGCAGCACCTTCCGGAAGAAGAAAAACCGCGGGTTGTCCGGGAGCTTTCAAGGGAGCATTTCGGCGTTGGCAGTGATGGAGTCATCTTCATCAATCCTTCTGCGCTTGCGGATTTTGAAATGCAGATGTTCAACAAGGATGGCTCGCGCGGGAAAATGTGCGGAAACGGAATCCGGTGCGTAGGCAAGTATGTATACGATCACGGTATGACGGACGGACGCACGGTCTTTACGGTGGAGAGCTTCGGGAGCGTAAAGACGCTGGAGCTTACCTGCCGGGACGGCAAGGCAACCGCGGCTCGGGTGAATATGGGTAAACCGGTGCTGGAACCGGCTGAGATTCCCGTATGCATAAGTGATGGAAAGGAAACGGCGATTGCCGTGCCCATTGAGGCGGCCGGGCGCCGCTGGCAGATGACCTGCGTCTCTATGGGGAATCCGCATGCTGTGGTCTTCCTGGGGGAAGCAGAGGCGGACCTTTTGAAGGCCTGCGGACGACTGGACGAAAACGGACAGGAGATCCCGGATGGGGATTTGCGGAACCTGGATATTGCGGGCATTGGACCGGACTTTGAACGCCACCCGTATTTCCCGGAGCGGACGAATACGGAATTTGTGCAGGTGGTGGACCGTCAGCACGTGAACATGCGCGTGTGGGAGCGAGGAAGTGGAGAGACGCTGGCCTGCGGCACCGGATGCTGCGCAACGGCAGTGGCCTGTGTGCTGAACGGCAAAACGGACCGGGAGGTAGATGTGCAGCTTTTGGGAGGAACCCTTCATATTGCGTGGGATGAGACATCCGGCGAAATATATATGACAGGGCCTGCCAAAACGGTATTTGACGGCACGATTGAGCTCTCCGTATAATCAGCGAAACGCGTATCTTTGCACGTAGTGACTCTTTCACAAAAGGGAGGATTGAATATGTTTCAGGCAAACAGTGATCATTTGAAATTACCGGGCAGCTATTTGTTCAGCACCGTAGCCAAAAAGACCAAGGCCTACCAGTCGGAGCATCCGGATGCGCAGCTGATCCGCATGGGAATCGGCGATGTAACGCAGCCCCTCCCGGCAGCAGTCATTGAGGCAATGCATAAGGCAGTGGACGAGCAGGCAAGCGGTGCCACCTTCCGCGGCTATGCGCCGGACCTTGGCTATGATTTCCTGCGGGCCGCCATCGCTGAAAATGATTACCGCGCACGCGGCTGTGACATCGCAGACGATGAAATTTTCGTGTCGGACGGTGCCAAGTCAGATTCTGCCAATATTCAGGAGATTTTTGAAAAGGACAATGTGATTGCGGTTTGCGATCCGGTCTATCCGGTGTATGTGGACAGCAATGTCATGGCAGGGCGTACCGGAGAGTACGATGCGCAAACCGGCCGCTGGAGCAATGTGATTTACATGCCGTGCACAGAGGAAAACGGCTTTTCACCGGATCTGCCGGGCACCGGACTGACAGGGCAGGCATCCGGAGATCGGAAGCCGGATCTGATCTACATCTGCTCACCGAATAATCCGACGGGAACGGCCCTGAATAAACAGCAGCTTCAGAAGTGGGTGGACTATGCCAATGAAAATGGTGCAGTGATTATTTTTGATTCTGCATATGAGGCATACATTACGGAGGAAGATGTTCCGCACAGCATATATGAGTGCGACGGTGCGCGCACCTGTGCCATTGAGATTCGTTCCTTCTCCAAGAATGCGGGCTTTACCGGACTGCGCCTTGGCGCCACCGTCATCCCCAAGGATCTGAAGGATAGTAAGGGAACACCGCTTTACAGCCTGTGGGCACGGCGTCACGGAACCAAATACAACGGTGCACCCTACATTGTGCAAAGAGCCGGAGAAGCCATCTATTCGGAAGAGGGCAAGGCACAGGTAAAGGGGATGGTGGATCGTTACATGCAGAATGCAACGTTCATCAAGGAAAGCCTGCAGTCCATGGGCTATACGGCGTACGGCGGTGTGAATTCTCCTTATATCTGGCTGAAAACACCGGGAGATATGACCAGTTGGGAGTTCTTTGATTATCTCCTGGACCGCGCCAATGTCATCGGAACACCCGGATCCGGCTTTGGACCCTCCGGCGAGCATTTCTTCCGTCTGACCAGCTTTGGAACGGTGGAGAATTCCAGAATTGCCATGGAGCGGATTCGTGCGTTATAATCATAGGCGTTGCGTAAGCGGCACAAAGGATGATGCATAGTTTTGTTACTGTTCGGAGTTTTGGGAATTTGAAAAGGAACTCTGAATGGATACACCTGTTTTGGAGGAAGTTTATTCATGGCATTGCTGAAGGAATGGCGCGACAAGGCATATAATGAGAAGGCGAATCAGGGCGATCTGCAGAGACTCTGGGCGGATTATTTTTCAAAGGAAAAGGATATCTATGCGGAGCTTCTCAAGAACCCGGATGAGGAAGTGAAGGGAACGGTAAAGGAGCTGGCGGAGAAGTTCGGAATTTCCGTTGAGTATATGACCGGCTTCCTGGATGGCATCAATGATTCCCTGAAGATTGCGAATCCCATCGACACCATGGAAGAGGATACGGTGGTCAGCCTTGCGTTCGACAAGGAGCGCCTGTACAAGAACATGGTGGCTGCAGAAGCGGATTGGCTGTACGGTCTTCCGGAGTGGAATGCTATCTACTCCGAGGAGAAGCAGAAGGAGCTCTATCTGGAGCAGAAGAAGTCCGGCACGGTCGTAAAGGAGAACAAAGTGTATCCGAACGATCCCTGCCCCTGCGGATCAGGCAAGAAGTATAAAAAGTGCCACGGCAAGAATAAGTGAATGGACAGGTGAATTGCCTGCAAGCAGTCAATTCACGTTAAAATACGTCGGGTGCTGAACAGCTACATATCGATAAGAGAGAACGCTCGGGAGTGTTTCCCGGGTGTTTCTTTTTTGTAAAGAAACGTTCATAAACTGTCCATAAAATGGACACCGTACAGAAAAAAATATTGTATACAATCCCCTGTAGCATTTGAGAAGGACAGGAGGAAATATGCATGAACCGTAGATGGGAGAGAATCCGCATGATTTGCTTTGCAGCATCTCTGATTCTGACGGCAAGTGGTTTCCTTGCGGTCTATTATCTGACACAGCAGTCTGTCGGACAGACGATTTCGACACAGGAACGGGCGGTTCTTCTGTTTCCTTTTGCATTTCCGCAGCATTATCACAATCGTCTGTGGCTGTATCTGCAGCTGAACAGCCCGAGGCGCATGGCACATATTTACGAATTTGGATTTCTCGGTCTGTTTGCAACACTGACGGCGTTAACGGCCCCGTGGCCTCAAAGAGGGGGAGCACATCTGCCGTTGGACCGGGTTGGCACGCGGATGGTTGGTTCTGTCCTGTTCTGCGGCGTGATCAGCTTCCTGGATCAGGTGCATAAAATTTTTGTCAACAGCAGACATTTTGATGTTCTTGATCTGCGGCTGGACGCCATTGGCTATGTCAGTGCGGCGCTGGTGGTTTCCGTTTTGTATTTGGTGGTTACGCATCACGCTCTGCGGCGAACAGAGATCTTTCTGGAGGAGTCGCTTCCCCGTCCGGGATACCCCAAAGAAATGTATTGAGAAAAAGCTTGCATTTCAAAGCTTGGTTCCATATAATAGTTAATGCGTCTGTTGAGACACACATGTATATGGAATCGGGGTGTAGCGCAGCTGGTAGCGCGCCACGTTAGGGACGTGGAGGCCGCAAGTTCGAACCTTGTCACTCCGATGATGGAAGGGCTTCGGGAATTCAACGAATGTTGATTTTCCGGAGCCTTATTTGTGGTACAATGTGGATATCTGTTCAGCACCTGTCCTCTTTCAATGCAAACCTTCTGCCTGCGGACGAATTTATGATTGAAATAGGCAGACGGGCGAGGTGCAAGCACCACCAGACACATTGAGATGCGTGCGGGATGGTTACTTTATTTTTAGAAAGGACATGGACTATGTGGAGAATTGGAGAGATAAAGAAAAAGGGAAGAGAGCTGATGAACGTCAGCTATTGGAAGATGGTGCTGGTGGCATTGATTCTGCTGTTCGCCATTGGCGGAGGATTCGGCACGGCAGCGGCCGGAGCTGCATCGGAACGGTCAGCAAATGTTCAATATAACGGAGATCTTTCGATGCTGGTGAATAACGGGGATCTTTCGGTGCTGCTGATGCCGCTGCTCGCACTGCTGGCCTCTGTTATTCTGGTTGCATCCGCCTTTCAGATTGTGCTGCGCTATTTCATCTTTCATCCGATCGAGACCGGATGCCGTCGATATCAGGTGGTTGCGCATACCGAAGGTGCTGCTGCATCCATGGGCGAAATTTTTCATTGCTTCGGATCCGGGTTCCTGAATGTAGTGAAGACGATGTTCCTGCGGGATCTGTTTACCTTCTTGTGGTCGCTGCTGCTTGTGATTCCCGGAATTGTGAAGTCCTATTCCTACCGGCTGGTTCCGTTTATTCTGGCGGAGGAGCCGAACATCTCCTCGAAGGAGGCGTTTCGACTGTCGAGAGAAATGATGAACGGCAATAAGTGGCATGCGTTCTTGTTCGATCTGTCCTTCATCGGCTGGAATCTTCTGAGTGCCTGCACATTGGGCATTCTGGGTGTTTTTTATGTTAATCCGTATTACCAGTGCGCATCGGCGGAGTTATATCTGACCATGCGGGATGCATATCTGGGCAACCATGAGTGAACTGTTACCCTCACGGTCTTCTTCCGACGAGACCGTGAGGTTTTTCTTGCATCGAATACTTTCCTGTGGTAAAGTGATAGCCAATTAAATCAGAAACGCAGTAAGGAGGAGATTATGAAAAAGAAGGCGGTAGCGGCTATTATGGCCGGCATTATGACAGCGGGAATTCTGGCAGGCTGCAGCAGTCAGGAGAGCACGGGCGGCAGCGCAGTATCTACAGAGACAGCGGAGGAAGCTTCCACAGAGACAGAGACAGAGACAGCGGCTGCGGAGGATACCGAGGCGGCGTCGGCGGAAGAAAGCGATGTTGCTTATATTCAGGATAAGGGTACGCTGATTGTTGGAATCACGGACTTTGAACCCATGGATTATAAGGACGAGAGCGGCAACTGGATTGGTTTTGATGCAGACATGGCGTCACAGGTGGCCAAGGACCTTGGGGTTGAGGTACAGTTTGTAGAGATTGACTGGGATAACAAGATCCTGGAGCTGGAGAACAAGAGCATTGATGTTGTATGGAACGGAATGACACTGACGGACGAAGTTACTTCGGCCATGGAGTGCACCAATGCATACTGCAACAATGCGCAGGTGGTCGTTCTGCCGGCGGATAAGGCAGGGGATTATGCAGACGCGGAGAGCATGAAGGATCTGGCGTTTGCGGTGGAGGCTGGTTCTGCCGGAGAGCAGGCAGCGCAGGAGAATTCGTTTAATTACACGGCACTTACTTCCCAGGCGGATACGCTGATGGAAGTTTCCGCCGGGACATCGGATGCCAGCATCATCGACCTTCTGATGGCGGGAGCGATGATTGGAGAGGGAACGGATTATCCTTCTCTTACACACACACTGGAGCTGACCACAGAGGAATACGGTGTCGGCTGCAGAAAGGGATCAGATCTTGCTTCCTACATTAATGATGAATTTAAAAAGCTGTATGAGGATGGCACGATGCAGCAGATCGCGGAGACGTATGGCGTGCAGGATGCGCTGATTGAGCAGTAAATGGATAACGATTACTGCAAAGAATAAAATGCCTGGAACAGGCTTGTGGTATTGTTTGCAAGACCGGACAGTATTGTCCGGCCTTGCGTTTGTTATGGAGGAAAAGGCTGTGTTTTGGACGGTTACATTATCTTTGCTGCAGGGCTTTGGAGGAACGCTGAAACTGTTTGCGTTGACGCTGGTGTTCTCCTTGCCGCTTGGTCTGTTTATCAGCCTTGGAACAATGAGCAGCGTCAAAATTCTGCGGTATCCCCTGAAATTTCTGATTTGGGTAATTCGAGGAACGCCGCTTTTGCTGCAGCTGCTGGTAATTTATTACGGGCCCGGCATTGTCCTGGGGCATAACTGGTGGGGATCCGGGACTAATGGACGGTTTATTGCTGCACTTGCTGCCTTTGTCATCAACTATGCCTGCTATTTTTCGGAGATATACCGCGGAGGAATTCAGTCTGTTCCGGTCGGCCAGTTTGAGGCCGGACAGGTGCTGGGGCTGACGAAGGGACAAATTTTCCGTCAGATTATTCTGCTGCAGGTCATTAAGCGGATTGTGCCGCCGATGGCTAACGAAATCATTACGCTGGTGAAGGATACGTCGCTTGCCAGGGTTATTGCGGTATATGAGATCATCTGGAACGGACAGTCCTTCATTAAGAGCGCGGGAATCATCTGGCCGCTGTTCTATACTGGTGTTTTCTATCTGCTGTTTTCCGGATTGTTGACGATTTTGTTCAACTGGATCGAGAAAAAACTGAGCTATTTTCGCTGAACAGATACAGCAGTGTCCAATGAAGAGAGGTATGTATGTCTATTCTTGAAGTGCAACATTTACAGAAACGCTTTGACCGCTCTGAGGTGCTCAAGGACATCTCCTTCACCATGGAGGAGGGAACGGCGTTATCGATTATCGGCTCCTCCGGCTCCGGCAAAACGACGTTACTCCGGTGTCTTAATTTTCTGGAGACACCGAATGCCGGTACCATATCGGTTCGGGGAGAAACGCTGTTTGATGCAAGCCTCCACGAGAGTGTAAGTGATGAGCAGATCCGCAGAAAGCGGCTGCATTTTGGAATGGTTTTCCAGTCGTTTAATCTGTTCCCGCAGTACACAGCACTGGAAAATATCATGCTGGCACCAAGGCTCCTGAATAAGGGCAAGGAAGATGCCGAAAATGAGGAACAGCTTCGCAGGCGCGCACAGGAGCTTCTGGATCAGATGGGCTTATCCAACCGGATGGACCGGTATCCGCACCAGCTCTCCGGCGGACAGCAGCAGCGCGTGGCCATTGCAAGAGCCTTGGCACTGCAGCCGGATATTCTCTGCTTTGATGAGCCAACCTCGGCGTTGGACCCGGAGCTAACCGGAGAAGTGCTAAAGGTAATTCGCGGGCTTGCCAGCAAGAAGACCACGATGATCATTGTGACGCATGAAATGAAGTTTGCAAGGGATGTTTCGGATTATGTTCTCTTTATGGATAAGGGCGTGATTGCGGAACAGGGTACAGCAGAGGCGGTCTTTGATCATCCGAAAGAAGAGCGGACCCGGCAGTTCCTCTCTCGCTACAGTGAAGAGAAGGGCAGCGAGTAAACTTTGTATCCGCTGGTGCAGTGGGGTATACTGATAACTGCTGAAGGAGTATCTCTTCAGCGGCACCTTGTACTTTCTGAATAGAAACGGAGATAGGGGCGGAACGGTTATCAGAACGGATACAGAATCTGCAGCAGGAGGGGATGAACATGGGACAATATGCATTTGGTATTGATGTCGGCGGAACAACCATCAAGCTTGGCGCATTTGATGCCGGGTATGGAGAGCTTCTGGAAAAGTGGGAGATTCCGACAAGGAAGGAAGACAATGGAAAGCATATTCTGGAGGACGTAGCAGCGTCGGTGAAGAGCAAAATGTGCGAAAAGGGCTGGACCGATGCGGAGGTTGCAGGAGTTGGTATCGGTGTTCCGGGACCGGTTCTTTCCAATGGCGTGGTAGACGGAGCCGTGAATCTGCGCTGGGGTGTTGTGGATGTTGCCAGAACGCTGTCTGAACTTTTGAACGGCATGCCGGTGAAGGTTGGAAATGATGCAAATGTCGCTGCTCTTGGTGAACAGTGGAAGGGCGGCGGTAAAGGATACCAGAATATCATTATGGTGACGCTGGGGACCGGTGTTGGCGGTGGTATTATTTTGAACGGGAAAATCCTCCCGGGAGCCCATGGCGCCGGCGGTGAAATTGGTCATATGCTGGTTTCTCACCATGAGACCGAATTCTGCAATTGCGGCAAAAAAGGATGCCTGGAGCAGTTCGCATCTGCAAGTGGCATTGTTCGCATTGCCAGAAAGCAGATTGCAGCAAATCAGGAGAAAACAAACCTGTGCAACAATGAATGGCTGTCGGCTAAAATTATTTTTGATGAGGCCAAAAAGGGTGATGCGCTGGCACTTTCGGTTGTGGATGCCTTTGGGAAAAAGCTGGGCGAGGGTCTGGCAATGATCAATGCAGTCATTGATCCGGATGCAGTTGTAATTGGCGGCGGTGTTTCCAAGGCGGGACAGGTGGTTCTGGACGTGGTGGAGAAGTATTATATGCCGGCGGCATTCCATGCGTGCCGTAAGACGGTATTCCGCTTGGCGGAGCTTGGAAATGATGCAGGTATGTACGGGGCTGTGCGGATGGTGCTGCAGTAGTATAGAGTAGTTACGAATGGGGCTCTGAATAGTTACAAATTTAGTTACCCGCAAAAAAGTGGGTAAAGCCGGAATTGGGCTGGTGCTGCATCGTTTACATGAGGAAGGTCTATGTGTGGAATTGCGGGTATCTTGAATACAGAGAGGATCACGGATCAGCGGGGCAACATGCAAAGGATGCGGGATCGGATGCTGCACAGAGGACCGGACGGCGGCGGAACCTGGGTGTCTGAGGACGGTGTGTGCACGTTGGGACATCAGCGGCTTTCTATCTTAGACCTGTCACAGAACGGGGCACAGCCGATGCTGTCCCATTCCGGAAAAACCGCCATTGTTTACAACGGCGAAATCTATAATTATGGGACTGTACGCCGCCAACTGGAAAAGGACCTGGCGGAAAAAGGACAGGAGCTGAATTTGCGCAGTACCTGCGATACGGAGGTACTGCAGGAGGCCATTGAGTTCTACGGAATGAAAAAGGCACTTTCTCTGTGCAAGGGAATGTTCGCCATTGCAGTATACGATGTGGAAAACCGCCGGCTTACGCTGACAAGAGACCGCGTGGGTGAAAAGCCGTTGTACTATGGCTGGGTTGGGGATCATTTTGTGTTTGCTTCGGATCTTGGAAGCATCCGTGCATTGGAGGAATTTTCCAATCCGATTTATCGTGAGGTTCTGGATCTGTATTTGGAATTTGGCGTTATACCGGCGCCGTACACGATTTATGAAGGAATTCGGAAGCTGGAGCCCGGTACGGTTTTGACCTTGGATTTTCCGTATGGCCGGGATCAGGTTCGGCAGGAGACTTACTGGTCCATGACAGAAACGGCAGTTCATGGACAAAAGAACCTGTTTACAGGTTCACGACAGGAGGCGGCTGAAGAACTGGAACGCCTCCTTCGAAGCTCCATCTCTGATCAGATGGTGGCGGATGTGCCGCTGGGTGCATTTTTGTCGGCCGGCATCGATTCCGGTACGATTGTCGCACTGATGCAGGCGCAGAGCAGTCAAAAGGTGCGGACCTTTACTATCGGAATGGACGATCCGGCCTACAACGAAGCGGCTTGTGCCGCGGAAATTGCCAGGCATCTGGGGACGGATCACACGGAGATGACCATCACAGAAGAGGATGCCAGAAATGTCATTCCGCTGCTGCCGTCTATGTTTGCAGAACCCTTTGCAGACTCCTCACAGATCCCGACTTACCTTGTCAGCAAGCTGACAAGAGAGCATGTGACAGTTTCTCTGTCGGGAGATGCCGGTGATGAGTTGTTTGCCGGATATTTGAATTATGCTGCTACGGCACGAAAGTGGAACAAAATAAAAAATATTCCTTACCCCATTCGAAAGACGGTGGGAGGCGCGGTTCTTCGAAGCCCCTTGTCGCGGAAGGAGCTGACGGCGGTAAAGAGCCGCATTCTGATGGCAGAGGGTCCGGAGGAAATTTTCCGGCTTTCGCACGAAGCGGATCCGCTATTGCAGAAGATTTCGCTGTGCCACGCGCAGCTTCCGTATGCGTATCGCCCGGTGGGGGCGGATGTAACGGGGGAGGTTTATCACGATGCCATGCTGATGGATCTACGCATGTACCATCCGGATGATATTCTGGTAAAGGTGGACCGAACGGCCATGGCAGTGTCACTGGAAACCAGAGTGCCGTTTCTGGATAAAGATGTGGTGGAATTTGCGTGGACGCTGCCGGTCTCCTATCTCCGGGAGGGTGATACGGGGAAGGTGCTTCTGCGTGATGTCCTTTATAAATATGTCCCGAAGGAATTGATGAATCGGCCGAAAAAGGGGTTTTCCATACCGCTGAAAAAGTGGCTGAAGACCAAGCAGCTGCGGGAGTGGGCTGAGAATCTCATTGCAGAGGACAAGGTGCGCCGCCAGGGGTTGCTGGATCCTGCTGTTGTGCGTCAAATCTGGGAGGATTTCGCGGAACGGGATATTTGGCGCCCACAGATCTGGTACATTCTGATGCTCCAGGCCTGGTACGAGGAAGAATTTCAAAAAGGCAATTGACATACGCCGCTGGAACGTGATATTGTATCCGGGATTGAGGCAGTGTGTGTCGCTGACAATCAAAAAGAAGCAGAGCAAGGCTCTCACCTGACCGGCCATTTACGAGGCGTCGGCAGAGTTCATGTGGATTCGCGGAATGCTGGTCTGTATATTCTCTAAGGAATATACGGGTTTGCTTTGGATGTGTACATGGAACTGACGGTGGGAGATCTGCCGTCAGTTTTTTTAATGGATGAGGAGGGTAAACCCATTAATAACAACAGCTATAACCGAAGACAGCAGCGCAGACCGGAGACGCCTATCAATGAGCAGATCCGTGACAAAGAGGTCCGCGTGATCGGGGCAGACGGCGAACAGCTTGGTGTCATGCCCACCGAGGATGCCAGAAAAATGGCCAGAGAGGCGGAACTGGATCTGGTGCTGATTGCAGCAACCGCACAGCCGCCGGTGTGCCGGATTATCGATTACGGCAAGTTCAAGTACGAACGCCTTCGCAAAGAGAAGGAAGCCAAGAAGAAGCAGCATGTGGTGGAGATCAAGGAAATCCGTATGTCTCCCAACATTGATCAGAACGATCTTAATACCAAGATCGGCTCTGCCAGAAAGTTTCTGGAACGAGGCGATCGCGTGAAGGTAACGCTTCGCTTCCGCGGCCGCGAAATGGCACATATGAATGACAGCATTCATATCCTGACGGATTTTGCCAATGCACTGGTGGACATCGCTGTGGTAGATAAGGCACCGAAGGTGGAAGGAAGATCCATGTCCCTGTTTCTGGTACAGAAGAAGAACTGACAGAATCAAATGCAGAAACGGTGATTAGGATAGAACAGACCGGCGGATGCCGGAGCAGAAGGAGGAACTAGATATGCCTAGAATGAAAACAAACAGATCCGCTGCCAAGAGATTCAAGCTTAGCGGAAACGGCAAGCTTGTCCGCAGCAAGGCGTACAAGCGTCACATCCTTACCAAGAAGAGCACGAAGAGAAAGAGAAACCTTCGTCAGCCTGCAGTTACGGATGCAACGAATGTAAAGAATATGAAGAAGATCATGCCTTACCTTTAATTCGGGTGCATGACAGGATTGTATGGAGGTAATCAGAAATGGCAAGAGTTAAGGGTGGCTTGAACGCCAAGAAGAAGCACAACAGAGTTCTGAAGCTTGCGAAGGGCTATAGAGGAGCTAGATCCAGTCAGTACAGAGTTGCCAAGCAGTCGGTTATGAGAGCGCAGAATTCCGCGTTCGAGGGCAGAAAGCTTCGCAAGAGAGATATGAGAGCTCTTTGGATCGCTCGTATCAACGCAGCTGCCAGAATCAACGGACTTTCCTACAGCCAGCTGATGCATGGTCTGAAGGTTGCCGGCATCGACATCAATCGCAAGATGCTTGCAGAGATGGCAGTGAACGATGCAGCGGGCTTTGCTGCACTGGCAGAGACTGCAAAGAAGAGCATCTAATTCATTCAGGATGAAAACGCATTTGTGTTTTGCCGGACATTGGTTTGGCGCACATTTGGCGAGTGTAAAGGGTGGCGCATGAGAATGCGCTACCCTTTATTTTTTTTTAATAGTATTTTTGAGGTTCCTTCATTGCAATTCAATAGCACTGGGTTAAAAATACTTTCTGTACTGTATTAAAGAAATAGCCTATGAAGTAAAGGGTAGGAACTATGTGGGATCGCTTTCGTTATAAGTTCATTCAGTTTATGCAGGGACGATATGGCGCAGATCAATTCGGCCAGTTCCTTTCCGGCGTCATTTTAGTCTTGATTATTCTGGAAATGTTCCTGCGGGTACCCATGCTGTGGTGGATTTCGCTGCTGCTGCTGATTTACATGTATTTTCGGATGTTCTCGCGCAACATCGCCAAGCGTTATCAGGAAAATCAGAAATATCTGGAGATCACGGGCAAGCTGCGCCGGAGTGGATTTGGCCAATCGATGGGGAGCGTTTTCCGCAAGCTGGGAGATCGCATTCGCGGCCTTTCCTATAAGGCTGCCTGCGCCAGAGAGCAGAGAAAACGCAATGCCGGCTTCCATATTTACAAGTGCCCGCAGTGCGGTCAGAAGATTCGGATACCGAAGGGAAAGGGCAAGATCATGGTCCGTTGTCCCAAATGCGGAAAGGAGTTTAAAAAGCGCTCCTGATGGGCTGCAGATTCAGAGGTAAAGGGGAAAGGTTATGTTTGGCTATGTTGTCATCAATGAGCAGGAGCTGAAGGTTCGCGAGGTGGGGCTGTACCGCTCCTATTACTGCGGACTTTGCAGGGTGCTGCGTGAACAGTATGGTTTCTCCGGACAGATGACGCTGACCTATGATATGACATTCCTCATTCTGCTCCTAAGTGATCTGTATGATGCCAACGATACGCTGGGAGAAACAAGATGCATTGCGCATCCGTTTGAGAAGCACACAACGCGTTGCAATGAATTTACCGAATACGCAGCGGACATGAATGTCATATTGTCTTATTATTCCTGTCTGGACGATTGGAGTGATGAGCACAAGCTCCATAAGCTTCTGGCAGCAAGACTTCTGAAGAAAAAAAGCTCAAAGGCCGGAGCAGATTACGGACATAAGGCGGCGGTAATCAAGGACCGATTGGATCGCCTGCATGCAGCGGAGGCGGAATCGGAAACGGATATTGATAAGGCTGCAGGATATTTTGGTGATATTATGGCGGAGCTCTTTGCGGTTCGCGAGGACGACTGGGAGACACCGCTCCGGCAAATGGGCTTTTACCTCGGGAAATTCGTATATCTCATGGATGCATACGATGACCTCGAGAAGGATGAGAAGAGCGGAAACTATAATCCGTTCCTGGCAATGAAGGATGATGCGGAGTTTGATGAAAAGGTACGGCAGATTCTGACCATGATGATTTCCCGCAGCTGCGAGGCTTTCGAGCTGCTTCCGTGTGTTGAGAATCTTACGATCCTCCGTAATATTCTTTACTCGGGAGTCTGGACCAGATACAATAGCGTTCGTGCCGCGCGAAGCGGTGATCTTGGAAAGGAAGGGCAGCTGGATGTCTGATCCCTATCAAATCCTGGGAGTGTCCCGGGATGCCTCGGACGATGAGGTGAAAAAAGCATATCGAGCTCTGTCGCGCAAGTATCATCCGGATTCCAACATCAATAATCCCAATAAGGAGCAGGCAGAAGAGAAATTCAAACAGGTACAGGCGGCCTATAAGCAGGTTATGTATGAACGCCAGCATCCCTACAGCAGCAGTACCGGATCGGGAGCCTATGGGAGCTCCGGCGGCACAGGGGGAGGAACCTATCGGGAATCCACCTGGCAGGAAGGATACGGCGATTTCTGGAATGAATTTTTCGGTGGCGGATTTGGCGGGTTCTCCGGCCAGCAAAGAGGCTACCAGAGGCAAAGTCAGAATCAGGACGAGGATTCGATTCGTCTGCAGGCAGCTGCGAACTATTTGAACAGCCGCCACTACCAGGAAGCCCTGAATGTGCTCAACAGCATTACCAACCGGTCGGCACAGTGGTATTACTACAGTGCCATTGCCAATTCCGGACTCGGCAACAACGTCGTAGCACTTCAGTATGCCAAGAATGCGGCCCAGATGGAACCGAATAACCAAATCTATCAGGATCTGGTGCAGCGAATGAGTGCGGGATCCACATGGTACCAACAAAGGCAGAATCCTTATGGTTCCGGTCCGTCCAGTACGGCCGGGTGGTGCCTGAAGCTTTGTCTTTTGAACGCGGCTCTGAATCTTTGCTGCGGTGGAGGCGGACTTTGCTGTGGTGGATACCCCAGGTGGTGAGGTACGGCAACAATAGATACTGTACAGACGCCAGCCAGCGATGGGGCTGGCGAGTGAACGGTTACTAACAATACATTCGCCTTGACAAGGATGCGAGGAACTGGGTAGTATATACAGTAATTGTTTGATATAAATCCATTTAAGGGAGGATACAATCATGAAGCACATTATGACTCTGAATACACGTGATATGGCAAAGAGCGCAGAGAACGGCGGATGCGGCGAGTGCCAGACTTCCTGCCAGAGCGCATGCAAGACCAGCTGCGGAATCGCCAACCAGGATTGCGAGAACAAGGAAAACTGATCGCGCAGCGGCAGAGAACTTGCGGAATAGGTACATCTTTTTGAGATATTGTCCTCGCAAGTAAAGCGTTTCGATCAAGAGATAGCAGGCCGGAGCATCTTCGGATGTTCCGGCCTTTTTTAGACGTTAGGGAAAAATAGAACCAGTTATCACTGCTAAGTGATGGTACAAGACAGGAAACGATATGATTCATCAATACCAATTGAACGGCTACAATATTATTCTTGATGTGTATTCCGGAGCGGTGCATGTTACCGATGCCATCGCATACGATGCGATTGCGGGACTTGACGCGGGAAAGGACAGGGAGGCCATCGGGCAGGAGCTCCTGACTAAATACAAGGAACAGGGATTAACAGAGCAGGATGTGGCGGATACGTTTGCGGACATTGACGAGCTGATTCAGGCCGGAAAGCTCTTTACAGAGGATGTGTTCGCAGATAAGGCATTTGACCTTAAAAACCGTTCCAATGTCATCAAAGCACTCTGTCTTCTGGTGACCCACACATGTAATTTAAACTGCTCCTACTGCTTTGCCTCTCAGGGAAATTTCCACGGCAAGGAAGGCCTTATGAGCTTCGAAACGGGAAAACGCGCACTGGATTTTCTGGTAGAGAATTCCGGTTTTCGCAGAAATCTGGAGGTCGACTTTTTTGGCGGTGAGCCGCTGATGAACTTCCAGGTTTGCAAGGATCTGGTGGCATATGCCCGCAGCATCGAAAAGGACGCCAAGAAAAACTTCCGCTTTACACTGACCACCAACGGAGTGGGCGTCAATGATGAGGTCATCGAATGGGCCAATAAGGAGTGTCACAACGTGGTATTGTCCCTGGACGGCCGCAAGGAGGTCAATGACCGGTTTCGTGTGGACCGCATGGGACGAGGGAGCTACGATACCATTGTTCCGAAGTTTCAGCAATTTGCCAAGGCCAGAGGAAACAAGGGATATTATATGCGCGGAACCTTTACGCATTACAATCCGGATTTCACCAATGATCTGTTTCACATGGCGGATGATCTGGGCTTTACGGAGCTGTCGATGGAGCCGGTCGTGTGCGATCCGTCCAGTCCGAGTGCACTGACGAAGGAGGATTTGCCGATCCTGTTCGAGCAGTATGAGATTCTGGCAAAGGATATGATCCGCAGGGAACGGGAAGGAAAGCCCATTACCTTCTATCATTACATGATCAATCTCGAGCATGGCCCCTGCATTTACAAGAGAATTTCCGGGTGCGGATCCGGAACGGAATATATGGCGGTCACGGCCTGGGGTGATCTGTATCCTTGCCACCAGTTTGTCAGTGATCCGGAATACAAGCTGGGAAACATCTGGGACGGCGTGACGAACACAAAGCTTCGGGATGAATTCAAGCTTTGCAATGTGTATGCGCGGCATGACTGCGATAACTGCTGGGCAAGGCTGTATTGCTCCGGCGGCTGCGCGGCCAATGGGTATCACGCAACCGGAGACATTCACGGCACCTATGAGTACGGATGTCAGATCTTCCGCAAGAGGATTGAGTGCGCCATCATGATCAAGGTGGCGGAGGCTGCCATGCAGGCATAGTCCGCAGAACCCTGTATTTATGGTATCATATACTCGAAAATGCCCGATGGCATTTTCTCCTATTTTGGAGTGCTTGCCGGCGATGCCGACAATGCACTCCATGCTGCGGAGAAACCGCCTGCGCGGATTTCTCCTTGCACTCGAAAATGCCCGATGGCATTTTCTCCTATTTTGGAGTGCTTGCCGGCGATGCCGACAATGCACTCCGTGCTGCGGAGAAACCGCCTGCGCGGATTTCTCCTTGCACTCAAAAATGCCCGATGGCGTTTCCTATTCCAACCGTAAAAGAGGATCAATCATGAGCTTTGAGCAAATAACATTTCCCAAGGACAGTGTCTTCCTGGTGACCGGCGGTGCCGGCTTCATCGGATCCAATGTGGCGGGAGCCATTCTGGACAAGGGCTACACCGTCCGTGTGCTGGATAATCTCTCCACCGGCCACATCGAGAACATTACACCGTATCTGGAGAATCCGAAGTTTACGTTTATTCAGGAGGACATCCGGGATCTGGATGCCTGCCGGAAGGCAACGCAGGATGTGGACTACGTGATTCATCTGGCGGCATGGGGGTCAGTCCCGCGCAGCATTGAGATGCCCTTGTTTTATGAGGAAGTGAATATTCACGGAACCCTCAATATGATGGAGGCCTCCAGAGAAAACGGCGTGAAGCGGTTTGCATACGCTTCGAGCTCTTCGGTATACGGAGATTCCACGATCCTTCCCAAAAAGGAGGGACAGGAGGGCAAGCCGCTTTCTCCGTATGCGTTGACCAAGAAGGTGGATGAAATGTACGGGCAGATGTACAAGGAAATCTATGGCCTGAACACCTATGGCATGCGGTTTTTCAATGTTTTCGGACGGCATCAGGATCCCAACGGGGTGTATGCGGCGGTCATTCCGAAGTTTATCAAGCAGCTGCTGGCGGGAGAACAGCCGACGATCAACGGTGATGGACGTCAGAGCCGTGATTTTACCTATATCGACAATGTGATCGAAGGATGCCTTCGCTGCTGCGCAGCGTCGGAGGATGCGGCCGGTACGGCATACAACATCGGTGCCGGCGGACGGGAGTATCTGATTGATGTGTATCATGACATTACGAAGGCACTCGGAATAGAGATGGAGCCGGCTTTTGGCCCGACTCGCGCCGGAGATATACGGGACAGCAATGCAGACATATCCAAGGCCAGAGAGCAGCTTGGTTATGATCCGTCCTATGACTTTGCAGCCGGCATTGCGCTGGCAATTGACTGGTACAAGGAAAATTTGCAGTGAGGTGATGCAGTGAAAATCGCGATTCGTTTGGATGACATAACAGCAGAGATGAATTGGGAGAAATTTCTGCGATTCAAAGATCTTCTTGATCAGTACGGCGTTCGGCCGCTTTTGGGAGTTGTGCCTGACAACCGCGATCCGAAGCTTCAGATTGATCCGCCCAGAGAGGATTTCTGGGAGTATGTGAAGGAGCGCCGGGACAAGGATGGATGGACGCTCAGTATGCATGGCTACCACCATACCTATTCCACCGACAAGGGCGGCATATTGCCGCTGAATCGCAAGTCTGAATTCGCAGGCCAGTCCTATGAGGAGCAAAGGGATCGTCTCCGCAAGGGGCAGGCGATCCTAAAGAAGCATGGAATTGAGACGACACTGTTCATGGCACCGGCTCACTCCTATGACCTCAACACACTGATGGCGCTCCGCTCTTTGGGCTTTACCGGTCTGACCGATGGCTTTGGATCCTGCCCTTACCAGTATGCGGAGCTCATCTTTTACCCGATTTCCTACCGGAAGTCGGACAGCCTTAAAAAGACATCCGGAGTGACAACCATCGTTGTGCATTGCAACACACTGGAGGAAAAGGATTTTGCTACTTATGAGGACATCATCAGTAATCAGTCGATGATTTCTTTTGATGAGATGATGGCACAGGACGCGGTGATCCGAGGATCTTTTGGCATGCAGAAGGAGCATGCGATGGCGCTGGTCAAGCGGGCACTGCGTGAGCGCTACGAGAAGCAAAAGAGCAGACAGAACTGAAACGGATACAAACGGATGAGATTTGCAGCAGGTAAATCCTGACAGGAACGATTCCGGCGGCTGCGTTTTGCAAACGACAGACAGTGGGCAAAGGGAAGTGAAAGAGGATATGGAGCAGGAGACACCGATCCGAATTCTACATGTGTTCGGCAAGTTAAATCGCGGAGGCGCGGAATCCAGGGTGATGGATTTGTATCGGCACATAGACCGCACCAAGGTCCAGTTTGATTTTCTGGTACACTTCCAATCCTCCTGTGCGGATCCGGATACACTGGCAACGCGCCGGCCCAAGGAGGACCTGGATGACGAGGTTCTGTCTATGGGCGGACGGATTTACGTGCTGCCTCGCTTCACAGGTACCAATCTGGGGCAGTACAAGAGAGCCTGCAAAACCTTTTTTGCTGCACATCACGACTTTGCGGCTGTTGAGGGGCACATGACATCAATGGCCTCGGTGTACCTTCCGATTGCCAAGGCCTCGGGCGTGCCGGTTGTGATGGCACATGCCAGAAGCGCCGGCGTGGATGCCGGACTGCGGGGACTTGCGACGCGGTGGCTGCGGCGTTCACTTCCTGAGAAATGCGACCGGATGCTTTCCTGCTCACGGGAGGCTTCTGTTTCGGTGTTTGGCCGTAAGGCATATGAGGAAGGGAAGATCATGCTGGTGCCGAACGCGCTGGAGCTGGCCCCTTTTTTCTTTGATGAGGAGAAACGCCGCAGAGTCCGGGCAAGCTATGGGATTCCGGATGACGCCGTGGTGATTGGACATGTGGGGCGTCTGGATGCGGTTAAAAATCATTGCTATCTTGCCGGGGTTGGCAAGGAGCTGGAAGGACGCGAGATTCGCTTTTTGTTTGCCGGAAAGGGAGCGCTGCAGCAGCAGATACAAAGGACCTTTGAGGATGCCGGACTGGGCGCTAAGGTCATCTGGACCGGGCAGCTCTCCCGGGAAGAGACAGCCGCTGTCTATCAGGCCTTTGACGTGTTTGCGTTTCCATCCTTGTACGAGGGAATGCCTGGAACGGTGATTGAAGCACAGGCCGCAGGACTTCCCTGTGTCATCGCAGACACCATTACGGATGAAGCAGTGCTTACGAATCTGGTAATTCGCCTTCCGATCGGGGCTGATCATGCATCGCAGTGGGCGCAGGAGATCCAAAAGCGTACGGCGTCGACGGACGCAGAACATGGACTGGTCTTGGCGGGTGATCTGGCAGGGCGGCGCGCGGCATCGGCAAGAGCCGGTGCGGCACTGGATGCTGCCGGCTACAACGTAGAAACAGCAGCCATTCAAATGCAGAAGTTTTACATGGAGCTCTGAATAGTTGCGGGTTTGGTAATGATGCAGAGTAAAAGGAAAGCTGCGCAGGAGCGGCTTGCGAAGAAGCTCTGTATTGCTGCATGGGATAACATATGTGCGGAATATGCGGATATATTTCAAAACGTGTGATCACCAAAGAGCAGCTCTCTTTGATGAATGACACCATGAAGGAACGCGGACCGGACGATGCCGGCGTGGAGCTTTGGGAGCTGCCGGAGGGCAGAACCCTTGGCATGGCACAAAGGCGCTTGTCGATTCTGGACCTGTCCCCTCTGGGGCATCAGCCGATGTCCACCGAGGATGGTCGCCTTCATCTTGTTTATAACGGTGAGATCTATAATTACCGTGAGCTGCGCCGTGAGCTTTCGGAGTATACGTTTCACTCCAATTGCGACACCGAGGTGATTCTCGCAGCCTACCTGCGATGGGGAATTTCCTGTGTAGAGCATTTCAATGGAATGTTTGCGTTTGCCCTTTATGATGGCAGCACACAGGAGCTGATATTGGCTCGTGACCGCATGGGACAAAAGCCGCTCTATTTCTTTCAAAATGGGGAGGAGCTATTATTTGCCTCCGTTCTAGCACCGATTCTGAAAAGCCCCGGTTTTCAAGGAAAAATACGAAAGGACGTCCTTCCAAGATACCTGTTTCAAGAGTACATCAACGCGCCGGATACCATTCTGGAGAAGGTGTGGAAGGTGGAGCCGGGATGTGTTATGACCTGGAGCGTAAGGGAACATGTGATGCGTTCCTGGCGCTACTGGAGCATCCGCGATGAGTACGAGACAAACCGAATCCATCGCATCAGCGATGAGAAAGAGGCTAAAGAGCAGCTGCGCCGGCACCTGCAAACTGCGGTGCGGCGGCGTATGGTGGCGGATGTTCCGCTGGGAACCTTTTTATCCGGCGGGTACGACTCGTCACTGATCAGTGCCATTGCCAGTGAGCAGTTAGGGAGCGGTCACCTTCAAACCTTTTCCATTGGCTTTGAGGAAGCAGAGTATGATGAAGCACCCTATGCAAGGGCCATTGCACAGCACCTTGGCGCCGATCATGAGGAGCAGATTATCGGCGAAGAGGATCTGTTTGAGTTGGTTGGCGATTTGCCGAAATTCTTTGATGAGCCCATGGCGGATTCTTCCCAGATTCCGACGATGCTGGTGTCAAAGCTGGCGAAAAAGAAGGTAACGGTAGCACTCTCGGGAGATGCCGGGGATGAGCTGTTTTGTGGCTACGGTATCTATGACAATGTCCGGCTTGCGCAGCGTCTGGATGTCCTCGGCGGATTGGCGCACGGGATCGGTCAGCTTCCGATCGGACGCAGCAAAAAGCTGGAGGCGTGTTATCCCTTCCGCGCGCGTGTGATTTCAGCAAATCGCGACAGACAGACCAAGACGCAGTTTGGCGCCGGGAGCTATACAGAGCTGGCAAGAAGGCTGGTTCGATCGGAATCGGAGACGGACACACCGTTCCTTTCCGCTAATTATGAAGTGGAATCGGAGTATCCGGCCGAGAACTGGCAGATTACGCGAATGCTGCTGGATCTTGATACCTATCTGCCCGGCGATATTCTGATGAAGGTGGATAAGGCCTCCATGAAGTATTCTCTGGAGAGCCGCTGCCCATTCCTGGATCCGGACGTGATACGGTACTCCTTCCGCGTGGACCATTCCTTAAAATACCATCCGGTTTCCGGCGGCTTTTCCAAAAAGTATCTTCTCAAGCAGCTTGCCTACGATTACATCCCTCGGGACCTTCTGGAACGGCCCAAGAAGGGATTTTCGGTTCCGCTTGGC
The DNA here is from genome assembly GCA_963658695.1 of bacterium. Classification (GTDB taxonomy): domain Bacteria; phylum Bacillota; class Clostridia; order Lachnospirales; family Lachnospiraceae; genus CAG-791. The sequence goes on from CAVKRN010000008.1 coordinate 53,891, forward strand.
AAGTGGCTTTCGGGTCCTTTGAGGGAAGAGCTTCTTCGCTACTGCAGTACGCACTATCTGGAAGAGCAGGGACTTTTCGATCCGGCTGCGGTGCAGGAGCTTTTGAACAGTTTTCTGACGATGGGAGACGGCGGCGCCGGCTCCGGCCGAAATTATTCCGGACTTTTGTGGAGCTTTTTTGTGTTCCAGCAATGGGCTGATTATTGGAAGGAATGTCTTGCCGTATGATTATCATCCGAATGTCAGGTGGACTGGGCAACCAGATGTTTCAATATGCCCTCTTTCTGCAGCTTCAAAAACGCGGACGCAATGTCTTATTTGACGACGTGTCACAATACGATGAAGAGGCCTTCCGGGACTCCGAGCAGAAACGACGCCCCAAGCGTCTGGATATTTTCGGTATTGAATATCCGACGGCTTCACGGGAGGATGTCATGCGTCTTACGGATGGCAGCCTTGCGCTGCCCAACCGAATTCGCAGAAAGCTGACCGGGCGAAAGACACTGGAAAGAGACGACAGGGATTTTATATTCGATCCGGCCTTTCTGGAGCTGGAGGAGGGATATTTTTGCGGCGGCTTCCAAAGCCCGAGGTATTTTGAAGGGTGTGAGCAGGAAGTACGGAGCGCCTTTTCTTTCCCGGAACAGCTTCTGGAGCCGAAGGAAGGGGCGGATGCCAAGGAAAAACGGATTTTAGAGCAGGCCGCCGGGTATGCGGCAAGGATCCGGCAGGCCGGAGCCGGCGCAGATGCCAGAGGACTGAGAGGTAGAGGAGGAAGTGCCTCCATCCATCTTCGTTTCGGGGACTATGTGGCCAAGGGGGATGTCTACGGCGGGATTTGTACGGATGCTTACTACAACACCGCCATTCAAAGTCTGCAGGAAGTGGACCCGGAGATTACATTTTTTGTTTTCTCCAATGATGAAGAGAAGGCGGGGGAGTGGATACGCTACCAGGCGGAACGTTCCGATAATCTGGGAAGAGGACGGTTTGTGCTGGTAAAGGGAAGTGACGAGGATCATGGGTACCTGGATCTTTACCTGATGACATTGTGCCGCTGCCACATCATTGCCAATTCCAGCTTCTCCTGGTGGGGGGCATGGCTTTGCCGTGCACCGGGTAAAATCGTATTCGCACCATCCATCTGGAACAATGAGAAGGATGGAAGTGAACTGGCGCGGAAGGATATTTATTCCGGCGATATGATTCGCATCAGTCCGGCCGGGCGTTTTATGTCAGAGACGCCGCTGATTTCGGTCATTGTGACGGCATACAATGTGGCGCCGTACATTGCCGGTGCGCTGGATTCAGTTAGAAGACAAACCTGGCAGAATCTGGATATCATCGCCGTGGACGATGGCTCCACGGATGGAACGGGACGCATTTTGGATGAGGCAGCCCGGGAGGATCCCAGGATCCGGGTGATGCACACTACAAATGGCGGCGTTTCGGCGGCTCGCAACGCGGGACTGGCATGTGCAAGAGGCGAGTACATTGGCTTTGTGGATGGAGATGACTACGCACACCCTGAGCTGTATGAGACGCTGGTGCGCGGCATGCTTGCGACAGGGGCACAGCTTGCTGCCGTTAACTACCGGGAGACGGTGGCACAGGATGGAAAGGAAGCGGCACCCGCGGCAGAGGCAAGCGGCAAAGCTGCCAGTGCCAGAATTGCCTCTCTTGTGGAGAACAGTATATTATTAAAGCAGCAGGATGCGCTTCGGTATTTTATCCGTTCCGGTGCAGAGGGGACGGATGGACGGGTTGTTCTGCATCCGTCGGTGTGGAGCAAGCTGTTCCACCAAAGCGTGCTCAAAGGCAACCGGTTTCCGGAAGGCACCAGTGCGGAGGATATTCCGTTTACAACCTATGCTCTTTGCCGGGCACGAAAGGTTTTGTACCAACCGGAGCCTCTGTACGATTACGTGAAAAATCGGAGTGCGAGCATTATGAATACCGGGCGCGCTATCCGGACCCTGACGCAGGAAATTCCGGCCTGGCGGAGTCACCTTGCACTGCTGGATGAGGCAGGCTTTGCGCGACTTGCCGAGGAATCGGAGTATTGGTTTTATCGCCGTATGCTGTTCTATGAAGAGGATTATCGTGCCTGTGAGGATACCAAGGAACAGGCAGAAGAGATGGAGAAGCGTATCCTTTCCCACAAGGACCGGATTCTGGAACTGTGCGGGCAAAAGCGGTACGGGCGCCGCGGAGACACAAAGCGCCTAAAGCTCTATGTGCAATCACCAAAGATGTACTACCGCCTGTCTTTGTTGTATGAGAAAACCGTGGTGGCATGGAAACGACGCGGGTAGGTGTGATAGCAGGCAGGAAGTGGTGGGACCGAAACGACGCAGGGAAGCAAGGAACCATGAACAAAGTGCTTTCAAAGCTGGATCGATGGAGCGCGGTTTTATTTTATCTGGGGCTGTGCCTGGAGATTCTGGTTGTTATTCTGGATAAGAGCAGCTGGACAAATCCATATGACGGAATGATGTATCGCTTCGCGTTTCTACTATTTGCGGTGCGGTGTGTGGTTTGTATTCCTAAGGCTACGAAAAAAGAGCACGCCTTCTGGCTTCTGGCGCTGCTGCTGGGCGTTCTTTGCTGGCGGATCGGCGGGCGTAATGACCTGCTGCGGGTTTTTGTGTTTATGAGGGCGGCCGGCACGATATCGATTCGAAAGGCAATGAAGCTGGAGCTTGCGGGGACACTTGCCGGATGCGGGGGGCTGGTTGTGCTGGCGCTTGCCGGTGTGATGGGACATCTGTATCAGACCTATGACTATGGTCATGGAATCGAAACACGCTGGGATCTGGGACTGGGACATCCGAATTCCCTTCACTGCATGGCGGCGATGCTGCTGATGCTGGCGCTGTATCTGTATGACCGGAGGATGAAGCTGTATCTGTATATTCTGCTGGCGGTGGGAGATGTTCTTTTGTATGGTCTGACGCACAGCAATACCGCTTGCGCAATGGCGCTTTTTGCGATCTTTTTTTCTATGGTACTGCACTATGGAAAGAGACTTTCCGGAGGGAATGCAGTGTATTTCTTTGGAGAGCTGCTGGTGGCAGGCGGTCTTGTATTTTCGGTGCTGTGCGGGCTGTTTGACCCGCGAAAGCACAGCTGGATGGCAAAGCTGGACAGTGTACTGACGGGGCGCGTGGCCTCCCTTTGGACAACAACGTTCCACGAGGGAACTATCTCCACCTGGAAATGGTTTTCCCAGCGGCTGAATGTCACGTATTTTGACCTTGGCTGGCTTCGCGTTGTGTACTGGTACGGTATTTTGCCGGCGCTCTTTGTTGTTGGCATTTTGTTCCTTTTGATGGAGCATTCCAGAAGGATCAAAGACCGGGCCGGGTTTGTCCTGCTCGTTAGCCTGTCGCTGTATACGGTTTTTGAAGCCCACCTGGTATCGGCATACATCGGACGCAATTACGGACTTCTTCTGGCAGCATTGTATCTGTCGGAAATTTTTGGCAATGGGAAGGAATTCGAGCATCATGAATCAGAAAAATAGAGTCCTGCAGAATTACGGTTTGTGGCTTTTGGATCTGATCTGCATCACATTTTCCTACTGGCTTGCAACCAATCTGCGATTTGCGGGCAACAATGACTGGGGGAGCAAAACGCTGCATTATGCGGTGCTGGTCGTATTCCTTTTGTTTTACACCGTTTACAGCTTCTTTGCGGAATGGAACCGGGACTTTATAAACCGTGGGCTTTTTAAGGAGCTGATGTGCGTACTGCAGTACAACGGCGTGATGATTCTGGCGTCGTTGGCGTTTGTCTTCTTTGCCCAGTGGGGACGAATTCTTTCCCGGCAGGTGATCATCAACTTTATCTGGATCAATCTGCTTTTGATGTATGCCGTACACATCCTGTTTAAGGATGTATTGCGACGGGTTGTTACGAGTGAGAAGGAGGTCATTAAGGTACTGGTAGTTGCCTTGCCGGAGCTGGTGGATGAAACCATTTCAAGGCTGCGGACAGAGCTTGGCATTGCCTATCAGGTTGTGGGGTCTGCATCGGTTCGCTGTGAACAGGGAGATACCGATGCGCAGAGGGAAAAGCGCTTCCAGGAGATGACGGAAAAGCTGACGCAGATTCCCTTCGATGAGGTTTTTTTGAATGTTCCGGGATTTACAAGAGATGATGTGCGGCCTTTGATCAACGGCTTTGAGGAAATGGGTGTTGTGTGCCGTTATAATCTGGGGCTTCCGGAAGTCAGCGGTGCCTCGGCAAAGGTGGAAGACTATGGCTCCTTTACCTGTGTCACCTATACAAGGTTCCAGTCCAGCTACAAGCGACTTCTGATCAAACGGGCGGTGGATATTCTGGGCGGCCTGGTGGGTGTTTTGCTCACGGGAATTCTGACCGTATTCATTGCACCGGCTATTAAGCTGGATTCCCCGGGGCCGATCTTCTTTGCCCAGACGCGAATCGGTAAGAATGGGCGCCGATTTAAAATTTATAAGTTCCGGTCGATGTATCAGGACGCAGAGGCCAGAAAGAAGGAACTGGAGAAGGAAAACGAAGTCAAGGGCCTTATGTTCAAGATGGAAAATGACCCCCGGATCACCAAGGTGGGGGCGTTCCTGCGAAGCACCAGCCTGGACGAATTTCCTCAGTTTCTGAATGTCTTAAAGGGAGACATGAGTCTGGTGGGAACCAGACCGCCCACCGTGGATGAATTTGAGAAGTACGATGAGCATTATCGCAGGCGTCTGTCTATGACACCCGGGCTTACAGGCATGTGGCAGGTCAGCGGACGAAGCGACATATCGGATTTCGACGAGGTGGTGCGTCTGGATCTGAAATACATTGACAACTGGTCATTGACGCTGGACTTTAAGATTCTCTTGCAGACCCTTATTGTGGTCCTTGGGCATAGGGGAGCCAAATGATGCATCACATTTGTATGATTGTACCGGATCCTCTGGTACACGGCGGAATTGCAGCCGTCACTTCCGGCTATTATGGAAGTCGTCTGGAGAAGGATTTCCGCATCACCTACGTGCAGTCCTATTGTGACGGTACGAAGCAGGATAAACTAAAAAAAGCGCTGAACGCGTATGGGCAGTTCCGGGAGGTCCTCAAAAAGGACCCGCCGGAACTTGTTCATATTCATTCTTCCTTCGGACCGAGCTTCTACCGAAAGCTCCCCTTTATCCTCATGGCGGCGAGGCGGGGGATCCCCATCGTCAATCATATCCATGGGTCCGCCTTTGATGAATTCTATGGAAATGTGTCGGCCGGCAAAAAATGGCTGGTCCGGCGCATCTACGGCAAATGCGGACGTATGATTGTCCTGACGCAGCACTGGAAGGAGGTTCTGTCGGAGACCTATCCGGCAGAGAGAATTCGTGTGATACCCAATTACTGCGTATTGCATCCAGAGGCGCTGGAGGAAGAGCGGAAAGAAAAGCGGCGGCGTAAAAAACAGATTCTCTACCTTGGCGTTTTGACGGAAGGGAAGGGAATGGGGGAGATGCCGGGCATCATCCGCTTTGTGACGAACAAGGTTCCGGAGGCGAAGTTTGTCTTGGGAGGTGTCGGCGACCGAGAGCTCATTACAGACAGTCTTTCTCCTTCGATCCTTGAGAAGAACGTGAATTTTCCCGGCTGGGTGCGCGGAGAGGAGAAGGAAGAGCTCTTGCGGGAGAGCATGGTTTTCCTTCTTCCCTCGCATATGGAAGCAATGCCGATGTCGCTTCTGGAGGCGATGGGATACGCCCTTCCCATGGTAACCACA
>CAVKRN010000009.1:0-57138 GCA_963658695.1 bacterium
CCTCAGAAAAAAGTTCTGCGTTATTAGGCTAGTTATTTTGCAAACGATGTACTAGGGGCTGTAACAGTTGGGACGGCGTGCGTACAGCAATAATCAGTCGCCCTGTGTAATTGGCAGAAAGCCCTGGTAAAAGAGGCGGCAGACTCTTTCCAGATACGCACCGTCCAGCACACCTGCGGTTTCATAGGCCGAGTGCATGGCCAGCTGCGGCAGACCGATGTCCGCGGTGCGGATGGAGAGCTGCGTGCCGGAGATGTTGCCGAGCGTGGAGCCGCCGAGGAGGTCTGAGCGGTTATAGAAGATCTGTGTGGGAACGCCGGCCTTACGGCAGAGTTCCTGCATGATGGCACCGGATACGGCGTCCGTGGTGTATTTTTGATTGGCGCTGTACTTAATGACAATGCCGCCGTTGGGAACAGGACGATGCGTGGGATCCTCCAGTTCCGGATGGTTGGGGTGGACAGCGTGTGCATTGTCCGCGGAAATCAGGAAGCTCTTGGCAATGCTGCGGCAAAAATCCTCCTGCGTCCACCCAAGCTTTTCTCCGATGCGGCGGAGCGTATCCCGAAGAAGAGAGGAATCCGCCCCTTGTTTTGTCATGCTGCCAACCTCCTCGTTGTCGAAGGCACAGAAAACCGGAATACAGGAGTTGGCGACAGGCCTATCTTGGGGGCGGGCCTTGGCAGACGGAGCCCCGTCGTTTGAACGGTCTGTGGCAGCGATATTTTCACAGGCGGCGAGGAAGCCGGCAAGAGAGGAATACGCACACTGCAGATCATCCAGGCGTCCGCTGGAGATGAATTCCTGGTGCAGACCGGTACGCGCCGATTGCTGACGGTTGTACAGATACAGATCGGTATCGATGATGTCCGCTGGTGCGACACCGGCCTCCTTAGCAATCAGCTGCCGGAAAAGAGATGCAGTTACCTCTTCGGAGCAGGCGGAAGGTTCACTGTCAGCGTCTATCATATTCGCACCTGCCACATCAGTACTTGCTGCGTCAGTGTGTAAACAAAATGGAGTCGAAAGTCCGCAGAAAAGCGGACGAAGGTCCTGTTTCATATCCCATTTGTAGCCATCATTGACATTGCGGTTCATGTGGATGGCCACACTGGGGATGATCATAAGATCCCGGTCGATGTTAATAAGCCGTGAAGCAATGCCATTTTGTGTGCGCACGAGAACGCGCCCGGCAACGGATAAAGGGCGATCGAGCCAGGTGGACAGAATCATGCCGCCGTACTTTTCCACATTGAGGGTGATGTATTGATTTTCCACCGTGATTTCAGCATTGCTTTTGATGCGGAAGGTGGGAGAATCCAGATGACTGGCCGCAATGTGAAAGGCAGAAGACTCCGGAATATCAGAGGCTTTCATGTGAGCCTCATTCATTTCGAAAACCGTTCCATTGCCACAGGAATGCGAGGCCGGCAGGCAGAACGCAATAACAGCAGAGCCATTGCGCATCACGTAATAGCGTCCGCCGGGCGTAAGATCCCAGACATCCTCCTCACGAAGGACTGAAAATCCGGCAGCATTCAGGCGCTGCGCAATATTGCTGGCGGCCAAAAATGATACCGGACTGTCGTTCAGAAAGGCCATCAGGCCGTCGGTAAAGGAATTAATCTCGGTCGCATCCAATGAAACGGATGCAGAAGGGGTGAAAGCGGTTGTCATGGCAATGCTCCTTTTAAATTTCTTGTTGTGTACTCTGGTACTATACCACTCCCTGACAAATCCAGTACCGCTTGCATGTACGGTCTGGTAGAATAGTTGTAATGATGCGTTGCAGTTCACGCACAAGCCAAGCGACAGGGGGCGTACCCTGATCGGACAACTCCGCCAGGACCCGTCGCTGGATTGTGTCTGTACAGTGACAATCATTCAATATCCATTGGGGATTGCCGCAGAGGGGCTGCGGCGGAAGGGGGTCAACATGGAAGAAGCAACAACCAGACAGGATGAATTACAGGAAGCGACCAGACAGGAAGCAGCGGAAGGTACAGGCGCTGCGGGAGCAGCAGGCACAGGAAGTGCAGCACCGGCTCCGGCTGCGCAGGCGCCGCAGGAAGTGAAGGTGCAGGTCACAGTTCCGAAGGAGACACTGCAGCAGGTGGAGGAGATGGCGGCGGCCATGGACAAGATCGCTGCTTCGGTAAAGAAAAGCTCCCGGAGCAACAAGGTGGCGGCTGTCGGCAGCATGCTGCTCCTGGTGGTGTTCGGCGCATCCTTTGCTGTGATCACGCCGGGGCTGTACCGGTTGCTGGGCAATCTGAACGATACGGTGACCGGACTGGAGAAAACCGTGGACGGTGTGAATCAGGTGGTGGCATCCGCAGATGAGACTGTGCAGCAGCTGAACACCGTAACAGAGGACCTGGGGACGCAGATTGACGGCTCCTTTGAGCAGGTGAACGAGGTGATTCAGAATGCCAATGACCAGGTTAGTCAAGTTGGAACAGCCATTGAGGGACTCAATGAGGCGGTGACCAATATTGACACTGTGGTGACGGACAATGCGGACAGCATCAATGAAATCGTAGATGCACTGGCAGGCATTGACTATGAAGGCCTCAATGAGTCAATTGCCAATATTCAGGAAGCCAGTGCCAATCTGCAGGACGTACTGGATAACGTGAACGATACGGTTACAACCGTAAATGACACAACAAAGGATGCAGATGCCGCGATTAATAAGATCAGCAGCCTGGATTTTGAATCCTTGAATGATGCGGTGGTGGAGCTTTCAGCGACGGCGGAGCAGATGAACAGCGTTGCCGGTCAGCTGAACAAAGCGGCAGCTACGCTCAACAGTACTGTCAGCAAGACCTCTGCGGAGGTAGATGACACGATGGAATCCGTCAGCAAGATTGATTTCGACGGCTTCAATCAGTCCATTGCATCACTGAATGCTGCGGCAGAAGACCTGGAGGAAACGGCTGCCGGCATCAAGAGTGCCGCATCGCTGATCTCCGGCACAAAGTCATCGAGCAAGGCTTCCGACAGTGCGTCGTCCTCGAAGGATAGCTCTTCAAAAGCGAGCACGTCGAAGGATAGCTCCTCCAAACAGAGTTCTTCCAAGAAGAAATAACAAATCCGGACAATTCCGCCAGGCCCCGTCGCTGGCGTCTGTACAGTAACAAATCGGAAGGGCATTTAATCCTTAACAAGAGGGCAGGATTGAATGCCCTTTTTGCGTGTGTTAAAATTGTAGCAGTGTGCGTTATCAGCATAGAAGTTAAACGGAGGTATCAACAAGATGAGTGCATCATTTGAGGATATTCTGGCACAGGTGAGGGAAATTCCGACGAAGAAGCTTTCCGTTGCGGCCGCGCAGGACCTTCCGGTTATGGAAGCTGTGTATGAGGCTAAGCAAAGAGGCATTGCGGAGCCGATTCTGACAGGAGATGAAGAGAAGATCCGTGAAATTGCTTCCCAGATCGGCTGGGATCTTGATAAGGACGGTATCCGTATCATCAATGAGCCGGATGTGGAGCAGGCTGCGTTGACGGCGGTGAAGCTGGTTCACGATAAGGAAGCGGACATGTACATGAAGGGTGCACTGGAATCCAAGACCTTCCTGCGCAGTGTACTGAATAAGGAAGTTGGTCTGCGCACCGGTAAGATGCTCAGCCACGTTTGCGTGTTCGAGATCCAGGGAATTAAGCGCTTGTTGTTCCTGACGGATGTTGCTTTTTGTCCTTATCCGACACTGGAGGATAAGGAACAGATCATCAACTATGTGGTGAAGGTCTGCAATGCCTGCGGCGTGTATAACCCGAAGGTGGCGCCCTTGGCTGCAGTTGAGGTCGTGAATCCCAAGATGCCGGTGACGGTAGAGGCGGATCAGCTGACCAAGTGGAACGACGAGGGCCGGATTACGGATTGCATTGTAGACGGACCGCTCTCCATGGATCTTGCCATTGATCCGGAGGCCGCCAAGCACAAGGCCGGCGCTGAAGACCGCAAGATTGTCGGAGACGCCGATGTTCTTCTGTTTCCGGATATTCACGCGGGCAACCTGGTGTATAAGACGATTGTGCATACCATTCCGTTTAAGAATGCCTGCATTCTGATGGGAACAAAGGCACCGGCCATCTTGACATCCCGCTCGGATTCAAAGGAGACAAAGGTGAATTCCATTGCGGTTGCAGCCGTGGTTGCGCATCACCTTGGTGAGGGATTCTAATTCTGTCATGACAGCGATTTATCACCCACTTTGGTATTGATTATTCGCGAAAACCAAGGTGGCCAGCCGCAGCGGTGTGTGCTGCGCAAAAGGAGAGAATATGGCAATCAAGAGCTTAATTATCAATCCGGGTTCTACATCGACGAAGATCGGTGTTTTCGAGGATGAAACGCAGATCCTTGATAAGACGCTTCGCCATTCCACCGAGGAAATCGCGCAGTTTCCTTCGATCTATGCACAGAAGGACTTCCGCAAGCAGATTATTCTGGATGCATTGAAGGAAGAGAACATCGATCCAAAGACCTTTCAGGTGATTGTGGGCCGCGGCGGACTTTTAAAGCCCATCCCGGGCGGGACCTATGCGGTCAGTGACGCATTGCTGAAGGACCTGATCACACCGCCTCAGGGGGAGCACGCATCCAACCTGGGCGGCATTCTGGCTCGTGAAATCGGGGATGAGCTGGGCGTTCCGTCCTACATCGTAGATCCTGTTGTTGTGGATGAACTGGAACCGGTGGCAAGGATTTCCGGCGTTCCGGAGATTGAACGCGTGTCGATTTTCCATGCGCTGAACCAGAAGGCAATGGCAAGACGCTATGCCAAAGAGGTCGGTAAGAGCTATGCCGATCTGAACCTGATCGTGGTTCACATGGGCGGCGGCGTATCCTGCGGTGCACATAGAAACGGAAAGGTTGTGGATGTTTTCAATGCGCTTGACGGAGACGGGGCATTTTCTCCGGAGCGCGCAGGCGGTGTCCCTTCCGGTGCGCTGATTAAGATGTGCTACGAAAGCGGACTCACCGAGAAAGAAATGCGCAAGAAGATTGTCGGAAACGGCGGCTTCAACGCCTATCTGGGCACCAACGATGCCAGAGATGTGGATAAGATGGTAGAGGCAGGCGACGAGAAGGCCAAGCTGGTTCGGGACGCATTTATTTATCAGATGTCCAAGAACATCGGCGCAATGGCAGCCGTTCTGGCCGGAAAGGTGGATGCCATCATCATGACGGGCGGCATTGCATATGACAAGATTATAACAACAGCCATCAGCGAGAAGGTTTCCTTTATTGCACCGGTGAAGCTGTATCCCGGAGAGGATGAACTGCTGGCCCTGGCACAAGGTGCACTGCGTGTTATGAATGGCGAAGAGGAAGTGCAGGAGTATTAATTTATGTCAAAAATTACCGATAAGATTTTCGGAAGCCACAGTGAACGCGAACTGAAACGAATTGAACCGATCGTAAAGAAGATCGAGGCGCTTCGCCCGCAGATGCAGGCGCTTTCGGATGAAGAGCTTCGGGGAAAGACCGCAGAGTTCAAGGAACAGCTTGCCGGAGGCAAGACGCTGGATGATATTCTTCCGGAGGCGTTTGCGGCGGTTCGCGAGGGCGCTAAGAGAGCACTGAATATGGAGCCATTCCGGGTTCAGCTCATCGGCGGCATTGTCCTGCATCAGGGACGCATTGCCGAGATGAAGACCGGTGAAGGTAAGACACTGGTTGGAACCCTGCCGGTCTACCTGAACGCGTTGGATGGAAAGGGCGTTCACGTGGTTACGGTCAATGATTATCTGGCCAAGCGTGATGCCGAGTGGATGGGACAGGTCTATACCTTCATGGGACTGACCGTTGGCGTTGTTCTCAACGGGATGAGCTCGGAGGAGCGGCAGCAGGCCTACAACTGCGACATCACTTACGTAACCAACAACGAGCTGGGCTTTGATTACCTGCGTGACAACATGGCAATCTACAAGAATCAGCTGGTTCTGCGGGGCCTTCACTATGCCATCATCGATGAGGTGGACTCGATCCTGATTGATGAGGCGAGAACGCCGCTGATCATTTCCGGACAGAGCGATAAGTCCACGAAAATATACGAGGCCTGCGACATTCTTGCCAAGCAGATGACAAGGGGCGAGGACGTGGAGGATCTCTCCAAAATTGATGCCATCATGGGCATTGAGCAGGAAGAGACCGGCGACTTTGTTGTGAATGAGAAGGATAAGATCGTCAACCTAACGGCATCCGGTATTGAGAAGACGGAGAAGTTCTTCCATCTGAAGAACCTGGCGGATCCGGAGAACCTGGAAATCCAACACTGCATCATTCTGGCGCTTCGTGCTAACAATCTGATGGCACGGGATCATGATTACATTGTCAAGGACGATGAGGTTATGATCGTGGATGAGTTTACCGGGCGTGTGATGCCGGGAAGACGCTATTCGGACGGACTCCACCAGGCCATTGAGGCCAAGGAGCACGTAAAGGTAAAGCGGGAATCCAAAACTCTGGCGACCATCACCTTCCAGAACTTCTTTAATAAGTTTGATAAGAAGTGCGGCATGACCGGTACGGCACAGACGGAGGAGCAGGAGTTCCGCGAGATTTACGGAATGGATGTTATTGTGATTCCGACGAATCGTCCGGTGGCACGTATGGACCGAAACGATGCGGTATTTAAGACGAAGCGGGAGAAATTTGCAGCTGTTGTAGAATCCGTCAAGGAAGCGCATGAAAAGGGGCAGCCGGTGCTCGTGGGTACCATTACTATTGAGACGTCCGAGCTGGTTTCCAGAATGCTGCGCAAGGAAGGCATTCCCCACAACGTGCTCAATGCCAAAAATCATGAGCTGGAGGCTCAGATTGTTGCCCAGGCCGGTCAGCACGGCGCCGTGACAATCGCAACGAACATGGCGGGCCGAGGCACAGATATCAAGCTGGATGAGCAGGCAAAGGCAGCCGGCGGTCTGAAGGTTATCGGTACAGAGCGGCATGAGTCCAGACGAATTGATAACCAGCTGCGCGGTCGTTCCGGCCGTCAGGGCGATCCCGGTGAATCAAGATTCTATATTTCACTGGAAGACGATCTGATGCGTTTGTTCGGATCGGAGCGTATGATCTCTATGTTCGAGGCGCTGGGGGTTCCGGAAGGACAGGAAATTTCCCATAAATCGCTTTCCAAGGCGGTGGAGAATGCCCAGAAGAAGATCGAGACCAACAACTTCGGCATTCGTAAGAATCTGCTGGATTATGATCAGGTCATGAACGAGCAGCGCGAGATCATCTATGGAGAGCGCCGCGAGGTATTGGATGGACAGAGTATGCGCGAGTCCATTTACAAGATGATTACCGGTATTGTAGAACACTCCGTGGATATGGTCATCGGCGAAAATGCGGATCCGGACAGCTGGGATCTGGGCGAGCTCAATGACATTCTCCTGCCGCTCATTCCGCTGGAGAAGATTACAAGAGGGCGTATCAGCGATCTCTCCGGCGATGGACTCAAGCAGCAGCTCAAGGAAGAGGCCGTCAAGCTCTACGAGACGAAGGAAGCGGAGTTCCCGGAGCCGGAAGCCATTCGTGAGGTGGAGCGCGTTGTCCTTCTGCGCTCCGTAGATTCCCGCTGGATGAATCACATTGATGACATGGAGCAGCTTCGCCAGAGTATCGGACTTCAGGCCTATGGCCAGAGAGATCCGCTGGTAGAGTATAAGATGGCCGGCTATGACATGTTTAACGAGATGAGTCAGGGCATCATGGAGGATACCATCCGCACATTGTTCCGCATTCGCGTGGAACAGAAGGTGGAGCGTGAGCAGGTTGCCAAGGTAACCGGCACGAATAAGGATGAAGAGAGCGGTGTCCGCGAGCCGGTAAAACGTCAGGATAAGAAGATTTATCCGAATGATCTGTGCCCCTGCGGAAGCGGCAAGAAGTACAAAAACTGCCATGGCAAAGACCTTGTGTGACAGAGAGATTTTGTAAAGGGCCTTTGAATGGATATCCAATTAATAAGACGTGGAGAGTGAGTATGGTTGAACTTGACCAGATGAAAATTGAACTGCAAAACCAGCAAGCCTCGCTGAAGGAAGGTGTGGATTCTCTGAACATTCCCTTCAAGAAGCAGAGAATCGAGGAGCTGACCCGGGAAATGGAGGCACCGGACTTCTGGAATGATGCAGACAAAGCCAACGGGAAGATGAAAAATCTCAAGGACCTGCAGCGCACTGTGGAAGAAGCGGAGGGGCTGGAGCGGCAGTACCAGGATATTCTGGATCTGATCGAGATGGCAAATGAGGACAATGATACATCGGCGGTGGGCGATGTGCGAAGCGAGCTGGATGATTTTGAGGAGCATCTGGAAGAGATCCGGCTTTCTACACTTCTGACGGGCGCATATGATGAAAACAATGCGATCGTATCGCTCAATGCCGGTGCCGGTGGTACGGAGTCCTGCGACTGGTGCTCCATGCTGTTTCGTATGTATTCGAGATGGGCGGACAAGAAGGGCTTTACACTGGATGTCATGAACCTTGTCGACGGCGATGAGGCGGGCATCAAGTCGGTGGATTTCCAGGTGAGCGGAACCAACGCCTACGGATTCCTCCGGTCAGAGCACGGCGTGCACCGTCTGGTTCGAATCAGCCCGTTCAATGCACAGGGAAAGCGTCAGACATCCTTCGTTTCCTGTGAGGTAATGCCGGAGCTGCCGCAGGACAATGATATTGAGATTAAGCCGGATGACATTCGAATTGATACCTATCGTTCCTCCGGTGCCGGCGGACAGCACATCAATAAGACGTCCTCAGCAATTCGAATCACGCACTTCCCGACGGGAATTGTTGTTACCTGCCAGAATGAGCGTTCCCAGTTCCAGAACAAGGACAAGGCGTTTGAGATGCTGCGGGCAAAGCTTTTCCTTCTGCGGCAGCAGGAGGAAGAGGCCATGCGCGACGGTATCCGCGGCGATGTGAAGGATATCGCATGGGGCTCACAGATTCGTTCCTATGTGCTGCAGCCCTACACGCTGGTTAAGGACACCAGAACGCAGGAGGAAACTTCAGATACAGACGGAGTTCTGGACGGCAGCATCGATCGGTTTATCAATGCGTACCTGAAGATGCAGGCGAACAAAGGGACGGGGACAGCTGCAAATGCCTGATGACCAGTCCATAACTTGATGTGTCGGCATAAAAAAGAATATGTAGTAAAAAAGAGGACTCACATCCCAATGGGGTGTGAGTCCTCTTTTTTACCGCAACGATTCGCTGCTCATTGTAAATCGTTGCCGGATTTGCAAAGGAATCTGCTGCTTCGCAGCGCAAATCCGGCGTGGGAAACGCTTTGATCAGCGTTTCCTTAATAATTTATGCGCGATATAAAATCACTCTTACAGGTCGATATGCTCGCTGCCATCCGCGTGTTCGAAGGCTGCCAGCTCCGGATGCTCTTTCTTTTCCGGTGTATAGTTCTCGTAGGACGGGCGCTTGTGTGTCTGCTCAGCCCAGATTTTGTCAGCTACGGGAGCCCATTCCTTAGCGTAGTTATCGCACTTCTCGCAGAGGTGATCCACGCTCTCCGGAGATTCTAAGTTGGTCTGGTGCGCGCCGGTTGCCTCTACGATCTCACGCAGGAGCTGGGGATTCTCGAGCATCGGGCAGGGACGCAGGTGGTTGCGGTTGAAGGGCTGGCCTTCGTGGTATGCCTTGAAGAGCGGACTCTGCAACATCTCGAGAATGCTGTTGTCATGGATGTTCGTATTGGAGAAGTGGATGAACACGCAAGGCTCCGCATCGCCGTTGGAGTTGATGTGGAAATAGTTGCGGCCTCCTGCAATACATCCGCCAACGTACTCGCCGTCGTTCTGGAAGTCCATCGGATAGAAGCATATATCGCTGTCCTTGCTGCGAACCTGGCGAATTCTCTTGATCATATATTCGCGCTGCTCGACGGTCGGCATCAGCTCCGGTGCTGCGTTGTTGCCAACAGGCATCAGATGGAAGTAGAAGCCAAAACGGGCGCCCTTTTCTTCCAGAAGATGGAAGAAATCATCACTGGTGACAGCTTCAATGTTGGCTCTTGTGTAGCAGATGGATGTACCAAAGAGAATACCGTGCTTCTTCAGAAGATCCATAGCCTTCATGACAGCGGAGTAGTGTCCGTCGCCGCGGCGCGCATCGTTGGTGTCCGGTGTGCCCTCGATGGAGAGCATGAAGGTGATGTTGCCAAGCTGGCGAATCTTTTCGCACATCTCGTCGGTGATCAGTGTGGAGTTGGAGTACAGACCAAAGAAGCAGTCATTGTGTTTCTCCGCCAACTTGAAGATATCGTTCATGCGAACGGTGGGTTCACCGCCGGTCATCATGTAGAGGTATACGCCGAGCTCCTTGCCCTGCGTCACGATCTTATCCATGTCCTCAAAGGAAAGGTTGGCTTTATGGCCATAGGTGCCGGACCAACATCCGACGCAGTGCATATTACATGCCATGGTGGGATCGAACAGAATCAGCCACGGGATGTTGCAGTTGTATCTCTCACGGTTGGCGCGGATGGTCTTGGTGCCGCGCAGGAATGCCTCGTAGCCCAGGTTCAAAAGGGCGATCTTGGCATAGTGGGGATCCGTCTCATCAATGATCCTGTTGATATAGCGGAACCAACGGTTATTAGGATCCTTGATGGCGGCACGAACCGCATCAAGCTTCTCCTTGCTGGCACCTTTTCCGTAGAAATTGGCAGCCAGATCCACAATTTTAAGGTAGGTTTCAGTACGATCATCCGAATTCTTAATGGATTTCAAAAGGCCATCGATCAGAACGGACATGGCCTGCCGTTCTGCCGCATGGGTCAAATTTTCAAGTTTTCCAGCCATAGCTTCCTCCTGTTACTAGTACTTCTCTTCAAACACGGCTTATTGTATCGCTGGATTTTTGAGATTTCATCGGACAAAATCGGAGGTGTGTCCATCGTGTTTACTGTCTTGATGCCGGCCAACCACGGGTATTGGCGGAGAATTGTTACTGTACACGCGCCACCTATCGCTTGGCTGGCGTGTGAACTGTTACGAAGAATTGATGCAGATACATAGACTTGACATTTGATACAAACCGAAGTACCGTTTCGTGTGACAACGTAAATGGTAGCCGGGATGACGGCTGCTGTATATTGCGCTAGGGGAGCGACTGCTGAGAATCGCTCAATGGGCCTGTCGAATGGGGCGGGCCGGTTGGCGAGACCCTTATTACTTGAACCGGACAATACCGGCGGAAGGAAGCAAAGTCACGTGTAATGGTCATGAATCTGTGTATTCGTGATGGCTGCGTTGACTGCACGATCCCCTCCTGCGTTCTTATGAAGGAGGTTTTTTTATGTCTTTTTTTGCAACACTTGGCGAGGATGGAAGCTATTCGCTGACCGGAGCGGGGTACACCGCTTTGGTTCTGATTATGCTGGCACTGCTCCTGGCGGCGTGCTATATCACGAAGGCGGACAAGAAGGGCAGGACTGGGACAAGGCGCCTGGTCTTTTCTGCTATGGCAATGGCCCTCGCCTTTGTTACGAGCTTCATTAAGTTTCTTTCACTGCCCATGGGTGGCAGCATCACGTTGTTTTCTATGTTCTTCATCTGTCTGATCGGTTACTGGTATGGCCTGCGCAGCGGTCTGATGGCAGCAGTTGCATACGGCATCCTGCAGCTAATCACGGGTCCGTATATCATCAGTTTTCCGCAGATGCTGTGCGATTATATCTTTGCATTTGGCGCGCTTGGGCTTGCCGGTGTGTTCTCGGGTTCGAAGTACGGGCTGGTAAAGGGATACATTCTTGGTGTTGTCGGACGCTTTGTATTCGCGTTCCTTTCGGGACTTATTTTCTTCGGACAGTTTGCACCGGAAGGAATGAGCCCGGCTGTGTATTCGGCATCCTATAACGGAATCTATATCTTTACGGAAGCGATCATTACAATCATCATCATCCTGATTCCGCCGGTAGCAAAGGCACTCGTGCGGGTGAAGGCACTCGCAACAGAGGGAGAGGAACAGTAACAGTCTACGCTGCGATAGGAAGTAGGCCTAAACCGATACGGAAACTGCAGCATGCAATGTGATATGATAGGGGATACTGAGTGAATCAGTGTCTCCCTTTTTTATCTGTTCAGTACTTGCTACATTTCAACGT
The DNA here is from genome assembly GCA_963658695.1 of bacterium. Taxonomy (GTDB): domain Bacteria; phylum Bacillota; class Clostridia; order Lachnospirales; family Lachnospiraceae; genus CAG-791. The sequence goes on from CAVKRN010000009.1 coordinate 12,142, forward strand.
GGACCTTCTGCAGGCAGTAAATTAACGATTGAAATTGGGAAGATAGTTTATTGAAAGGGACGATGTAACAGTGTTTGTGCGGTGAATCATAAAGCAGACAAAAGGACGAAATCAATGGCATACGAAAAAGTTTTATTTGACCTGGACGGGACACTTACGGAGTCGGGGCCGGGAATTACGCATGCGGTGCAATATGCATTGCACCGCATGGGGATCGAAGAACCGGATCGGTCGAAGCTGGAGGTCTTTGTGGGGCCGCCACTGAATGTATCTTTTCAGGAACGATACGGTATGAGTAGTGAGGAGTCTGGGAGGGCTATTCATTATTTTCGCGATGTTTATGATAATGAGATGCTCTTCGAGAACCAGATGTATCCGGGCGTAAGAGAGCTCCTCGACCGGCTTCATGCGGACGGCGTGCAGATGGGGATTGCTTCTTCCAAGCCGGTTCACCTCGTACAGAGAATTCTGGAGCATTTTGATATTAGGAAGAACTTTGACGTTGTTATCGGAGCCCGCATGGAAGAGGAGCTCGACAATAAGGCGGGAACGGATCATAAGCTTGCCATGGTGCAGAAGGCCATCGAGGGTCTGCGGGAGCTGAATACGGGCGAGACGAAAGAGACCTTCTGCAGAAAGTGTGCAATGGTGGGTGATCGCTCCTTTGATATAAAGGGCGCAAAGGCAAACGGCGTTGCGGCGATCGGCGTCTCTTACGGCTATGGCACATGGCAAGAGCTTTCTGAGGCCGGTGCGGATGCCATCGCGGCGGATGCGAGGGAATTGTATGAAATTCTGCGGAGGGCATAAGCGCCACTTACGTACGGACAAAACCGGCATCGGATCTTTGGAGGAGGGAACGGCTGCAGAGAACTATTTGCAGGCTGTATGGCCGATGCTGGTTTTTGTTGTTGTCTACCCGATTCTCTTGTGGATGATGGAACAGGGCCTGCAGTATGTGAATCAAATGCTGCAGGCAGGAGATGTACCGGTACATATTCTGGTATTTCAATACGCACATGCAGCAGACTATCAGGCACTGTTTGCAGCAGTTGGGATGTGCATTACGCTGCTGGTAGTAGTGCGGCTTTGCTGCAGGCCGGGAGAAATTGGATTTACGCGGCATATAGGAGCATCATGGCAGAAGCTGTTTTTGACAGCATGTTCCATCCTCTGCGGAGCAGTGGCGTTGAACCTTCTTATTACACAGGCGGTGACCGGAGGCATTTTGGGTGGCAACGGAGCTCTTCGGGAGGCTATGGATTCTACGGCAGCAGGTGTGGAGAATATGCAGCGTCAGAATGGAACCGTTACCTTGTGGGTGGGAATTGCAGTGTATGGCTTTTTGACGCCGCTGGCGGAGGAATGCATTTTCCGCGGAATTACGCTGAGAAGGCTGTACAAAGTGTTTCTCTGGCGCGTCCATTTACGAAACGGAAGCGGTGCGGCAAAGCCGAAGGAGAGCTTCCCTGACAAAGAGGTGTCGGAAGAGCGGAACGCCTGGCTCCTTGCGGCAGTGATTTCTTCCCTTTTCTTTGGCATGTACCATGGGAATCCGGCGCAGGGAATTTATGCGGCATGCATGGGTTTTGCCTTTTGCCGGATGCTGAAGCTCTCAGAAAACCTTGGCGTTGTTGTCTTGCTGCACGGTGCGATCAATGCAGCAGTCTTGCTGATGGAACAATCAGGCAATTGGAACGGGAACCATCTGGTGCCGCTTTTGAGCGTGCTGGTGGGCGTTGCAATCTGCAGCGGGGCTGCGGCATACCGGTGGAAGTCGACATGAATAATGAATGATGGAAGCATTTGCAACAGTGATTTGAGAAATATGCGTGCATAGAAGAGATATCGGAGGAAAAGATATTGAATGGGCGACGGAATAACATTCTGATTCCGGCTGTTTTACTCGTGATTTTTATGGTATCACTGGGAAATCTTCTCCGGCAGCTGTGGATTTACCGGCAGGCTGCAAGCGAATACCAGGCATTGGATAGCTATATGGAAGAAATTCCGGAGGAAACGGAAGCGATGTCCGACGCGCAGCAGCTCGAAGCTGCGCAGCAGGAAACGAAGACGCTGTATTATCCGAACCTGCAGATTGATTATGACGCACTTTCTGCGGTGAATTCGGAATTCGTCGGCGTTATTTACATTCCGGTTCTGGGTGTGAAATATCCGGTGGCACAGACAAAAGACAACAGCAAGTACCTATACACGACGTTTGAAGGAACGTCCAATTCGTCCGGATGTATCTTCCTGGATACATCGGCCTCCTCTGACTTTTCGGATTCAAACACCTATATTTTCGGTCATAACATGAAAAACGGAACCATGTTCGGGAGCTTGAAACGGTTCCTGAAGGATGAGACGCTTTGTGACCGGGATCCGTACATTTATGTTTATCAGAAGGATCAGGTGCTGGTTTATCGCATCTTTGCCTATTACACGATCCCGGTGCAGGATGATGTGTATGATGATTTTATCGGTGATGACGGATATGATGCGTATGTGACCGATGCCAAGACACATTCGCTCTATCAGCCGCATGAGGATGGCACTGTATCTATTGAGTGGAGCAGCCGGCCGAACCTTTTGACGCTTTCGACCTGCTATGCATCCGGACACGTGAATAATTTCGTGGTGCAGGCAGCCCTTGTAGGGCCAGCATCATAAAACGCGTTGACACACATAAAATATAGCAATATTATGATTTTGCATTCGAAGACGGGTATTTTACCTTGTCGAAAATCGATGTACAAGAGCTCGCTGCGGGCAGAAAACAGGCTGGACCGGAAACTTCCTTCCGGATCTCCCAAGTCAGTCACGTTTTCTGCCACGCAGCGAGCCGCTTTGTGGTGATAAAGAGATGTCTCTTCACTCGCCAGTCAAGCAATGGGTGGAAGAGAACGTCCCCCGATCGAACAACTCTGCCAGGACCTCGATGTACTAGCGTGTACAGTGACATTTTACTGGTTTTGCGATGAATTTTACAGTTCTTGCGCTGCAACTGCACTCGCCCTGCAATATCCGTCATATTACTAATGGAAATCGCGAAAATGGACTCGAAATCCGTGAGTTTTATCTCTTGTTGGATATTCCGGGCTGGGCTATCATGATTTTGTACACATTGTTATACATTTCACAATAAGGAGACTGAACATGAGTGATACTAATCTCACGACCGCAGCTTCCTGCGAGGAAAAGGGACCGATTACCGATGAGCTTCTTACTAAAATGAATGCTTATTGGCGCGCTGCCAATTACCTCTCAGCCTGCCAGCTGTACCTTCTCGATAACCCGCTTCTGAAGAAGCCGCTTACTGCGGATATGGTTAAGAAGAAGATCGTAGGACACTGGGGAACGGTTCCGGGACAGAACTTTGTTTTTGTACATCTGAATCGTGCCATTAAGCGCTACGATCTGGATCTGATTCTGCTGTCCGGTCCTGGACACGGCGGAAACTTCTATATTGCAAACGACTATCTTGACGGCTCCTACAGCGAGATCTATCCGAATATCTCGGAGGATGAGGCTGGACTTCAGAAGCTGTTCAAGCAGTTCTCTTTCCCGGGCGGCGTTCCGTCCCACTGCGCACCGGAGACTCCCGGTTCCATCAACGAGGGCGGTGAGCTGGGCTACTCCATTGCACATGGCTTTGGTGCTGTTTTTGATAACCCGGATCTGATTGCTGCTGTTACCGTTGGTGACGGCGAGGCGGAGACTGGCCCTCTGGCTACCTCCTGGCAGAGCAACAAGTTCCTGAATCCGATCACCGATGGTGCGGTTCTTCCGATCCTTCACCTCAACGGTTACAAGATTGCAAACCCGACTATTTTTGCACGCATGTCTCATGAGGAGATCGTGAACTTCTTCCATGGCTGCGGCTGGGAGCCTTACTTCGTAGAAGGCGAGGAGCCGATGGAGATGCATCGCAAGATGGCAGAGACCATGGACATCGTCGTTGAGAAGATCAAGGAGATCCAGAAGAACGCAAGAGAAAATAACGACACTACGCGTCCGGTATGGCCGATGATCGTGCTGCGCACACCGAAGGGCTGGACCGGCCCGAAGGTAGTAGACGGCAACCGCATCGAGGGCAACTACCTGGCTCACCAGGTGCCGATCATGATGGACAAGCCGGAACACCTGCAGATGCTCTCTGACTGGCTGCACAGCTACAAGCCGGAGGAGCTCTTCACAGAGGATGGCAAGCTGATTCCGGAGCTGAAGGCTCTTGCACCGGTTGGAAACGCTCGTATTGGTGCAAACCCGCACGGCAACGGCGGCAAGCTTCTGCGTGACCTTCGCATGCCTGATTTCCGTGATTATGCATTCGATATCGGCGAGGTTCACGGCAGCAAGGACGGTCAGGACATGACCGAGGTGGGTAAGTTCATCCGCGATGTATTCAAGCTGAACGAGGAGTCCAAGAATTTCCGTATCTTCGGACCCGATGAGACCAACTCCAACCGTCTGAATGCCGTATTCGAGGTAGAGAACAGAGACTGGAATGCAGAACATCTGGATACGGATGACAACCTGTCTCCTTATGGCCGTGTTATGGATTCCATGCTGTCCGAGCATATGTGCGAGGGCTGGCTTGAGGGATACCTTCTGACTGGCCGTCACGGCTTCTTTGCTACCTATGAGTCCTTTGCCCGCATCATCGATTCCATGGCTGCACAGCACGCAAAGTGGCTGAAGGTTTGCAACCAGTTGGCTTGGAGAGAGCAGATCGCTTCTCTGAACCTGATCATGTGCTCGACGGTATGGCAGCAGGATCACAACGGCTTCACGCATCAGGATCCCGGCTTCCTGGATCACATTGCCAACAAGAAGGCAGACGTTGTCCGCATGTACCTTCCGCCGGATGCAAACTGCCTGCTGTCGACGATGGATCACTGCCTGCGTTCCAAGAACTATGTGAACGTTATCGTAGCTTCCAAGCATCCTCGTCCGCAGTGGCTGTCCATGCCGGAGGCTGTAAAGCACTGCACACAGGGCATCGGCATCTGGGAGTGGGCTTCCAATGATCAGGGACAGGATCCGGATATTGTCTTTGCCTGCGCCGGTGAGACACCGACACTGGAGGCACTGGCAGCTGTCAGCATCCTGAATGAGGAGCTTCCGGACCTGAAGGTTCGCTTCATCAACGTTGTTGACCTGTTCAAGCTTCAGCCGTCCAATGAGCACCCGCACGGTCTGACGGACGAAGAGTATGATATGCTCTTTACCAAGGACAAGCCGGTTATCTTCAACTTCCATGGCTATGCCGGCCTGATCCATGAGCTGACCTATCGTCGTCACAACAACCGTCTCATCCATGTGCGCGGTTACAAGGAGGAGGGTACTATTACCACTCCGTTCGATGTACGTGTACAGAATGATGTGGATCGTTTCCACCTGGTACAGACTGCACTGCAGAATCTGCCGCAGCTGGGCAACAAGGGCGCATACCTGTATCAGAAGATGAGCAACAAGCTGGTAGAGCACAAGCAGTACATCCATGAGTACGGCCTGGATCTTCCGGAAGTTGCTGAGTGGAAGTGGAAGGATCGTTAATCCGATTTTGGGATAGTTACAATTAAATCAGAGGAGACCGTCAAGGAATCCTTTACAGGCAAAGGACCTGCTTCGATAAGAAGCAGGTCCTTTAGCTTTTTACAGGGATGTGTTACACTCAACGCATGCTAAAAGGAGGCGACCTATGCATTGCCCGTTTTGTGGAAGAGAAGATAATCGAGTGATAGATTCGCGGCCGGTGGAGGAGACAAATTCCATTCGCAGACGCCGCATTTGCGATGGCTGCGGCCGCCGGTTCACGACCTATGAGAAGGTGGAGACGATTCCGCTAGTTGTGATTAAAAAGGATAATAACCGGGAACCGTATGACCGCTCCAAGATTGAGGGCGGTATTCTTCGTGCCTGCCATAAGCGGCCGGTATCGGTGAATCAGATTAAGCACAGTGTGGACGAGATCGAGGCGGAAATTTTTGACCGGGAGGAGAAGGAAATTTCCAGCCGGGAGATTGGCGAGCTGGTCATGGAAAGGGTACATGATCTGGATCCGGTGGCCTACGTCCGTTTTGCGTCTGTATATCGGGAATTTAAGGATGTAGAGACCTTCATGGATGAGCTGGAGAAGGTACTTAAAAAGGAAAACGGAAAAAAGGCTCTGGGCGCCAAATCGTCCTGAATTTGCCTGCAGGCAGAAGGTTCACATTGAAATGTAGCAGGCACAGAACAGATATACAAATTAAGGCAAAAGGAAAACAAGTGATGGGAAAGGGAGTAGTTCCGGACCGCTGGGTGAGATCGGTCTATGCTCTGGATTATCAGGCTTTGTATGCAGCTGGTGTCCGGGGCATTATTTTTGATATTGACAATACGTTGGTGCCTCCGAATGCGCCGGCTGATCCGAGAGCAAAAGAGCTGTTCAAGCAGCTGCGGATTATGGGTTTTGATACAGTGATTCTATCGAATAATACGGGGAAGAGGGCTTCGACATTTGCTGATGAAGTGGGAAGCTGCGTGGTGACAAGAGCCATGAAGCCGCTGCCGTATAAATATAAAGAGGCGATGAAGGTGATGGGGACCGATAAGACCTCGACCGTATTCATCGGAGATCAGCTTTTTACGGATATCTGGGGGGCCAACAATGCAGGAATCACGTCCATTCTCACGGTACCTTTGACGGACCGGGAGGAGTTTTGGATTCGGTGGAAGAGGGTACTGGAACGACGCGTGCTGCAGCATTTACGGCTGGAAGGCGATGCGGCAAAGGGATAACATATCGGGGAAGGTACCTGTGCGGGAATTCTCCGCGAATTGTCGAGGGCGAGCTGCGGCAAAGAAAGGAAACTATGGGACAGAGCATTGACGGAAAGACAGCAGTATATGGCTTGATTGGCAATCCGGTGGCGCATTCATTTTCACCGCTGATTCACAATACACTGGCAGAAGGCCTGGGGAAGAATCTCGTTTATACGACGTTTCCCGTATTGGACGAGAATCAGGTGGGGGAAGCTGTGAAGGGCGCGTATGCGCTGGGCATTCAGGGGATGAATGTGACGGTTCCGTATAAGAGCAAGGTGATCCCCTTCCTTTCTGAGATTGATCCGATTGCAAAGGCCATCGGCGCGGTCAACACGCTGGTTCGGACGCCGAATGGATACAAGGGCTACAACACAGATTACCGCGGTCTGCGCAAATCTCTGGAGGAAAACGGAGTGGTACTGGCCGGTATGCGCGTGGTCCTGATCGGTGCCGGCGGTGCAGCGCGGGCAGTTGGCTTTATGTGCGGTGAGGCCGGCGTGGCCGAGCTTTTGATTTTGAACCGGTCTCTGCCGAATGCGGAGCGGTTTGCGGAGGAGCTATGCGGGCAGTTCCCTTCCATGAAGGTGCGGGTAGGTTTGCTGACTGATGCGATCGATGAACTGAAACGCCTGAAAATGGCGGAGAGCAGCACTTCTGCCGGAGAAAATGACAAGTTAAAAACACTTGCCATTCAAGGCACCAATGTTGGCATGTCGCCGGATATTGATTCCTCGCCGGTGGAGCCTGCGTTTTTTGAAATGATCGATGTTGCCTATGACTGCGTGTACAATCCGGAAGAGACGAAGTTCTTGCGGCTTGCCCGTGCGGCCGGAAAGCCGGCACAGAACGGAATTGATATGCTCCTGTGGCAGGGAGTACTTGCATTTGAATACTGGACAGGAATTCATCCGGATGAGGCATTGACCGAAGAGGTTCGGGAGAAGCTCCACGCCTTCATCCGCGAGCAGAATGGGTGAGCTGTTTTAAAAATCGATGTACTAGGTGCAGCAGAAAGATCTGCTGTCTGAAAGCGGTTATGCAGAGTAAGGCATGATACATAGGAGAGAGAAGATCATGAAGAAGATATTGATTATCAACGGACCTAACCTGAATTTCTTGGGTATTCGGGAAAAGACCATTTACGGAACGCAGAACTATGACACGCTTTTGGATATGCTGCACCGGCATGCGGAGGAGATTGGTGTGGAGGCCATATGCTGGCAGTCGAACCATGAGGGCGCTATCATTGACCGCCTGCAGGAGGCCTATGATGAGGAGGACCTCATTGGCGTTGTCATCAATCCTGGAGCATACACGCATTACAGCTATGCCATTCACGATGCACTTCGCAGTGTATTCGTTCCGAAGGTAGAGATCCACATCAGCGATATCAATGCCAGAGAGGAATTCCGCAAGACATCGGTTACGGCGCCTGCCTGCGATCACCAGATTGTTGGTCACGGCCTTGCAGGGTACCTTGAGGCGATGGACTGGATTGCGGCGAAGACACAAAGTGCCGGCAGCTGCGAAGGATGAATGACCCAGAGGAGAAGCTTACGTGCGCAGAAGTTTATATCTTTTGATTTTAGTGATTGCTGCGGGAACAGCGGCATTGGCGTTTTATGCGCCGGATATTTTATCTCTTTTGTTCGTTCTTTTGATGGCATTGATTATTGCAATGGCGATTCTGGGCGGGATTGTTCCGGTGCTTCGCTATGAGGCTGGATTGGAACGAGCCTCCGATAATATAGAACGAGCTGTGGAGGTTCAGTCCAGCTCTGCCTGGGCAGCCATTCAGGCGAATGATGACTTTTTCGCACAGCATATGTTGGATGGCGCGTTCGATGAGTATCGTGCCAAGGTGACAGCGCAGCAAAAAAACGGACAGATTCTGTGTGATATCACTGACTACATCAATGAAGAGACCGTCGCACTTCATAGCTGGCAGACGCTTGTCAGTCAGGTTCCGGGGATGCTTACCAGCCTTGGCATCCTTGGTACATTCATTGGCTTGTTGATCGGAATCAAGGGAATTGGATTTAGTACAGTTACAGATGCGCTGACCAGCGTGCAGACACTTCTTTCGGGGATCCAGATTGCCTTTTATACATCGATTGCAGGTGTGATTCTGTCCCTGATTTTCAATATTTTGTATCGGGTTGCCTGGAACAATCTGTTGCGCAGTCTGGGACTGTTCATAGATAGCTTTCACAAAAATGTAATTCCCACGGTGGAGGAACAGCAGCTTTACAGGGAACGCCGCGAATTCGGACAGGTGGCTCATCTGTTGGACCGTATTCCGAAGACCCCTGCGTTTTCATCGGCAGATGCTCTTGGCTCGGTGTCCAGTGCAGAAGAGCACGAAAAGATTCTCATGCCGCAGATTCTGGAAGGGTTTAAGAATGGTGAATTTACTTTTCAGCTGCAGCCCCGGTATGAACTTAACACGAGAAAGATTGTGGGAGCGGAAGCACTGGTTCGATGGAACCATGGAAAGATGGGTGAAGTTCTGCCGTCTGTCTTTATCCCGCTTTTGGAAAAGAATGGATATATTACGAAGCTGGATCAATATGTCTGGCAGAGCGTCTGCGAGACCCTGCGGCGCTGGATTGACGCGGGGATGCGTCCGGTACCGCTTTCCATCAATGTGACCAAGACAGATATATTGGCGATGGATGTTGTGGAGTGTTTTAAGAATCTGTCGAAAACGTACCGTATTCCGCCGCGCTATCTGGAAATTGAAATTGCAGAAAGTGCATATCTGAATGCCGGAATTTCGGTGAAAAATCTGGAAGAAGAACTCTGGGCGGAAGGCTTCCGTGTGGTTATGGATGACTTTGACGGAGATTTTGTCATGCTTCATGATATGAACGCCATTCGAGCAGATACATTGAAGCTGGATTTGCGGCGTCTGGATGGTAAACAAAGTGTATCTGCAATCCCGGGCATCTTTGAACAGGCGCGGAAAATGGAAATAAATTTGAGCGCAAAGGGAATTGAGAGCATGGAGCAGTTGTCTGCTCTTCGCAAGGCCGGCTGCCTGGAAGGCCAGGGATTCTTTTTATCAAAGCCTTTGTCAATTGAGAAGTTTGAAGAGATGACAAAGGGAGGATCTATAAAATGAAAAAGATGGGCAAGCGTTCCAATGGAGAGGATTTGAATGTCTGGCAGCCCGCCACAGATATGTTCAGCGGCTTGGTCTTAATATTGCTGCTGGTGATTTTGCTGTTGTCACTTTATCTGGTGAATGTTCTGAATGAAGATGAAGCCAGCACGAATCTTGGCGTTACAACGCAAAGTGAGCAGGATGGAATTGGAGCGGTGATTGCACGGGAGGAAACCTCCGGTGGTAATCAGAATGCAGGCGGCACGGCCGGCGGCGGAGAAGGAACGGATCCGGATGGGACGCAGGAAGCAGATCAGCCGGATGGAACAACCGAGCATGACGGCGTAACTGATCATGACGGCGGTGGCGGCGGAGCCGGTACGGGGACAGGGACCGGTACAGAACCGGACCGAGGAATTAAATCCGCGGTTTTTGTAGAGATGGTGGATGCAGAAACCGACCGCACGATTAAGGAAGAAGGCGTTCAGTTTGAACTGTATGGGGAAGACAATGCCCTGCAGATTTTGAATGTATACTATCCGGAGAAAATATCTTTTCGTAAGTATGAAACAACGGAATCCGGGACGTTCTACTTCCCGGAGAAGCTTTACGAAGGCCAATATGTCGTACATGAGCTGACGGAACCGGAAGGCTATGATGCTGCAGAGAATCAGTCCTTTCTTCTGGACGATCTGTATGACTGGTCGGAACCGTTTGTTGTAAGAATGCTGTTGAGTCCATCCAAAAATGTCATTCGTATCCAGGTAAATGATGCGCAGACACAGGCAGGAGTGGGCGGTGCTACCTTTGAGGTTCTGGCTAAAACCGACATCCTGACGCAGGATGGCACGTTGCGTTATCACGAGGGAGAGATTGTAGACGAAATCGTCTGCGATGAAAACGGGGCCGGAACCAGCGAAGAGCTCTATCTTGGGGAGTATACCATCCGCGAAAAGAGTATTCCGCAGTACTATGCAGGACAGACACAAACCTTTGACTGTGCGGTGGAGAAAAAGTCTGAAGCAGAAGCGCCGCTGAATACGGTGGATACAGAGCGCAGCCGCATCATATTGCATCTGACGGATGAACTGTATGACAGTCGCGGAATTGAAGGAGCAACCTTTGAGATATCCGCAGATGATGGGACGGTGACAACCGCTGCAACAGATTCTGCTGGTCAGATTGTTCTGGAAGAACTGGAGAAGGATACAACTTATACAATACGGCAGACGGCGTCGGCAGAAGGTTATCTTATGGATGCGGCAACGTATACGTTCTATGTTGCATCGGACGGAAGAATTGATAGCGAGGCACAAAAGGAGTTGCAGCTGACCAATCGTATGCTTCGGGTTAGCATTGGTGCAGCTTCCAATCTCCTGGGCGGACAGCGCGCCGGTGCAGAGCTTTCCCTTCATACCTCAGACGGAACGCTGCTTCAGACTTGGACGACGACCAATGAACCGGTTACATTTACGAATCTGAGTGTTGGGTCCTACTATGTCACAGTGGATGGTGATGATCAGAAGCACTATACCTTCGAGGTTAGCGATCAGGCGCAGGTACAGAGCGTGAATGTGGGAGCCAGTCAGATATTGCCATATGTGTTGCTTGGCGGCGGAATGGCAGTACTCATTGGAATCGTTGGAATGAGTGCCGCTGCAATTTATAAGCGCAAAAGGAAGAGAAGCCAGCAATAACCTTGCAGATAGTTACAAACGAGGAATTTTATGAACAGTGGCGGTGTACAGATTCGCGTCAGCGATATGATTTTTGCTTTAAAAAAACGGTGGAAAATGATCCTTGCCCTTACATTTATGGGACTTGTGTTCGGCGTTTTGATCTATATTATGACGTATGTGCAGGATTCTGTCCGCAGCTATGAGGTCAGTGGCTCATTGGCGATTTCAACGCAGAATCACGCGGAAGGCGTTTATATTACCGGGACGCAAATAGCCAATAATAATGATTTTCATCTGGCAGAAGACATGGCAGACGCTGTGATTTATGTGTTGCGCAGCGATACGGTTTTGAGTGAGGTGATCCGTCAGGAGGGGCTTCTTGGTACAACGGTGGAGGACCTGCGATCCGCGTTGACAGTGACGCAATACCAGGCAACGCAGATTCTGGAAATGCATTTCACGTGGAGAACCGAGGAGGAGGCCCAGACCATCTGGAATGATATTGTCGATGCTGCCAATCAGACAATTCCGGAAACGCTGCAGCTGGGACAGCTGCGCGTGATCAATCAGCCGGAGGTTGTGCAGTCCTCTGTGATCAGTTCAGGCAGGGCTCTTCCGTTTTTGTTTATGTTTCTGGGGTTTTTGGGCGGCATTGGCGTTGCAGTGACGGAGCTGATGGTTCGTCCGACACTGACCAATACAAGGGATGCGGAAACCATGTTTGGACTGGAAACTATCGGTATGATTCCGCAGGATGTAACCTTTTTTCGCAAACGACAGAATGCGATGCTGGTTAGTGATATTCCGGATCATTCCAATGTGCTGCAGAATTATTCGGCAGCGGCATATATCCTGCGCAACCGGCTCAGCAGCAAGGAGCAGCATCATTGTTTCTATGTAACAAGTACAACGACCGGCGAGGGGAAAACTACGGCTGCAGCAAATCTTGCCGTACAGCTCTCGGATATGGAGCATCGGACACTTCTGGTTGATTTAGATACGCGCAATCCCAGTCTTGGAACATTGTTCATGGAAAAAGTGGAATATTCACATTCGCTGAATGCACTGTATCGAGGGGATGCCATCGAAGAGAATGTGATTACTCCGTTGACGGGATATCTGGATTTGCTTCCTGCAGTGAGGGAACATATTGCTTTGTCACTGGACGGGACTGTGTCGGAATTGATACAAAGACTTTCCGGAGAGTACGACTATGTCATTTTGGACTCAGCACCGGTAGGTGAGGCTTCGGAAGTACTGGGACTCAATCGAATTGCCGGCACGGTATTGTTCGTCATTCGATATGACAGCACGCCGCTTCCTTCTATTCAAAGTGCTTTGGAAAAGCTGGATAAATCAGGTATCCGCGTTCTTGGCTGTATCATTAACCGGATTGGTGGAAACGGCGCGGGGGCGAGAGATAAAAAGGAAAGTCACCGGTCAGTTAGACCTAGGGGAAAAACGGAGCATTCCTACCAAAAGGAAAGGGCGGAGAATTCAGAGCCGAATCTTGCAGAACTGACCGGAGACCTGGAACCGGGCGTTGCTGCCTTTGAAACGGCGAGGGAGTATGCGGCTCCGCTCCGGCAAGAGGAGCTTCAGAACGAAGCGCTTTACAGAGAAGAATTTCAGAAAAACGAATCCCTAAAAGAAGAACCTCTAAAAGAAGAACTCCAAAAAGAAGAATTTTCAAAAGAGGAGATGAAGAAGGACTCTAGCCGAGATGTGTTGTCGGAACTAACTGCGGACGATGATTTTGCCTTCAGCGATGGCCGATCTGCACAGAGTGTTCTGGAGGAACTTCTTGCGTGGACGGGAGAGGATGATCAGTAAAAGAGGTTATTTTGCAGAAAATTCCGCATGCTTGGAGCGGTGCGTATAGTATAGAAGGGTAAAATGTGAACGAGCAGGAACTGTTGCAGGAGATAATGATCGGACTCCTTTTGGCAGGAATTTATTTGGGAGTATTGAGGGCGGTATACAGAAAATCAGCGGTGCGTCAGGCGATGCCTGCAGTTGCAGGAATATTGCTGATTTTGTTTGGAATGCTGACCGCTACGCTGTGGGTGGTTTCCAGAGTTCTCGGTATAGAAATCATTCTTCTGGCAGTGCTGATCATGATTTCTTTTTTGATTGTTGTTGGTGCGGCTTTTTATCTGATCAGACATTTTCGGAATTTAAATCTTGGAATCGCGGCGATTTTACTGCTCTATCTGGTGATTGTGGGGTGTGTCACCGTCTTTACACGTAATACATCCGGGGATCATTCCGCCTCCTTGCTGCGGATGGATGTGCTTGAGAGAGCACTTCAGATGCATTCTGCAGAACCGGTTCGTCATATTCTGGAGAACATAGCGCTATTCGTTCCGTTGGGGGTGCTGTTGCCGTATATGGATGAAGAGAACCTGAATGATGCCACCTATGCACTCATGCTCAGTCTTTCCTTGTCTGTGTTGATTGAAAGTGCGCAGCTTCTTCTGAATCTGGGGCAGGCGGACTTGACCGATATTGTGGCAAATGTACTGGGAGGGGGAATTGGATACCTGCTCTACCAACTGCTGCGTCGTCTGGGACTCTCGGCAGAAGAAGATGATGCGTGAAGCAAGTAAGAGAAATGTACGGAGTACCCTCTGCTCGAGATGAGGAATAAATGAAGCAGCGAATTACAGATGAAATTTACCTGATCGGCGGCAAAGAATCTGTTGTGGATTTCTGGGTCGTTTTGTGTCTTTTGTGCAGACTGGGTTTTCCGGGATCACTGGCAGATCACTATTCGGTTTTGACGCCTCTATTTGATTACGGTTCCAGCGCAGTAGAAGTGCTGCTGATATTGGTATCCAGTGCGGAAAATGTCGGTGAGATCCGGCTTTTGGATCTGAAGAGCAAATACGGCTTGATTTATACATCGATCGGAATCTTACTGGTGCAATCTTTCATGGTGACAAGTGACAAAGCGGCAGAGTTTACAACCTGCCTTCGCTTTGTGGTCACATTGTTGTTTGGTCTGTGGCTGGCGGATCGATATGAAGTAAAAAGGCTTCTGGAGCTGATCTGCTGTGCGCAGGGGATATTTGTTTTTATAAATCTGATGTTGTTTAGCGTTTTTCGGTCGTATGGTTTTTATTACGATGAAGAAGGACGTTATTTATTCCATGGTTTGATGAATCGCAAAAATTCCATGGGTGAGGAGCTTGCATTCGGACTGGTGCTTTTGGTTACCCTTCTGTGCCTGAAGCGAAGGGAAGAACAAAAGATATCCGTTGGGATGGTGGTTATCTTTGCGGTGCAGCTTTTTTTACTGATTCAGACAAGCGCGGTCGGTGCAGTGGCAACAGCAGTACTTCCATGTATTTATATTGTCTGCCATGACCGTATGAAGGAAAGGCTTCCAAGACTGCACTGGTCATACATCTATATTGTCGTATCTGTAGGTTTTTTGGTGGTAGCATTGACGGTGCTACCTGTTTTTGCGCCGGTACTTGAATATTTCGGAAAGGATGCAACGCTGTCGAACCGTACAACCATGTGGGAGGAAATCATTCCGTTTATGATTGACGACCACACCTTTACCGGCTATGGGATGCTGATGTTCTGGAATGATAAAAAGGGATTGAAGTCATTGCAGGAGCGGTTTGTCAGGAACAGCTGGTTCCGGAGCATGAGTTATGGATCGCATAATACCTTGCTGGAAATCTGGCTGGATGTGGGATTGATTGGTGTTGGGCTTTATTTCCTGATGATTTTATACAGCTTTCGTAGAATGAAAGCATTTTCGCATGAACAGTATCTGGCGTGCTCAGCCATTATGCTACCCCTGATGATTCGCGGACTGACCGAACGTTCCTATACCAGTTCCAGTTATCTGACTCTGTTTTTATTTGTTATGCTAGGCATCGCCTGTACCGGATCCGAACGGAAAACATCCGGATATCCGCGCAGACCATTTTTGCCCGCCAAAGAGAATGAGGATGCAAGCACGTGACCAATAAGCAGGACGATAAAGAACATAGAATTGTATATCTGGATGCCTTGAAGGTGTTTTCCCTTCTGATGGTTTTTGCACTGCATACGCAGCGCGGAGAATCGGTGACAGATCCATGTCCCAATGTGGTACTTTTTTATGCCGCAAGGTGCTGCATGCCATTATTTTTTATGGTAAACGGATGCCTAATGCTGCGCAGAGATGATTTCCCGGTCTCTTATTACAAGAGAAAAATGCTTGGAATTGTGCGCGTTTTGCTTATAAGCGGAATCTGTATCGGACTGTATGTGCTGGTGGTTCATCATTTTTCGCCGGCAATGGCAGCGAAGGAAATGCTGAAAGGGTTTCTATCGTACACTGGCTATGCATATCTTTGGTTTTTGTATTCCTTTGCATTGATTTATACGATCCTTTTATTGGGCTTTCAGAGAATCAAGAAAAATATCAATATGGTGCTTCTTGTTCTTTGCGGAATTTGCCTGATGGCGGCGCTTTGTTCTGTTATTTCTGTGATTCGAGGCGGCTTTTTTATTCAATCATTTGTTACGCAGCGGTTTCGGATCTGGACGTGGTTGTTCTATTTTTGTCTGGGATATAAGCTGAGCCTTCTGAAGATTGATTCGGGGGTCGTGTATGTATTGCGCCGGTTAATTCCGGTTTTGACGGCGATTGCGATTGTCTGGCAATACTGGCTGTGCGTCCGGATGACGGGACAGATTGAATCCAATTACATGTATGATGATGGAATCATCATACTATATAGTGCTGCGTTGTTTTTGCTTTTTCGGACTTCGCCGCGTTTGTCGTCAAAGTTTGCTAGGTTCTGTGACAGCAGTTTTGGGGCATTTCTTATTCACGGGTTTGTAATGGATGCTTTCCAATTGCGCAGGATTGTGAAGGGACCTGTATCGGCGGGACTTTCATGGGTGTGTTTGGTTATCGTATGCTGGACATTGTCTTGGGTCATTGGCCGTATACCGGTTCTTCGAAGAATGCTGCAGTACTAAGGGAGAATGTTTTATGGCTGAGTTTCGCGTGAGCGCAGTGATCACGACCTATCACCGGGAATGGGAATGTGTGCAGCGTGCGGTGGAAAGCGTGTTGGAGCAGTCGGTTCCCGTGCTGGAGCTGTTGCTCATTGATGACAACGGGAGGGGGAGCGACCTTCAGAAGCAAATTGAGAAGGAGGCAGCCCGATATCCGCGAATTCGATATATTTCAATGGAGCATAACAGCGGCGTGTCCGCTGCAAGAAACTGTGCCATTGCTGCCGCGCAGGGAGAAATTCTTGGATATCTGGATGACGATGATACCTGGTGTGCAGACAAGGTGGAAAAACTCCTGCCGCTGTTTACAGAGTATACGGATACTGCGCTGGCCTTTGGTACCGGACGGATTTTAGGAACAAAGGAGGGGGAGGAATCCTATAACTGGCAGTGGGAGGTATTTAAACCGGAACCGGGTTATATAGATATGCTCTACACGGATTATGTGGGATCTGCGTCGGCACCGCTGATCCGAACGGATGTGCTCCGGATCCTTGATGGATTTCGGGAGGAACCGGCGGCAGAGGATTATGAGCTGTGGATCCGCATTGCCAAGGCCTACCGACTGCGCGGAATACGGGATGTGGTTTTCCATAAGCGGAAGGAACCGGGGGAACATGTATCCGGCAGTGTTCGGCAGGTGGGGTACGGCTTTCGGAGCATATATCAGCACAACTATGAGGATTATCAGAAGTATCCAAGGGCCAGGACAGCGATGTTATGGAATATCTGCAGGACGGGTGTCCGCGGGATGGATCCAACAGTAGTGCCTTACATTTTGGCGTGGCTAAAGAGCCGCGCAGAGCTTCGATATCTTGCAACGGAAAACCATGGGACAGTAAAAGGCGGAGAGGCCGATGAAGAAATGTAACAAATATGTTCGGCTGCTGCAGACGGTTGCTGCTTCCGGCGGCGCGCTGATTGTAAACACACTTATTACGCTGATTCTCGTGCCGGTAGTGACGGACAAGCTTGGCAGCGATGCGTATGGATTTGTAACGCTGGGGAAAAATATAGCCCAGTATGCCGCTATGATTACAGCAGTACTGAATTCCTTTGCGGCACGTTACATTGTGATTGCATATCACAGAGAGAACTATAAGGAGGCAAATACTTTTTTCACATCCACCGTTTTAGGTGATCTTATTCTGGGCACGGGACTGTTTGCGGTTTCGCTGGTTGGTGTTTATTTTCTGGACCGGATTCTGGTCATTCCTTCGCAGCTGGTTGCGGACGTAAAGATGCTGTTCCTGTTCGTATTCCTTAATTTCTGGATTGTTACCGTATCCACTGCCTTTGCGGCTTCGGCTCATATAAAAAACTGTCTGCACATGGTAGGACGCTGCAAGACGATCGGCTATGTGTGTGAGGCGCTTGTCCTGGCGATTTGCTTTCACTTTTTCCCCGCACATGTGTATTATGTTGGACTGGGACTTGCAGTGGCGTCTTTTGTGCTTGCAACAGCCAACCTGTGGATTTGCCGGCATTATACGCCAAAGCTCCGGGTTCGACGTGAGGATTTTTCATTGTCTGCTATTGGTCGATTGGTGCTGGATGGGGTGTGGACATCCTTGAATTCGCTGGGGGACGCATTAAACAGCGGACTGGATCTTTTAATCTGTAATTGGATGCTTACAACGGTTGCGATGGGGCAGCTGGCCATATCGAAGACGTTCTATTCGATGTTCAGCAGCATGTTTCTCCTGGTAGGACAGGCGTTTGAGCCATTGTATTTAAAAAGCTTTGCCAAAGGAGATAAAAAAGCGCTGCTTGGAGAATTTCGAGTGGCGATGAAAGTGTCCGGCGGTCTTTCAAATGTTGTGTTTGCCGGTTTTTTGGCGCTGGGAATGTCTTTTTACCAGCTATGGATTCCGGGGGAGGACATTTCGCTGATCTATGCGTTGACGGTGATTAATAATATGATCACAATCCCCGGAGGATCCATGCAGCCGCTTTACTATATTTACACGCTTACATTGAAAAAGAAGCTGCCGACTATCATCACGATTTGCGGCGGCATGTTGAATGTGGCCGGGATGTATGTGTTGATTCGTTATACCGGTCTGGGGATATATGCGGTGGTGTGGACGACAGTGATTGTTATGATGGGGATTAACTTTGTAACCAATCCGCTGTATATGGCACATGTCTTGGATATGCCGTGGTGGACATTTTACCCATCCATCCTTAAAAATCTCTTTTCCTGTGCGGTGCTGTGTGCGGTGTTTAAACTGATGAGCCTATTGTATGTGCCGGACACTTGGCTGACATTGATTGTGTCGGCGCTTGTTTTGATGGTGATTGGGTTTGTACTGCACGTTTTGATCGTATGCAGTAAGGATGACAGGATGCTGCTTCGGAGTAAAATCAAAGAGAGACGCAGAACATGAGTGGGAATGGACAATATGCGATCGTAAAGAGTAAGCTGGACCGGGCAGACTTTAGCTGCAGACAGCTGCAGAATGGATGGATGCTGAACTATCACCGGGACCTGCAGGTACAGAGCACAGCGGACGGACGAATGGTTTTGCTTGGGATTGCATGGCAGTTCTTGCCGGAAAAAAGAGAACCGCTTGCGGAAATGGAGGCGCTGTGCTGCCGGTATCCGGTGACCATCGATCGCGAAGCGATTCTGGAAATGGAAGAAAGCTGGTGCGGTCGTTACCTCTTGCTGTGCCAGGGGACGGTATACACCGATGCATGCAGTCTTCTGCCGGCTTTTTATTCGAAGTTGGGAATTTCCGGCGACAGCACATTGTTGGAAGAGTTGGGCGGAGGTGAGCGGAAAAATTACGAATCGCCGGCCGGCAGAATCATGAATTGGATGCCGGGACCACGTACACAGTACGAGGGCGTGCGCCGTCTCCTTCCGAGTCAGATTTATTGCTTCGATACGGGAGAAGTGTTTTCCCGCAATCTGCTTGCATCACATTATGAGAGTATTTCGGATGAAAAGCAGCGGCTGCAGCGAATCATTACCTGCTTCGATCATTCGCTGCAGCAGTTGCAGAAGCTGTTTCCGACGGCAAAGCTTTTGGTGGCCATTACAGGAGGGCATGACAGTCGAACCTTATTGGCACTGGCTGACCATGCAGGAATTGATTTTGATGCCTTTACGCTCTGGCATGATGAGATTTATGAGGATGATCTGGAGGTTCCGAAGAAGCTCTGCAGGGCGGCCGGAATACGTCATCATGAAATACCACGTCAGGAAAAGCAGGATGCGGTGGAACGCATTGCGCAGTATCAGGACCATATCTCCGGGCAGGTGTGCGATGAGGATCGGTTGTATTATGCACACCGTCAGTTTGACTTGCTGGTGAGAGAATTTGGAGATGTTGTGCTTTTGCGCAGCGGCGTGTGGCCGAATGTAATGGAATGGTACCGCCGGAGCTTTACCCGCGACGGTGCGGGCTTTGATTTTTACGATTGGTTCGGAATTGAAAAGGGTTCTTTGGAGGAAGAATCCCTGCAGGAGTATTTTGATTGGCACAGAGAGCATCCGCAAAAGGGACTTTCCGCCTGCAATGTGTTCTATTGGGACCAACGGAACGGCTGTTGGCTCTCTGCAATTGAAACAGGCTTTGATCTGACGGATCATGTGACTTCGCTTCAGCCGGCCAACTGCCGCTATTTGATGTCCATGCTGATGGAATTCCCGGAAGAGGAGAGAATTATTAACCATCATCAGTACAAGATTGTGGAAGAGGCTTGCCCTGTGATGACTGAAATTCCATATGGAAGCCATAAAAGGCAGGGAGAGAAAAAGGGACAGGATTTTAAAGAAAAACTGCTGCGCGGCATGGGACGCCTCAGAAAGCTTGGCATTCGGAAAACAGCCAGAACTTATTACACGATGATTTGCACGAAGAGAGAAGAAAAAAGGATGCTCAAAAAGCAGGGAAGAGGTAAATTTTGAACAATAAACCGCTTGTAACGGTGGTGATTCCTGCTTATAACCGGGGGGCTGTGTTAGAGAAGTCGGTCCGCAGCGTGCTGGAACAAAGCTATTGGGAATTGGAAGTAATTTTGGTGGATGATGGCTCGACGGATCATACAAGGCAAGTGGCAGCTCAAATTACGGACCCGCGTTTTTTTTACGTTTACCAGGAAAACGCCGGCGCCTGCGCAGCGCGGAACCGCGGCGCGGCAATGGCCCGGGGAGAGTATATCGCATTTCATGACAGCGACGACATCTGGCATTTGGACAAGCTTGAAAAGCAAATGGAAAAGCTCTGTGAGGTGGAAGCAGATGTTGTTGTGTGCAAAATGAATCGATTTGGGCAGGATGGGACGATAACTCAATATCCGAAGCGGATTCGAGATGGTTTTCTTACCATGCAGGATGATCTTTTTGGCATTGGAACGCAGACGATTCTTGTAAGAAAAGAGGTGTTGAGCCGTGTACCGTTTCGGACGGAGCTTCCGCGCTACCAGGATCTGGAGTGGTTTATTCATGCGATGGACAAGTATCGGATCTATTGTATGAATGAGGCGATGGTGGATTATTATATCGGTGAGGATTCCATCAGCAGGAAAGCCGGGCGCATGTATGACGCGTTTTTGCTATTTCGAGAGTATTATCCGCATCTTCCTAAGGAAGCCCCGCTTTTGTGTCTTCACATTATGCGTGATCTTCTGGCGGGGTGGCAGGAAACAAGGAAAGAAGATCCGGTGAGAAGTCTTCGATTTTTGAAACTGGCAAAAGCGTACTTTCCCGGGATGAGAGCCTGCATCCGCTATTTGACGGGAAATCATCCTATCTGCTAATTGCAGTGCTGCGGACAGGTCGCGGCATACAGAGGGGTTGGAATGAAGCATATATTTATTTGTGGTGCCAAGTCCATCGGACAGTACGGAGGATATGAAACCTTTGTACACGAGCTGGCGCGGCATATGGAAAACATAAAGGACATTCAGCTGCATATCCTTTGCAAGGCAAACGGCGAGGGCGCCATGAATGAGTCTGTTCTGGAGAATGTGACAAGCCTGACAGAAACGGAGTTTATGTATCACGGAGCCCACTGTATCAAATTGAAGGTCCCGAAACTGGGGGCGGCAACAGCAATATGGTACGATGCGGCAGCGGTGAATTATTCGATTTCTTACTGCAAAGAGCATGGGATTGATGAACCGGTGTTGTACATTCTTACCTGCAGAATCGGTCCGTTTATCAATGGATGCAAAAGGAGGCTCCGGCAGATTCATGGGCAGTACCAGCTCAATCCGGATGGCCATGAATGGATGAGAAAGAAATGGCCGCTTCCGGTACGCAAATACTGGAGATGGTCGGAGAAGCGGATGGTACGGGCTGCAGATCTTGTGATCTGTGACAGTCTGAACATTGAAAAATATATACAAAGCACCTACCGGAGCAGTCATGTGAGAACCGCCTATATTTCCTATGGAGGAGATGCATCGGAAGAAATGGAGCAGAGCAGCGCGGTCTCCTTTCAGAATGTTATGCGACGGTATGGATTACAAGAAGGTGATTATTATCTGGTGGTGTGCCGCTTTGTTCCGGAAAATAACATCGAAATCATCCTCCGCGAATTTATGCAAAGCAAAACCGGACGGCGATTGGCTCTTGTTATGACAGAGAATTCCAAATTCCGGGATCGCCTGGAAAAGGAACTTCATTTTAGCTGCGATGAGAGGATCTGTTTTCTTGGGGAAATCTATGATCGGAAGCTTTTGAAAAGACTACGGGAAGGTGCCTGGGCGTATCTGCACGGACACGAGGTAGGAGGAACCAATCCGAGCCTTTTGGAAAGCCTTGCGACAACCAAGGTGAATCTGCTGTTTCGAGTGCCATTTAATGAAGAGGTGGCACAGGATGCGGCGATGTACTGGACGAAGGAGCCGGGGAATTTGTCGGCGCTGTTAGATGAGGCGGATATGTTCTCGGAGGAGAAGCGTTCGCTTCTTGCAGAAAAGGCCAGAGGACGGATCAGGGACAGCTATTCCTGGCAGCACATAGCTGATGAGTATAAGAAGCTCTGGGGGTCGGAATAATTAGGTGTTATTGCGAGGAAAGGTGCAACAATGAAGAAAAGGGTGATCCTTGCGGGGAACGCGGTGCCGGAGGATTGGGATTTTCAAAAAGGGGTTGAAGAGGAGACTGGGAAATCCTGGGAGGTGAAACGCTGCTGCATCAATGAATACGTCGGCCTCAAAAAATACACTCGATATTTGAAATACATCGTATACCCGTTTTACCTGATCGCGGTGCGTAGCCAATATGAGGTGATCATTTCGTGGGAACAGTTTTTCGGATTGATGATGGCGTTTTACCTTCGGTTTTTCCGTGTAAGGAGCTGTCCGCCCATTGATATTATGACCTTTATTTATCGGCCCAAAAAGGGATGGATCGGGAAAGCCTATTATTATTTTGTGAAAAGCGCCGTGACATCACGCTATATTCGCAGAATATATGTATTCAGCAGCAGCGAGATTGCACATTACGCGGGAGTATTTGGTATCGAGAAGGAAAAGTTTGTGGCAGAGACCCTCGGAATTGCAGATCGGGCCGCCATCATCCATGAGCAGCCGCCCATAAGGACAGATGCGTTTTTTCTCGCAGCCGGTCGCAGCAACAGAGATTATGATTTTTTGCGACGCGCATGGGAGGGAAGAAAGGAATCGCTTTGCATTGTCTGTGATGTGGAAATGGCAGAGGATACGCCGAATATCCGCTACGAAAAGAACTGTCATGGGGATGGATATCTTCGGCTTTTGGCGGACGCAAGGGCTGTGATTGTGCCATTGCGTTCCAGGGAATTTTCTTCGGGACAATTGGTGGTGCTGCAGGCGGCAATGTTGGGAAAGCCTGTGATTGTGACAGAAAATGACACAATACAGGAATATATAGAGAATGGGAAAACCGGATTTATCATACCCAAAGACAGCGAGGCGCTTTGGAACTCGATTGGATGGTTGGAAGATGACGCACATTATGAGCGGATTAGCCAAAACGCACGTCATGAATTCGAGGAGAGATTCAGTTTGTATGAGCTGGGATGTCGGATCGGACGGCGACAGGAAATTGATCTTGAAAATGCCTGACATTCAAGGTATCATTGTGGGGTAATTGTGACTTTATATTTCCAGGAGGACTACCTACATGATCACAGCCAGTGACTTTAGAAACGGCGTTACCATCGAGAAGGATGGCAATGTATATGAGATTATCGAGTTCCAGCATGTAAAGCCCGGAAAAGGCGCTGCTTTCGTTAGAACCAAGCTGAAGGACATCATCAACGGCGGCGTGACGGAGACAACTTTCCGCCCTACAGAGAAATTCCCGCAGGTTCGTATCGACCGCAAGGATTTCCAGTATCTGTATAAGGATGGTGATATGTGGTCCTTTATGGATACAGAGACCTATGAGCAGATCAGCCTTGGCGCAGATGTATGCGGCAATGACATGAAGTTCGTAAAAGAGAACGACATGATCAAGGTGGATTCCTACAACGGAAACGCTTTTGCTATTGAGCCTCCGATGTTTGTTGAGCTTGAGATCACAGAGACTGAGCCTGGATTCAAGGGCAATACAGCAACCGGCGCAACCAAGCCGGCAATTGTTGAGACCGGTGCTCAGGTTGCAGTTCCGCTTTTCTGCAACATTGGCGATAAGATTAAGATCGATACCAGAAGCGGTGAGTATCTCTCCAGAGCATAAGTATCGGCTGCGTTCCGGATCCTTGTGATTCGGCGGATGATCATGAGTGAATGAGGACAATGGAAACCGAAGGGTGTTCCATTGTCCTTTGTTGTCTTAAAACGCTTACCGCGAATAAGACAATGGACAATGGATACCATACGCAATATATCCTGTCTGCAAGGGAGATGCTCGTCACCTTTGCATGGGTATGTAATCTTCGTGAAAGCGATCCTTAAAGGGGTCAGTATGGAGGGGTATGCATAATCAATCGCAAAATGAATCAAATCCGAGAGAACGGGGCAAGGGGGCACCGGAAATGGGAGGACGCCGCGGCTTTCTATCCGGCAGGAGAACCTACGAGGAGGCTAAAGAGCGCCTGTGCCTTCATGTGGTGAATTATGAACATTGGAGGCCGAATCTGGGAAACCTGGCTTATCTTCAGTGGGAGGATCTGGCCATTCTTTTTATTTATGAGGAACGAGAGGGGGAGAAACTGCGGGACAACCGCAAATCGGAAACGGAACGGGTGGCACTGACCTGGACGGACCTGAAAGACTGGGGCGAGGATATCTATACGATCTTTCGAAATGCAGCACTGACCAGTTGCCGTCTTCATCCGCCGGTCCTAAGTTCCATGCGGGAAATTTTACATATTCCGGAGGAATGCTGCGGGACACCGGCACTTTATACCATGACTTGCAAAGAGTATCGATATGGCGCGGCAACCATTTTCTACCCGGGGGTTCTGGCAGCACTTGCGGAAAGCTTTGGGGGAGATCTTTACATTATCCCAAGCTCTGTCCATGAGGTGCTGTTCTTGCGGAAGGATGAAGCGGATGAACCGTGGGCGCTGAAGGAAATCATTTGCAGCGTGAACCGTGAGGTGGTTCTGCCTGGCGAGGTCCTGTCCAACTCGTTGTATCAGTTCCGCAGGCAAGTCGGTGAGCTCGAACGGGTTGTGTAGGGGAGTTATAGTTTACACGCCAGCCAAGCGATGGGTGGCAGAGAATGTCCGGATCAGGGACGCAACTTACGCTTTACAATTCGGATGTGCAAGGGTATGATGCTCACTGAAAGCGATGAAGAGACCAGTAGGATTGCACGATCGTCACCAGAGAGACATTCTTCCGGGTTGCTGATATGATAGATCGGCAGACGGAATGCTGCGAGAATGTCGGCAGGACGCAGTTTGAAGACCAGCTCCGAGCGGCCCCAATCCGGCCCGGTGATTCCGTAACCATCATAAATGAAGTTAAAACCAGGGTGGAACCGCGTATCCGTGCAGAAAGCCTATACGCCCCTGATGCTGCCAGCGCAGTATCGGGGGCTTTTGTGTGTATGAGGGCCGTTTGGTCCAGGAAAGGAAAGAGAACATCATGGAAAAAGAACAGTATCTGGAAGTGTATCGCCATTCTCTGGCACATATTCTGGCAAAGGCAGTCATTGAGCTGTATGGACCGCAGACCCAGTATGCTATCGGGCCACAGATTGATGACGGCTTTTACTACGATTTCGTTCTTCCGGAAGGGAAAACCATCCAGGAGGCGGATTTCAAGCAGATCGAGGACAAGATGCGCGAGATTATGAAGCGCAAGGAAGCTTGGACGCGCAAGGAGGTTTCCAAGAAGGAAGCAATGGAGCTGTTTGCAGGACAGCGCTTTAAAACGGAACTGATTGAGGACCTTCCGGAAGAGGAGACCATTACCGTTTACTACACGGGAGAGGATTATGTAGATCTGTGCCGCGGACCGCATGTGGAGAATTCTCAGGATCTTCTGTCGGCAGCTTTTGAGCTTCGCAGCGTCTCCGGTGCGTATTGGAGAGGTGATGAGCATCGGGATCAGATGACGCGTGTGTATGCGTATGCGTTCCCGGACAAGGCAGGCCTCAAGGCACATAAGGACTTCATCCGGGAGGCAAAGGAACGCGATCATAAGATCATTGGCCGGCAGCAGGAGCTGTTTTATTTTGACCCGACGGCGCCGGGCATGCCCTACTGGATGCCTCGCGGCTGGAAACTGTTCAATGCGCTTCTGGGCTTTTGGAGAGGAATTCACGAGGAGCATGGATACCAGGAGATTTCCGGACCGGTTCTGTCTAAGAAGGAGCTGTGGGAGACTTCCGGTCACTGGGCACACTACAAGGATGGTATGTTCATCATTCCGCCGGCAGAGGGAGAGAGTGAAGAGGATACCTTTGCGTTAAAGCCCATGAACTGTCCCAATGCCATCAAGATTTATCAGACGAAGCCCCGCTCCTACAAGGATCTGCCGCTTCGCATCAATCAGGTGGATGTTATTCATCGTAAGGAAAAGAGCGGCGAGCTCAACGGTCTCTTCCGCGTACAGCAGTTCCGTCAGGACGATGCACACATTCTGGTGACGGAGGAGCAGATCGGCGCTGAGATCAATGACATCATGGATATTGCGACGCAGATTTACGGAACCTTCGGCCTGACCTACGGCGCAGAGCTTTCTACCCGCCCGGATGATTACATGGGCGACATCAACACCTGGAATCAGGCGGAAGCGGACCTCAAGAAGATTCTGATGGACAAGTACGGTGAGGGCGGCTTTGAAATCAACGAGGGTGACGGCGCCTTCTATGGCCCCAAGATCGATCTGAAGATGAAGGATGCGCTCGGCCGGGAATGGCAGATGGGCACCATTCAGCTGGACTTCCAGCTGCCGCTGAATTTCGGTATGAAGTATACCGCTGCGGATGGAACGCAGAAGCAGCCGGTGATGATTCACCGCGCCATCTTCGGCTCCATGGAGCGCTTCATCGGTATCATCACCGAGAACTTTAAGGGGAGCTTCCCGTTCTGGATGTCACCGTATCAGATCGGAATCGTTCCGATTCGTCCGGAACACAATGAGTACGCGCAAAAGGTGGCTCAGCTTTGCCGCAAGAACGGTCTGCGCGTAGAGGCGGATTATTCCGACAACAACATGAAGACCAAGATTAAGGGCTTCAAGAACTACAAGGATCCTTACATCCTGGTACTGGGTGATAAGGAAGCAGCGGAGAATACCGTTTCGGTGAACATCCGCGGCAACAAGCAGATGAACAATGTTCCGCTGGATGAATTCCTGGATCTGTGTGACCGCATGGTAGAGGAGCACAGCCTGGATTTGATCGAGTCTATTGCGGAAGAGGAATAAACGTGCTATAATCACGGAGTTGTTGATCCGCGGGAGCTCTTACTGAGAGCTCCTGTGAGATATGCGGCCGTAGTCTAATGGATAGAACGGAGGCCTCC
Organism: bacterium; assembly: GCA_963658695.1. Taxonomy (GTDB): domain Bacteria; phylum Bacillota; class Clostridia; order Lachnospirales; family Lachnospiraceae; genus CAG-791. The sequence goes on from CAVKRN010000009.1 coordinate 39,696, forward strand.
GACGCCTTTAATGCAGGTTCGATTCCTGTCGGCCGCAGCTTTGGCTCGCGAAATCGTGGATTTCGCGAGCTTTTTGTTTACGTTCAGCCACATCTCGATTTTCCTTGGGAAAATCCTGAGGCAGCAAAACAACGGTCGCAAACGCTTGGGAAAAACACTCGGGGTGTTTGTGAAATGCAGGGAGGGTTCTATGTGTACAGCAGCAGTGTATACGACAAAGGATACGTATTTCGGCAGGACGTTGGATTATGAATTTTCGTACGGAGAGGAGATTGTCTTGTTTCCGCGCGGGCAGGAGCTTCCGATGCGCCATAGAGCGCCGATGAAGGAGCATTATGCGATTCTTGGCATGGCACATGTGGCGGGGGAGTATCCTTTGTTCTACGATGCCGTCAATGAAAAGGGACTGGGAATGGCAGGTCTTAATTTTGTCGGGAATGCTGTCTACCAAAAGCCTCAGGAGGAAGCGGAGAATATCACGCAGTTTGAGTTCATTCCCTGGATCCTTGGAACCTGCGCAACACTGGAAGAAGCAAAAGCGGCGTTGGAGAAGCTGGTGATTACGGATACGCCGTTTAGTCCGCAGCTGCCGGTGGGGCAGCTTCACTGGATGCTGGCAGATTCGACCGGAAGTCTTGTCGTAGAGGCTATGTCGGACGGCATTCATGTACACGACAATCCGGCGGGGGTGTTGACCAACAATCCGCCGTTTGAGCAGCAATTGTTCCTTCTGAATCAGTACATGGGACTATCGGAGAAGCAGCCGGGGAATACCTTTGCTCCGGGAATTCCGCTTACGGCCTTTAGCCGCGGTATGGGAGCACTGGGACTTCCGGGAGATTTGTCCTCGGCATCGCGCTTTGCAAGGGCTGCCTTTGTTCGGGCACATTCGCGTTCCGGGGAATCGGAGAAAGAGAGCATCAGTCAGTTCTTCCACATCCTGGGAAGCGTGGACCAGCAAAGAGGGTGCTGTGAAGTGAAGGAAGGACATTATGAGATTTCCCTGTATACGTCCTGCTGCAACCTGAGCAAGGGAATCTATTATTACGTCACCTATGAGAATCACCAGATTTCGGCGGTGGATATGCACCGAGAGGATTTGGATGGGAATACGCTGCGCCGGTTTCCCTTGGTACAGGGGCAGCAGATTTGCTGGCAGAACTAGTACATCCAGAAAAAAGTTCTGCGTTATTAGGCCAGTTATTTTGCAAACGATGTACTAGTACATCGTTTGCACAGAGCCTGTTTGGACGCTTGGGAATATACAAAATGAAGGGCTATGTCTCGATCTTCGGCAAATAGGGCGAGACATCATAGTGCTGAATGAAGTCCACGAATTTAGTGAGGCGGTCGGGGACGAAAACACCTTTTTTCCATATGATGCCGAATTTGCTGGTGATCTCCGGGACAATGGGGAGTTGCGCGAAATCCCGGGGATTGACGGCAATGGAGGAATAGAGAAAGGCACCGCAGTCCCCGCCGCGGACGTAGTTCAGCGTGGTCACAAGCTGACTGCAGTACATGCGGACATTCGGCGTGATGCCCGCAGAGCGCAGCCGCGCGGTTACGGTCTGCGTCTGCACAGAATCCGTATTGAACAGGATGATGGGCTCATCCTGCAGCATATCCATGGTAATAACCGATTCTCCGGCATATCGATGTGTTCTGGCGACACAATATACAGAACGATCCTCCATCATTACATGACAGTTGTATTTATCCAGATTATAGAAATCCAGATTGGCCACGGCGACATCCAGTTGCTCCGCGTCCAGGAGCGTTCTGGCGCGCAGTGAACCGTACTCGAAAAGCTGGATGGGAATGTTGTACTGCTCGCGGAACAGATCGGTCACCCGCGGAAAGAAAACGGTGCTGATCATCGGCGGAATGCCGATGCGCAGGGGGTGACGGCTCTCGTCAATGTTGGAAAATTCATCGTACAGCTCCTGCGACCGACGGAGAATGTACTCCGCCTTCTGATAAAAGGCCTCTCCGTCCCGCGTCAGAAGGATGCGGTTGCGGCCGTGGTTGAACAGCCGCAGATGGAACTCCTTTTCCAGATCGCGGATGGACGCGGAGATCGTCGGCTGGGAAACGTACAGGGCCTCCGCGGCACGCGTAATGCTGTGATAGCGGCATACCGTACAGAAATATTCAAGCTGTGTAAGTGTCATAATTCATTTCTCCTCTTCTCCCGTAGCACATATTTTAGTATAGGAAAAACCTATGCTGACGTCAATTAAACCAAATGTACATTATGCTGGGCAGCCGTTATGATGAAGCTATCAAGAGCAGACGATATGGCCGTATCACCTTTGCTGCAACCGCTTCACAACTGCATCACAACTTCGGAGGGCTGCCGGAGCAGCTCCTCCGAATATACAAGGAGGGGAGTTATGAGCCCGGCTGTTATCACCTTAATTTTTCTGGCGTTTGCCGTCGTCATGTTCGTCACGGAGAAGATTCCGCTGGGATTGACGTCCATGATTGTTTGTGTCGGCCTTGTGCTGACGAAGGTACTGAGCGTGAGTGAGGCCTTCAACGGCTTCATCAACAGCAACGTCATCCTGTTCGTGGCAATGTTCATCGTCGGCGGTGCATTGTTCGAGACCGGTATGGCGAATGAGATCGGTGGTCTGGTCACCGGATTTGCCAAGACGGAGAGAGGTCTCATCGTTGCGATCATGGTGATCGTGGGCCTGATGAGCGGCGTCCTTTCCAACACCGGTACCGCGGCGGTGCTGATTCCGGTGGTGATCGGAATCGCGGCAAAATCCGGATTCAAAAGATCCAGACTGCTGATGCCTCTGGTTTTCGCAGCGGCGATGGGAGGAAACCTTTCACTCATCGGTGCGCCCGGCAACATGATCGCACAGTCCGCATTGGAGCCGCTGGGACTGAAATTCGGATTCTTTGAGTACGCAATCGTGGGGCTTCCGATTCTGGTCGCCGGCATTGTATTCTACGCGACCGTCGGCTTCCGCGTTCTGCCGAATCATGACGCGCCGGAGGGAGATGACTCCGTTTTTGACGGGGAACAGGATTTCAGTCAGGTTCCAAGATGGAAGAAGGTGCTCTCCCTGGTAATCCTCGTTGCTACGCTGCTGGCAATGATTTTCGAGGACAAGATCGGCATCAAGCTTTGCATCAGCGGGTGTATCGGTGCAATTCTTCTGATTCTCACCGGGGTTATTTCCGAGAAGAATGCACTGAAGTCCATCGACCTGAAGACTATCTTCCTCTTCGGCGGAACGCTTTCGCTGGCAACGGCCTTGGAGAACTCGGGGGCCGGCGAGCTGATCGCAGACGCAGTCATCGGTGTCCTCGGCAGCAATCCTTCTCCGGTCCTTTTCACCTTTGTCGTCTTCGTTCTGTGCTGCGTGATGACCAACTTCATGTCCAACACAGCAACCACGGCGCTGCTGGCGCCGATCTGTCTCTCCATTGCGCAGGGAATGGGAGCGGATCCCCGGGCGGTCCTTATGGCCTGCGTGATCGGCGGATCCTGCGCTTATGCAACACCCATCGGCATGCCGGCCAATACCATGGTCGTCGGTGCCGGCGGCTACAAATTCATTGATTATGTGAAGGCCGGAATGCCACTCATTGTCATTGCAACTGTGATCAGCATGATCGTTCTGCCCATCGCGTTCCCGTTCTATCCGTGATAAGCGGTGCAGACATAAACTGGATTCAGAAAACGGAGGTAAAAAAAGAATGTCAAACGAAGCACAGGTTAAGAAACTAACGGATATCATGGCCAAGTTCGTAGGCTTTACGGCCAAGAAGCTCCCCGACGATGTCATCGCCAGACTGCAGGAGCTGCGGGACAAGGAGGAGTCCCCGATGGCGAAGGTTATTTATGACACCATGTTTCGCAACCAGGAGCTGGCAATGAAGCTGAACCGTCCCTCATGTCAGGACACGGGCGTCCTGCAGTTCTGGGTAAAATGCGGCACCAGGTTCCCCCTCATCGATGATCTGGAGGTGCTCCTCAAGGAGGCCGTGGTACAGGCAACCTTCGCAACGCCCCTTCGTCACAACTCCGTGGAGACCTTTGACGAGTACAACACCGGCAAAAACGTCGGAAAGGGAACGCCCACGGTGTGGTGGGACATCGTGCCGAATTCGGATCAGTGCGAGATCTATACCTACATGGCAGGCGGCGGCTGCACGCTTCCCGGGAATGCCACCGTCCTGATGCCGGGAGAGGGATATGAGGGCGTCACGAAGTTTGTCCTCGACCGCATGACCAGCTACGGCTTGAATGCCTGCCCTCCTCTTCTGGTCGGCGTCGGTGTCGGAACCTCGGTGGAGACCGCGGCCATGAATTCCAAGAAGGCACTGATGCGTCCCATCGGCTCCCACAATGACAATGCCAACGCCGCCAAGATGGAGCGCCTGCTGGAGGACGGCATCAACGCCATCGGCCTTGGCCCGCAGGGAATGGGCGGCAATTACTCCGTCATGGGGGTGAACATCGAGAATACCGCCCGCCATCCTTCTGCCATCGGAGTTGCCGTGAACGTAGGCTGCTGGAGCCACAGAAGAGGGCATATCGTGTTTGACAAGGATCTGAACTTCACGGTCGACACGCATACGGGCTTTGAATACAGGGAAGAGGATTAGGAAAAGCGTCCGGCAAACGTAAAGGAGCTGTTCCCGCGGAAGAAGCGATTCCTGCGGAGACAGTGAACAGAAAGGAGTAAGAGCAATGGCAGTTGAAATGAGAGACGGCAGGAAAATTCTGGTGACTCCGGTATCCGCGGAGGATTTGAAGGACATTCACATCGGTGACATTGTATATCTGGACGGCGATATCACGACCTGCCGCGATGTGGCACACCGCCGCGTGGTGGAGGAGGGACGGGACATTCCTGTGGACGTGCGCAATGCCGCAATTCTGCACGCCGGCCCCATCATCCGTCCCCTGGGCGATGAGAAGTACGAGATGGTATCGGTAGGCCCCACGACATCCATGCGCATGGAGAAATTCGAGTATGAGTTCGTACAGACCACCGGCGTCCGCGTCATCGTCGGCAAGGGCGGCATGAAGGGCAATACGGAGAGAGCCTGTAAGGAGTTCGGTGCCATCCATTGCGTCTTTCCGGCCGGAAACGCCGTTGTGGCGGCCGTGGAGGTGCAGGAGATCGTAGAGGCGCAGTGGAAGGATCTGGGAATGCCGGAGACGCTCTGGCACTGCCATGTGAAGGAATTCGGACCGCTGATCGTGTCCATCGATTCCTACGGCAGGAACTATTTCGAAGAGAAGAAGGTGGAGTACAACCGGAAAAAGGACGAGCAGGTGGAGCTCATCAGCAAGCAGGTCGGCTTCATCAAGTGATACGCAGGAAAGAAGAGCAGGCCGCAATCATCCGGAAGGAAGCATGAAGCGGCTTCTTGCCAAAAAGCAGGCGTAATCCGTGCCCCGCTGCTGCATTTGCAGCAGCGGGGCCTTTTTGAAATGCGCCTGGCGGCGCACGTTTCTAACGGGTGAAGGTCCCGAATCCGCCCGGTAGTGGGAAGGATATAGCCGAAGGCAAGGGTGTCCGCCGTGAGGCGGAATCTGAAGGAAGCCGGATGTCTGCACACTAACGTGACAGGAATACAGAAAAATGGTAGACTTTGAAACGGAAAAACAGCCAGAGAAATGAGCTTAGACAGGAACATGATTAGAGACAGATTACGAGACTTTTATTACGATACCAGAGATTTTGTCGGCAAGAACAAGAAGATTGTCATGCCGGCGTTTCTGCTTCTGTGTGTGCTGATTACGGTGGGACTTGCGTTTACGCTGCGCCGGCATTCCAGACAGGCGCAGGAGGAAACGGCAGCGGAGGCGGTGACGCAGACGCCGGCTTCGGAACTGGAGCTGGAGAAGAACGCATATAATGATGTGAGTTCACTCCTTATAGAGTATTACAATGCGGTTGCAGCGGGAGATGCCGATGCCATTCAATCCATGAGCTCGGCACTTTCGGAGGAGGAGAAGATCCGTGTGCAGGAGCTGGCAGTTTACATTGACAGCTACACGACGGTGGATACGTATACCAAGACAGGGCCGGTGGATGGTTCTTATGTGGCCTACGTATATACAAAGCTCAAGCTCAAGGACCATGAATGGGAGATTCCGGGACTGCAGACGATGTATGTGTGTACAAGAGACGATGGAACCTTGTATATCAACAATGAGGAATCACAGCCTGCGGAGGTGTCTTCGTACATTCGTGAGGTTTCGGTTCAGGATGATGTGGTGGATCTGAGCAACCAGACGGCGGCGGAATACAATGCACTGTTGGCATCCGATGCGGAGCTTTCGGATTACCTTGATCAGATTGCATCTACCATTGACATATCCGTTGGTCAGCAGCTGGCAGCGTTGAATGAATCCAGAAATCAGACGGACGAGAATACGGTCTGGCTGGAGGCCTTGTCGGATGGGATTAATATCCGCAAGTCCTCGTCTGCCGACGGAACCAGGATCGGATCCGCGGCAGCAGGAGACCGGTTCCAACTGGTAGAGGAGCTGGATGATGGTTGGAGCGAGATTATTTTCAATGGCCAGTCCGCCTATGTGAAGAGCGAGTATTTTACCAAGGTGCAGTCGGAGGAGGCGCAGACAGAAGCGGAGGATTCTTCTGAAGACGCCGGGGAGATGGCATCCGAGGATGACAGCACAGCAGATGAGGCAACCGAAGAGACGGCAGATGCTGCAGCAGAGGACGACGCGGCGGATGCATCTGCGGAGAGTGCGCAGTGAGACAAGGTGTTACCGTTCACGCGGATTGACGGGCATCAATAACAACAAAATGCAGATAGGCGAAACGCAGAATGTCTGAAACAGTCCTGACGAGCAGGAACATCTGAAAAGAACAGGCAGCGGAGCATTCCGCAGAATGGAGGAAGGTATGACACGGATTCGGGTGGGAATTCTTGGATGCGGCGGTATCGCAGCTATTATGGCGGAAACCGTTCGGAAAACGAAAGGATTTACCTTGTACGCGGCGGCGTCCCGGAATCTGGACAAGGCAACCGGCTTTGCCAGAAGAAACGGCGTGAAAAAGGCCTATGGCTCCTATGAGGAGCTGCTGAGTGATCCAAAGGTGGACCTTGTCTATGTGGCAACACCACACTCGGAGCATTATGCCAATGCCAAGGCATGCATTGAGCACAGAAAGCCCTGCCTTGTGGAGAAGGCGTTCACAGTGAATGAGGCGCAGGCAAAGGAGCTCTTTGCGCTTGCAAAGGAACAGAACGTGTTCATTACGGAGGCAATCTGGACGCGCTATATGCCGTTTGTGCAGATGATGCGGGACAAGCTGGCCGAAGGCGTCATTGGCACGCCGGTGCATCTTTCCGCGAACCTTTGCTATAACGTAAAGGGAAAGGCAAGGATGGTGGAACCGGAGCTGGCGGGCGGAAGCCTTCTGGATCTGGGGGTGTATCCGCTGAATTTTGCGGCCATGATCTTTGGAACCGATCTTATGCGGGTAGAAGCCTCCTGCACCTATACAAGCAAGCACCTGGACGAGCAGGACAACATTACATTGATTTACAAGGACGGCCGCATGGCAACGTTGACGGCTTCCATGCTGGGGATTTCGGACCGCAGAGGCATGATTGTGGGAACCGAAGGTTGCATGGTTGTTGATAATGTCAACAACTTTGAACGCATGACAATATACAATAAGGCGCACGAGAAGACGGCGGTCTACAAACGCCCCAGACAGATTACCGGTTATGAGTATGAGCTTCGCGCCTGCCGGCAGGCACTGGAGAATGGATGGACCGAGTGCCCAGAGATGCCGCATGAGGAAACACTTCGTATGCTGCAGATTTGCGACGAAATCCGCAAAAAGATGGGTGTGGTTTATCCTTGCGAGCAGAACACGCAGACAGACGAACTTCCTATTGCAGGTGCGACGCCGCAGCAGGAAGTCGTTACCGAAGGCCTTGGTATGGAGCAAGCACTGCCTCAAGCGGAGACGGCAGCCTTCGATGATGCCGCGGAGCAGGCAGTACCGGAGTTAGAGCCGGCGGGCGGAATATGTGCGGTACAGGCACATATTGAAGACGGAGAAGACGCCGTGAATGCTGCGGCGAGTGAGGAATGATGGCAGAACGAGTTGTAGTGGGTATGTCCGGCGGAGTTGATTCCTCCGTTGCGGCATACCTTTTAAAATTACAGGGTTATGAGGTGATCGGCGTCACCATGCAGGTGTGGGATGCCGCGTGTTCCCTTCAGATGGAGCGGGAAGGGGGGTGCTGCGGCCAAAGTGCGGTGGAGGATGCCAGGCGCGTCTGCGGTGTACTGGGAATCCCGTACTATGTGATGAGCTTTCGGGATGTCTTTCAGGAAAAGGTGATTGACTATTTTCTGCGCGAATATGTAAGCGGCAGGACGCCCAATCCCTGCCTTGCCTGCAACCGATATGTGAAGTGGGAGGCACTGCTGATCAAGGCAAGGGAAATTGGGGCCAAATATATTGCAACCGGCCATTATGCCCGGATTGAGCAGCTGGCAAACGGGCGGTTTGTGGTGAAGAATTCGGTGACAGCTAGAAAGGACCAGACTTATGCATTGTACCGTCTGACGCAGGAGCAGCTTTTGCACACGCTGATGCCGGTGGGGGAGTATGACAAATCAGAAGTACGAAGAATGGCGGCAAAGGCTGGCATTCCGGTTGCGACGAAACCCGACAGCGAGGAAATCTGTTTTGTTACGGACGATGATTACGCCGGCTATGTGGAGCGTAATGCGCCGGAGCTGGTGCCTGCGCCGGGGCGCTTTATCTATCGGGACGGAACGGATCTTGGACCAAATCAGGGAATTGTTCACTATACAGTGGGACAGAGAAAGGGGTTGGGGCTTGCCTTGGGACATCCGGTCTTTGTGACCGGAGTGGATGCCGCAACCGGCAACGTTCACATCGGAGAGAGTGAGGATGTGTTCGGCGATGCGCTGACATGTTCCGAGCTGAATTTTATGGCTATTTCGCCGGAGGAGCTTCCGGTTGGGCAGAGTATGCGGGCAGCAGGAAAGATCCGCTATGGTGCGACGGCGGTCCCCTGCACCATTACAAGGACAGGAGAGGATACGCTGACAGCGCACTTTGACCAGAAGGTACGCGCCATCACGCCGGGGCAGGCGGCGGTGTTCTACGAAGGAGATCACATCCTGTGCGGCGGAACGATTCTGAAGCGCGAGACGGGAAAGATGTGAGATTACGGATTACTCGCCGGGACCCGTCACTGGCGGGCGGATGGACAGTAACGATGTGGTAGTTCAGAAGGAGAACGTGGGATGAGACGGAATGCACTGGTAATCGGAGCCAATGAGGAGGCCCTGTTTTCCATAGAGACAGCACACCGGGCCGGACTTTTTGTTACGGCGCTGGACGGAAATTCGAATGCAAAGGGGCTGTCTGCTGCGGATACGGCGTATCACGTGGACATCAATGATCTTGAGGCGGTATACGCGATAACGGATCCGTTGCAGCCCTGTGTTGTGGTGCCGGGACCCATCGGGCACTGCCTCACAACCGTTGGAGCGGTTAATGACCGGTACGGCCTTCCCGGCGTATCGGGAGCAGCAGCCGCGCTTTGCACCGACAAACTGGAATTTCACAGAGCAATGGCTGAAAATGGTCTTCGAAAGGCGCAGCAGGTGTTTTTGCCAAAAGGGAAGGCTGTGTCGGAAGAGGATTTGCTGCCTTTGACAGAGTACCCGGTTGTGGTGAAGCCGCGCTACGGTTCCGGGAGCCGCGGCGTAGAGATTTGCGGTTGCCTGCAGGAGCTTTTGTGTCTTCTTCGGTATGAAATTTCAAAGCCGGCTCCTGCTCCTGCAGCTCAATCGGAGGACGGACAGGACGCCGGGCTGTACCGGGAGAATTCGCAGGAGGAGGCGTTAACGGGAGTCATGCCGGAGGATTATGTGGTGGAAACCTGTGTTCCGGGGCCGGAATACGGCGTGGATGGCGCATATGTGGACGGGCAGTTTCGGATGGTTCTTCTCCGGAGGAAGAAAAATACCCCTCCTCCCTACCGGCAGTGCGTAGGATATTACGCGGTTTTGCCGGACGAGGATCCGATCTTTTATGAAAATTGTTGTCAGATGATGCAGAAGATGGGAGAGACGCTCGGATTTGAGAACTGCGTGGTGCATGCGGATATCATCCGCAGACGTTTGTCCGAGGAGTATTTAACCGGTGAACCCTTTGTCATTGAGGCGTCAGCAAGACCTTCCGGACACAATCTCTCCAATCTGTTCACACCGCTTGCCAGCGGAGTAACGCTGGTGGAGGATTTTCTTCGGCTTTCCCTGGGGGAGTCGGCCGACGGACTCTTTCGTCCTACGTCGGTGAAAAAGCTGCTGATCCGCTATTTTGACCTGACACCGGGGAGAGTTGTGAAGGTGCCGGATCAAGAAGAGCTGCAGCAGCGATTTCCGATCCTTGCCTATGAGTGCCGGATTCGGAAGGGAGATGTCCTTTCGCCGGTGACGGACGGCGCATCGGTGATGGGGCGCGGATACTATATTCTGGAAGGTGAGAGCGATACGCAGCTGGACCTTCTGGATGAGAGCCTCCGGGCAGAGTTCCAAATGCAGGTGGAAAGCCTGTAGTGATCGTTAAACGTACAGCGGAGGATCATGCATGAAGAGTCTTGCAATGATAACGGCCCGGGGCGGCAGCAAACGCATTCCGGGTAAGAATAAAAAGGAATTTTGCGGGAAGCCGATTCTGGCCTATTCCATCGAGGCAGCGCTGGAAAGCGGAGCCTTTGATGAGGTGATGGTTTCCACGGACGATGAAGAAATTGCAAGCCTTGCACAGCGCTATGGCGCCCGTGTGCCGTTTCGGCGCTCGGAGAAGACAGCCGGCGACTATGCGACGACGGATGAGGTAATTGCAGAGGTTCTGGAGGAATACCGGAAGAGGGGGCAGGAGCCGGAACGCTTCTGCTGCATCTATCCGACGGCACCGTTCCTGACACCATCGCGGCTGAAGGATGCTATGGGGCTTCTGGAGGTACATGAGTCGGTTCTGCCGGTTACGGCCTTTTCCTACCCTCCGCAGAGAGGATTTGTGGTGAAGGGCGGCTGCGTGGCACGGTGGATGCCGCAGTACGAGACGGCAAGATCCCAGGATCTGGACAAAATATACCACGATGCCGGCCAGTTTTATGCCTGCCGCACCGAAGCGTTCCTTCGGGGGATGACAACGGATGTGGCGGATATGGTCCCTTTGGTGCTCCCGGAGAGTGAGGTGCAGGACATTGATACGCCGGAGGACTGGATGCTTGCGGAGCAGAAATTCTTGCTTCTTCGGAGGGACGGAGACGGTTGCTAAGGAATTTACTGCTTCGCAGTGCAATTCCGGCGCAGGAAACGATTGAATCAGCGTTTCCCGAAACAGATACAGATGTGAAAGGAATCGGCGGATGCAGACACCGTACTATGAAATTCAGGAAAAGAAGCTGGATGCAGATATTGAAATGCTGCAGAAAGCGCTGCGAAAGAGCTGGGGCAGCAACACCATTGCCGCCTGCTCGGTAAAGACGAACTCACTGCCCTGGCTGTTGCACCACTTCCTGGAAAAGGGATTTTGGGGCGAGGTGGTTTCCGAGAGCGAATACGAACTGGTTTGCCGACTTGGCTTTGCGCCTTCCCGGATTATTTATAATGGGCCCATAAAGGATCGTGCGATTTTTGAACAGGTACTGCGGGATGGCGGGCTGGTCAATCTGGATTCTACGGAGGAGCTGGACTGGTTGGAGGAGCTGGACAAAGCAGAGGATTCGCAAAAGTTCTGCATCGGACTTCGGGTGAATGTGGATTACAGGCGTCTGTTGCCGTCGGAGATTCCGGCGGATGCAGAAGGAAGCCGCTTTGGCTACAGCGAAGAAAACGGCGAGCTGGAGCGGGTTCTGCAGAGACTGCGGCGCTTAAAAAATGTGAAAATCACCGGTCTTCATCTGCATTCCTCGACCAAATCAAGATCGGTTGCTGCGTATGAGGCTGTGGCTGATTTTGCGGGGAAGCTGGCACAAACGTATGCTCTGTCGGAGCTTTCCTATATTGATATGGGTGGCGGTTTCTACGGCGGTGTGGAAGGCAAACCGGATTTCAGAGACTACGTGCCGGCCATTGCCGGACGGCTGCGGAATTATTTTGATCCGGAGAAAGTGACCTTGATTCTGGAGCCTGGGGTTTCGATGGTGTCCTCTTCCTTCCGTTTTGTAACCAGTGTGAGGGATGTCAAGCACATCGGCAGTCATACGTATGTTGTTACGGACGGAAGCCGGTTAAACCTGAATCCGCAGGTAACAAGGCGATGGTACCCGCATCACGTTTTGTATGGATCGGATGCCGCCGGAGATGGCAGTGCGAGAAAATGTGTTTCGTCTCAGATGGTTTGCGGGGCGACCTGCATGGAGTATGACCGGCTCTTTGAAATGAAGGAGGAGCCGGAGCTTGTGACGGGGGACCGGGTTGTTTATGACCTGGCGGGCGGATATACCATTTGTCTTACGCCGCTGTTCATTCATTATTTTCCGGCCGTGCTGGTGCAGAAGGCGGATGGAACAACCTTCCTTGCCAGAAAACCGTGGACGAATGATGAATTCCTTGCAGGGAATTACTGGGAGTAGTTTAAAAGCGCCACATCAGAAGAAAAGCTGCGTGATAGCAAATTTCTTTGCAAATCTGTGCGATCCACCGGAGGTTGCCTAAGCAGTTATGAGTACGTGAGGGATGACATGAATCAGGAGAATAAGAAACCGGAAGCTGGGCACATGACACAGGCATTACACATCGGAGATCGAACGCTTGGACCGGGAGAGAGAACCTATATTGTTGCAGAGATGTCGGCCAATCATTTGCAGGATTATGACCGTGCTATCGAGATCGTTCATGCTGCAGCGGAGGCAGGTGCGGATGCAATCAAGCTCCAGACCTACACAGCAGATACCATAACCATTGAGAGCGATAAGCCGTATTTTCGCATTACGGGAGGAACGCTTTGGGACGGACAGACGCTGTATGGGCTGTATAAGGAGGCGTATACGCCATGGGAATGGCAGCCGGGATTGATGGAGGAGGCAAAAAAGCTCGGAATGGCGTGTTTTTCCTCTCCCTTTGATCCGACGGCGGTGGAATTCATGGAATCGATGCAAATGCCGGCCTACAAGATTGCCTCGTACGAGATTACGGATCTTCCACTGATTCGGCAGTGCGCACGGACGAAAAAGCCGGTCATTCTGGCAACCGGTGTGGCCCACGCGGATGAAATTGCTGCGGCGGTGGATGCCTGCCGGCAGGAGGGGAACGATCAGCTCCTTCTCTTAAAATGTGTCTCGGCGTACCCGACGCCCTATGAGGATGTGAACCTCCGGATGATGCCGGGACTTGCTGGAACCTATGGAACACTGTGCGGCCTCTCGGACCATACGATGGGATCGGCGGTTCCGGTGGCGGCAGTGGCGCTGGGAGCCTGCATGGTGGAAAAGCACCTGACGCTGCGCCGCAGCGACGGAGGACCGGACGGCGCCTTTTCGATGGAGCCGGAGGAGTTTGCGGCGATGGTGCGGGACATTCGCTGCGTGGAGAAGGCACTTGGGGCGACGGAATACCGACTGACGAGGCAGCAGGAGGAAGAACATTCCGGTACAAGGTCCCTGTTTGTTGTCAAGGACGTACCGAAAGGAGCTGTTATTACCGCTGAGGATGTCCGCTCCATACGTCCCGGGGATGGACTTGCACCGGCCCGCATCGAGGAGATTCTGGGAAAGCGGGCTTCCCATGCACTCGAGAAAGGAGAGCCTCTGCGGGAAGGGGATTGGATACTGTAAGAGAAGGATAACGATTCGGCGTGCACGCTCGCATGCAAAAAGGAGATTGTGCAGCAATGGTTGTGTAAATGAGGTTCTGAATCGTTAAAGAGGATACAGCATATGGACAAGAGCAGACCCCAAAAGCGCATATGGATCCGCGCAGATGGCAATGAGACAATTGCCTCCGGTCATCTGATGCGGATGCTGTCGGTGGCGGAGAGTCTTCGCCGGGGCGGCGCTGATGTCTGCTTTATTCTGGCCGATGATACGAGCAGGGAATGGCTGGATAGGCTGACAGGAGGGATTGCGCCGTTTGCTGCAGAAGTGCTGGGAATTGCGTACGGAAATGCGATGGAGGAATTGCCGCGAATTGAGACACTCCTGCAGGATGGTAAACATTGTCTGCCGGATTGGATTATGGTGGATTCCTATGCGGTGACGGACCGGTGGTTGGAAGCGCTGCGCAGTATGTGCGACGAGGCCACTATCGTTCGAGGCGGCAGGCGGCCGCTGATCGCTTATATGGATGATGAAATGGCATTTGATCCGCCGGCGGATCTGGTTGTGAACTATGATCCGGATACCGGAGAGCTTGCTGAATTTTACAAGGCAGCACCGATCCGTCTTCTGGGAGCGGACTATGCGCCGCTTCGGCAGCAGTTTGTCGGATTGGTGCCGAATGTTCGGAATGACATTCACCGGATATTGATTTCCACCGGAGGAACGGATCCGTACGGTATGGGAGAAACGCTGGAGGGGATTCTTCGACGGGCGGCAGTCGACAAAGGTAGGATCATTGAAATCGTACACATGGGCCCGAGATATCCACGGATTCAGAATGTGGCGCAGTTGCTGACTGGGTGCGACCTTGCAGTCTCTGCGGCGGGAACTACACTTTATGAGCTTTGTGCAGTAGGTGTTCCGACGCTTGCCTTTTCCATGGCGGACAACCAGGTGACCTTTGCCGGGAAGCTTGCGAAGGCCGGGGTGATCGACAATATCGGCGATGTTCGTGATGCACAGATTCGTGATCGTCTGCCGGATCTTGTTGGCACTTGGCTGCAAAAGCGCCTGGAGGAAGGCAAGGAAAAGCGCCTTGCGCAGGCACAGCGGATGCATGCGCTGACGGACGGAAACGGGAGCCTTCGCATTGCGGAAGTGATGCTACGCGTGATTTCGCCGACAGGCTCCCGGTGTCATCCCATAGCGCTTTTTAAAAATACGGATGAAGTAACTGATGTTTTCAATTCCGACCTGTAGTGCCACATCACAGACGCTGTCATCCGTGGATAAAAGGAGCTGTCTTGCCTTTGCAAGGCGATAATCAATCAGATATTCGACAGGCGTGCGCTGCATGGTGGCATGAAAGCAGCGCAGGGCCTCGCTTCGGCTGACGCTGGCAGATTGTGCAATCTGTTCCAGCGTTATTTTGTCTGCATAATTGGTTTGTATGAACTGCAGCATCTTTCGTGTACGGGCCTGCAACAGCATGTCTTTCGGATTTTCTTCCTTTGTGAAATCTTCCCTATATTGTTCCAAAAGGTGATGCCATAGCTGTGCGGTGGCAATTTGAATGGCCATCGGATCCTTTGGCTGCGCATCCGCCAGATCGAAAATATTCTGCAAAAGTGCCAATAGGTTCCGGGATTGTTTGTCTTTCCCGGGCAGTAACAGGCAGGCTCTTCCCGACTGCAGCACAGGAGCAATCCATTCCTGATGGATGCAGGAATCCTGCGGGGCCAGGAAGGACGGGAGGAATAGTATATTGGGCATGATGCCGCCGGTTTCGGATTCAAAATGGTGAATCATCCGGCTATTGATGAACATACCATCCCCTGGCAGGAGGTGGTGCCGTTCACTTCCGATGCAGCAATCCACGGTCCCTTCTTCCACAAAAATCCATTCAAATTCTGCATGCCAGTGCCACTCGACGGATCCACTTTCAAATTGCAGGATATCATCCACGTAATATTCAAAGGGAAAGGCAGGCGTCCCGTGCAAGGTGGTCTCACGCATGCTTTCATCGGTTGGAATGTGTGTCAGACGAATCGCCATAGATACTCCCGTGCTTGAAATAATAGAATCCCGGAAAATGTAAAACGATCTCAACTGTAAAACAACACAACAGAAAGTTGGATTTATAGTGCTATTTTTCTGTACTTTTTGTCAAGAACGGCACTAATCATTGTGATATAAAGTCATGGAAATGGGATACATGATCCGTCGTTGACTGGTGTCTGTACAGGTGCCAGCCATTGCTTGTCCGGCGAGTACTTATACAGTAACGCGGAAATAGAAATGCTCTGGAAAAAGGGGAGAATGGAGAATTATGAGTCAAGAGTCGAAGCTTGGATATCAGCATACGATGTATGCCTGCTTTATTGGCTATATTGTGCAGGCAGTTGTCAATGGTTTTGTGCCGCTATTGTTCGTTACATTTCAGAAAAGCTACGGAATACCGCTTTCACAGATCACGTTGCTGATCACCATCAATTTTGCACTGCAGCTGCTGATTGACCTTCTTTCTGCGATGTTTATTGACCGCATTGGGTATCGGACATCGGTCCTCATGGCACATGGGTTTGCCGCTTGCGGACTTGCCCTTTTGACCGTGCTGCCGGAGGTGATTCCGGGACGTTTCGGAGGAATACTCATTGCGGTCTGCATTTATGCCATTGGCGGAGGCCTTCTGGAGGTTCTGATCAGTCCCATCATCGAGGCATGCCCGACGGACAATAAGGAATCGGCAATGAGCCTTCTGCATTCCTTCTACTGTTGGGGGGTTACCGGTGTTGTACTGATTTCCACCATTTTCTTTGCGATTTTCGGCACGCAGCACTGGAAGATCCTGACACTGCTGTGGGTACTCATTCCGGTTGCAAACGGTGTTTATTTCAGTAAAGTTCCGATTTACAGCCTGCAGGAGGAAGGGGAAGCCGGTATGACCATGGCAGAGCTGGTGAAAGAGAAGCTCTTCTGGGCTTTGATGATAATGATGGTTTGTTCCGGTGCAGCAGAGCAGTCGGTTAGTCAGTGGGCTTCTACCTTTGCAGAGGAGGGTCTTGGTATCACCAAGACCGTGGGAGATCTGGTGGGACCGATGTCCTTTTCCGTTCTCATGGGCCTTTCTCGTTTGCTCTATGGTAAATACGGCGAGAAGTGGAATCTGGATCAGTGTATGAAATGGAGCACAGCTCTGTGCATTGTCTCTTACCTTTGTATCACACTCGTTCCAAATCCGATGATCGAGCTGGCTGCCTGCGGGATCTGTGGTTTTTCTGTCGGGATCTTATGGCCCGGTACCTTCAGCAAGGCATCAGCGGCTCTCCGAAGGGGTGGTACGGTACTGTTCGCGCTGCTGGCACTTGGCGGAGATCTTGGATGCTCGGGCGGGCCGACCGTGGTCGGATTCGTATCGAGTCTGACTGGTGGCAACCTGCACGCCGGTATTCTGGCAGCCATTGTATTCCCGGTCGTTCTTTTTATCTGCCTCATCCCGAGAACCAAGCAGAAGACGAAGTCGGCGTAGCGTTTCTTTACCGGACGCAACAATGTACTAGTACATCGATTTTTAAATAACTAGCCAAACTAACTGGCCCTTTTTCCTGAT
>CAVKRN010000010.1:0-53671 GCA_963658695.1 bacterium
CCGGAGAACGATTACTGCCGAGAAGTGCAGGCGAGTGTGGAGAGAGTCAAGACGAATCCGGAAATGAGGCGAGGCTTTATGGATTGGGAAATGCAGAGGAAAATGGATCAGGCGGTATACTACGATCTTGGCGTAGAAGAAGGTCACGAAAAAGGTCTGGAAGAAGGCATAGAAAAAGGTTTGAAAAAAGGCTTAGAAAAAGGGCGTGAGGAAGGCATGAGCAAGATGCTCATCAGCCTGGTACACGATCGACTTATTTCTGTTTCGGAAGGGGCCAGACGTATGAACATGACAGAGGATGAATTCCGGGCGTTGCTGTAGTTGGAGGCGACTGTCTGCTGGAAGATGGGGATGCGATGTAAACGGAGGAAAACCTCATGGGGAAATCCATAACCCGTAAAATCATAGAAGCGCATTGTGTGAAGGGCAGCATGATCCCCGGGGAGGAGATCTTTATCAGAGTCGATCAGACATTGACCCACGATATCAACGCTGTCATGACGTACCTGGCGTTCGAGGCGATCGGCTTGCCCTGCGTGCGCACAGAATGCAGCGTCAGCTATCTTGACCATAATCTGCTCTACATTGATCACAAAACGCCGGATGATCACATCTACCTGCAGTCTGCTGCTAAAAAGTTTGGGGTCTGGGTTTCCAGACCTGGCAACGGGATCTGTCATACCGTACATATGGCTCGCTTTGGCGTGCCCGGCAAGATTAGCATGGGAGGAGACAGTCATACACCTCACGGCGGAGCCATTGGCATGCTCTGCATTGGCGCTGGCGGCATGGATGTTGCTACAGCAATGACCGGCGTGCCGATGCGGCTGAAGATGCCCCGCGTTGTCAATGTTCGCTTGACAGGAGCGCTGCGTCCGGGTGTCAATGCGAAGGAAATCATTCTGGAAATGCTGCGCCGCATCACCATAAAAGGCGGATTTGGCAATGTATATGAGTATACCGGACCGGGTACTGCAGCGCTGGAGGTGCCACAGCGTGCCACCATTACGAATATGGGGGCGGAGCTCGGTGCGACATCTTCTATTTTTCCGGCGGATGAGCAGGTGAGAAAATTCCTGAAAGCCCAGAAGCGTCCGGAGGCTTACACAGAGCTGCTGCCGGACGAGGATGCGGAGTACGATGAGGTTGTCGAGATTGATCTGTCAGAGCTGGAGCCGCTGATTGCCTGTCCGCACCAGCCAGACAATGTGATGCCCTTGAAGAATGTGGTAAGGGTTCCTGTACAGCAGGTATTTATCGGAAGTTGCACGAATACAAGCTATGCGGATGTAGCAAAGGCGGCACTTGTATTCCGGGGGCGTCATGTGAATGAGAATGTGAGCTGTACCTGCGGAATTGCCTCCCGTCAGACGTATCGGGAGTTAATGCGTGACGGCTATATTGACATTCTGCTGGAGGCGGGCGTTCGCATGCTGGAAATTGCCTGCGGTCCTTGCTGTGCCATCGGGCAGACACCGCCTACGGAGGGAGTGGCGGTACGAACCTCCAATCGCAACTTTATGGGGAGAGCCGGCAATCCGAATGCCAAAATCTATCTTGTCAGCCCGGAGAGCGCTGCGGCGACTGCCATCATGGGCACATTTGCGGCAGCAGAGGATGTGATGGGCGCAGACGTCGCGGAACTGGCAGATATCAAGGAACCGGATGTGTATGTGGTGGATGATTCCATGCTACTGCCTCCGCTGCCGAAGGAGGAAGCGGCAAAGGTGGACATCGTTCGCGGACCGAACATCAAGTTTCTGCCGGTACCGGAGGAACCAACCGGGCATCTGGAGGCACCGGTTGGCTTAAAGGGAGGCGACAATATATCTACCGATGACATTACACCGGCCAGTGCGGAGTTTTCGAGCATGCGCTCCAACATTCCACTGATGAGTCAGTATTGTTACCATCGCTATGACCCGGATTTTGCGGCAAGAGCGAAGGCACTGGGCAGGTGCATCATCATTGGCGGTGAGAATTACGGGCAGGGATCCTCGCGTGAGCACGCAGCCATCAATCCGATGTATCTGGGGGTTAAGTGCGTCATTGCGAAGAGCATTGCACGGATTCATAAGGGAAATCTGGTCAATCACGGCATTATTCCGATGTTGTTTGCCGAGCCGTCCGATTATGACAGAATTGAACAGGGGGATGACCTGGAAATGGATGATTTACTGGCGCAGATTCCGACACGTACGGTAACTGTGCGGAATAGAACGAAGGACTTTGCCTTCGAGGTGAAGCTTGATCTGACAGACAGTGAGATTGAAGTAGTGCTGTGCGGAGGGCAGCTTCGATACCTGAAAGCAGCAATTCAGAGACATTAGGGAAATGCTGATGTAAGCGTTTCCTACACCGGATTTGCACTGCGAAACAGCAAATTTCTTTGCAAATCCGTGCGATCCACCGGGGGTAGTACATCGATTTTTAAATAACTGGCCTAACTAACTGGCCCTTTTTCCTGATTGCACGGGTCAAAAATCCTCAGCGTAGCCCGCTACGCCTACGTTTTTTGACCCGCACCCTCAGAAAAAAGTTCTGCGTTATTAGGCTAGTTATTTTGCAAACGATGTACTAGAAAACACAGAATCCCCATAGTTCAAACACAGTTTGTTCACAGGTGGCCGGTATGATAAGAACCATCAGATGAAGCAAAGAACATCTGATGACACACAACGCTTTTTCTTTTTCATAACCGGGCTGCAGCCTTGTTGCAGCCCCTCCCCCAACAGAACGTGCCGCCGCGAAGTCCATTACTCCCTCCCTCATACTTGTTCGGGCGGCCTTTCGATATCAGCATCCATCCTGCACCACGCAGGGTGGATGTTCTTTTTGTCATTTACCACTCACGCGGCAATGTTGTACACTGAGCAGGACGGATTAAGGTTTACACATTCATGAGAGTCCGTCGACGGCAGGAGGAAATAGTGAGCAACTACACGAAGAATGTTTTGGAACTTTTGGAGCAGGCGGCGGAGCGATTTCCGGATCGCCCGGCCTTCGGAGATCCGCAGAAGGACATCACCTTTTCCGAACTTTTGCAGAAGGCAAGAGCGGTGGGAGAGCTTCTGGCAGGAGATATGATGCCGGGGAGTCCGGCAGCCTTTTATCTGGAGAAATCGGTGGATGCAGTCATCGCTATGTTTGGCGTTGTCTATGCCGGCGGCTTTTACAGCTTTATCGACGTGCGTCAGCCGGCGGCAAGAGCCCAGAAGGTAACCGATGTGCTGGAGCCGGCGATTTTTATTACCGATGCCGCAAATCAGGAACGCGCAGCGGAGGTTGCCTGCAATGGAAAGCGAATTCTGCTGGAGGATTTGCTGGTGCAGGCCGAGGAACTTAAGAATCGAGAGGCGGCCGGACAAGGGACTGGAGCACGCAGGGGCACAGTACCTGTGGAAACCACGACTGCGCAAGAGCCCACAGACGGTCTTTCCGAAACGCTGGCACAGATACGGAGCCAGATGACGGACAAGGCCCCTTTGTATGTGAATTTCACCAGCGGTTCCACCGGTATTCCCAAAGGCGTTGCGGTATGCCATCGCAGCGTGATCGAATTCATGGCGCATTTTGTGCCGCTTTTTGGCATCACGGAGCAGGATGTCATGGGCAATCAGGCACCGTTTGATTTTGATGTATCGGTGAAGGATATTTACAGCGGTCTTGCTGCCGGAGCGAAGGTCCAGATCATTCCGCGGGAATATTTCAGCAATCCGACGCAGCTGATGGATTATCTGTGTGAGAAGAAGGCGTCAGTTTTGATCTGGGCGGTCAGTGCCATGTGCTTTGTTTCTATTATGAATGCACTGGATTACAAGACACCGGCGACCGTTCGCGCGGTCGGATTCTCCGGTGAGGTGATGCCTATCAAGCAGCTGAACATATGGCGCAAATATCTGCCGGATGCCATGTATGTCAATCTGTACGGACCGACCGAGATCACCTGCAACTGTACCTATTATGTGCTGGATTCGCGCAGAGAATACGCGTTGGACGAGGTGATTCCGGCGGGAAAGGCCTTTGAGAATGAAACGGTATTCCTCTTGGATGCGGAGGATCATCTGGTGCCGCAGACGGATACGACGGGTGAGGGCGAAATCTGTGTGGGCGGAACCTGTGTTGCGCTGGGGTACTATAAGGACGCCGAACGGACCGCGGCTGCCTTTGTACAGAATCCGCTGAATCCCTGCTATCCGGACAGAATCTACCGGACAGGAGATATCGGCCGCTATGATGCAGAGGGGAATCTGATTTACGTTTCCCGGAAGGATTTCCAGATCAAGCACTTAGGACATCGCATTGAGCTGGGTGAGGTGGAGGCCGATGCCATGGCAAGGGACGGTGTAAGCCGCGCCTGCTGCATCTATGATGCTGCCAAAAAGCGTCTGATTCTGTTTTATACCGGAGAACGGGACCGGAAGGATCTGGAACGAGAGCTCAAAGAGGTGCTGCCACCCTTTATGGTTCCCAATAAGACACTACAGCTGGCGGATATGCCGCTGAATAAAAACGGAAAGATTGACCGGCACGCACTGGAGAGCATTTACCGCGAGGGAAGTGTCGGGACGAACAGAAAATGAAAGCCTGGCGCATCGATAGTGAAGTAAACATCAATGTACCAGACTAGGAGAAATCAGAATGACGGATGAACAATTCATATCGATTGCACAAGAGTACGGGACGCCTACGTTTGTCTTTGATACCGGAGCATTGCGGAAACGTCTGGCGGCCATCCGGGAGCTATTCGGACCGAAGGTGAAGCTGTGTTATTCCATTAAGGCCAATCCGTTTCTGATTCCGGCGGCACTGGAGGAAACAGACAAGCTGGAAGTCTGCAGTCCCGGAGAGCTTGCCATCTGTGAGAAGCTCGGCGTGGACATGGGAAAAGTTGTGTACTCCGGCGTCAACAAGGAGCCGTGGGATACCGAACGCGCGGTAATAGACGATGGCGTGGGGATTTGCACTGCGGAGTCGCTTCGGCATGTAGCGCTCCTGGAAAAGGCGGGAGAAAAGGCAGGCCGAAGGGTTCCGGTGCTCCTTCGTCTCAACAGCGGTGCACAATTTGGAATGTCGCGGGAGGATCTTTTCCGGGTGATCCGGGAAAGGGACTGCTATCCCCATCTGTCACTGGAAGGAATCCATTATTTTGCAGGGACACAGCGCAAGAACAAGGAGCTCCGCAAGCAAAAGGAGGAGCTGCAGATGCTGCGCTCTCTTTTTGATGAGGTGAAGGAAAAAGAGGGCTTTTGTCTGCGGCAGCTGGAGTATGGGCCGGGACTGCCGGTTCCGCTCTTTGCAGACGGAGATTATTCCGATACGCTGGCACCGGCAAGAGAGCTCTCTGAGGCGCTGCAGGAGGCAGCAGACTGGGCAGAGCTTACGGTGGAGGCCGGCCGGTTTTATGCGGCGGAATGCGGCTTCTACCTGACCAAGGTGGTGGACAGCAAGCAGGTAGAGGACAAACGCTACTGCATTGCGGACGGCGGCATCAACCATGTGAACTATCTGGGGCAGATCATGGGAATGAAGGAGCCGGTGATCCGGCATTTTCGCGGAAACGGCGATCCGGACGCACGGCCGGAACTGGTGAACTACCGGCGAATCAGCGATACGGAAGAAGCTGCAGAAGTGCTGGAGGACTGGACGATCTGCGGGAGTCTTTGCACCACCAATGACGACCTGGTGCGGACACGCCGAATGGCAGAGCCGAGGCTCGGAGATCTTCTGGTATTTGAAAATCTGGGGGCGTATTCCGTGACAGAGGGGATCTACCTGTTCCTGAGTAGAAAAATGCCCCGGATTGTGTTATATAATGATATTTCGGATATTTGTCTGGCAAGGGACTTTGTCGACACCGATCCGATCAATACACCGGATATCTGCGAAGCGCAGGGGAGGAAGAAATGGAAGAACTGATTGCACTGCTGAAGGATGTAAATGATGACGTGGATTTTGAGAACTGCACGACATTGATTGACGATGGAATTCTGGATTCCTTTGACATTCTGCAGATCATCAGTGCACTGAATGATGAATACGACATTTCGATTCCGGCAGGGGAGATTGTACCGAAGAACTTTAACAGCGCAAAGGCACTGTATGAAATGGTACAGAGACTGCAGGAAGCATAGTTACCGTTTATCCGTCGTCAGTTGACGTCGGTACAGTAACAAAGCATAAGACATTGCTGTAATAAAAGGCCTGCTGGTGCAGGCCGGGGAGCTGATTTTTATGAAGGAACTGTCAAAAACCTACGATCCGAAGGCCATTGAGGACCGGATATATGAGAACTGGGAAGAGAAGAAGTATTTTCATGCGGAGGTAGATCATTCAAAACTTCCGTTTACCATTGTGATCCCGCCGCCGAACATCACCGGACAGCTGCACATGGGACATGCACTGGATCAGACCATGCAGGATATTATTATCCGCTTCAAGAGAATGCAGGGCTACAATGCGCTGTGGCAGCCGGGAACGGACCATGCTTCCATTGCAACGGAGGTGAAGGTCATCAACGAGCTCAAGAAGAAGGGCATCACGAAGGCGGATCTTGGCCGCGAGGGCTTTCTGGAGAAGTGCTGGGAGTGGCGTGAGGAGTATGGGCGCCGCATTGTGACGCAGCTGAAGAAGCTGGGCTCCTCTTGCGACTGGGACCGCGAGCGCTTCACCATGGACGAGGGGTGCAACCGTGCGGTGACAGAGACCTTTGTGAAGATGCACAAAAAGGGCTGGATTTATAAGGGCAACCGTATCATTAACTGGTGCCCGGTATGCCAGACCTCGATCTCGGATGCAGAGGTGGAGTACAAGGAGCAGCACAGCCATTTCTGGCACATCAAGTATCCGCTGATTGAGGAAGACGGCACGGTCAGCAAAACGCAGTTCCTGGAGTTTGCTACGACACGTCCGGAGACGATGCTGGGTGATACCGCGGTTGCGGTTAATCCCGAGGATGCGCGCTATAAGGATCTGATTGGTAAGAGTGTAATGCTCCCGATCGTGAACCGCCCGATCCCGATTGTAGGGGACGAGCATGCAGATCCGGAAGCCGGAACCGGCGTTGTTAAGATCACACCTGCCCATGACCCGAATGACTTCGAGGTTGGAAAGCGGCATGATCTTCCGGTGATCAACATTCTCAATGATGATGCGACCGTGAATGAGAATGGCGGCAAGTACCAGGGAATGGATCGTTATGCGGCCCGGGATGCCATCGTGAAGGAACTGGATGATATGGGCCTTCTGGTGGAGATTGAGGATCTGACCCATAACGTAGGAACTCATGACCGGTGCGGCACCACGGTAGAGCCCATGGTGAAGGAACAGTGGTTCGTGAAGATGGACCAGCTGATCCAGCCGGCAGTGAAGGCAGTAGAGGACGGCGAAATCCAGCTCATTCCCAAGAGCATGGAGAAGACCTATTACAACTGGACGAATAACATCAAGGACTGGTGCATTTCCCGTCAGCTTTGGTGGGGACACCGGATTCCTGCCTGGTACTGCGATGAGTGCGGTGAGACCATTGTGGACACCACTGCACCGCAGAAGTGCCCGAAGTGCGGCTCGGAGAAGCTGCATCAGGATCCGGATACACTGGACACGTGGTTTTCTTCTGCTTTGTGGCCTTTTGAGACCCTTGGCTGGCCGGAGGAAACGGAGGATCTTAAGTATTTTTATCCTACAGACGTGCTGGTGACCGGCTATGACATCATCTTCTTCTGGGTAATCCGCATGATCTTCTCCGGATACGAGCAGATGGGAGAGCGCCCGTTTAAGACGGTGTTGTTCCACGGATTGGTACGGGACTCCCAGGGACGAAAGATGTCCAAGTCTCTCGGAAACGGTATCGATCCTCTGGAGATCATTGATAAGTACGGCGCAGATGCTCTTCGCCTGACGCTGATTACCGGCAATGCACCCGGCAATGATATGCGGTTCTACATTGAGCGTGTGGAGAACAGCCGGAATTTTGCCAATAAGATCTGGAATGCAACGCGTTTCATCATGATGAACGTGGAAGAGGGACAGGAGGCAGATGCCGGTGTGATGCCGGAGCACCTGCAGCCGGAGGATCAGTGGATCCTTTCCCGTTTCAACAGCATTGTCCGGGATGTTACAGAGAACATGGAGAAGTTCGAGCTAGGCATTGCCGTGCAGAAGGTCTATGACTTTATCTGGGGCGAATTCTGCGACTGGTACATCGAGATGGTAAAGCCTCGCCTGTACCGCACGGATGATGCAGGCGGCAAGAATGCGGCACTTTGGACACTGCAGACGGTCCTGATCGGAAGCTTAAAGCTACTGCATCCGTTCATGCCGTTTATTACGGAGGAAATTTTCACGACCGTACAGACCAAGGAGCCTTCCATCATGATTTCCTCCTGGCCGAAGTGGAGAGAGGATTTCTCGTTCCCGGAGCAGGAGAAGGACATTGAAATGATCAAGGATGCCGTTTCCGGCATTCGCAAGATGCGCAGCGACCGAAATGTAGCGCCTTCCCGGAAGTCGAAGGTGTTTGTTGTCTCCGATAACGATAAGACGCTGGATGTGTTCCGCAAGGATCAGCTGTTCTTCGAGACGCTGGCATATGCAAACGAAGTGGTTCTGCAGAAGGACCAGACAGGAATTCCGGAAGGCGCAGTGTCGGTTATTGAGCCGTTTGCAACCTTCTTTATTCCGATGCAGGATCTGATGGACATTTCCGCAGAGATTGAGCGGCTGACCAAGGAACTGGCACGACTCTCCGGCGAGCTGACCCGTTCGGAGAAGATGCTGTCCAACGAGCGGTTCCTTGCCAAGGCACCGCAGGCCAAGATCGACGAAGAAAAGGAAAAACAGGAGAATTACCGCCTCCAGTATGCGTCGGTAGACGCAATGCTGCAGCAGATGAAGGCTCTTTGACGGGAGCAGGCAAGGTGGGATGATCCGGGATACCACAGCAGGTAGAACAGATGATTAATTTTGACGAAGAGATTAAGAAATTCCATCCGAGTCTGGAAATCAATGATGTCGAGAATGCCATTTACAACCAGGACATGAAGGACATGGTTGATGTCATGCTCAAGATGACGAAGGACGGTGTGTACGGGGCAGAGAGCTCTCCGGCTCATGCAATGAGGATGATGTAGGCATGTATTGCTACAAATGCGGCTGCGAGCTCAACAAGACGGATCATTGTCCGAATTGCGGGGCGGATGTAGCGACCTATAAGAAAATCATATATACGTCCAATGAGCTGTACAATGACGGATTGCAGAAGGCGTCGGTGCGGGATCTGTCCGGCGCCATTTTATCCCTGAAGAACAGTCTGTGGTTCAATAAGGACAATCTGGATGCCCGGAACCTTCTGGGATTGGTCTATTATGAAATCGGCGAGACGGTGGCTGCTCTTTCGGAATGGGTGATTTCCAAGAACATCAATGACGAACGGGTGCACCGTAAGAATAATCTGGGCGCCGATTATCTGGCACAGGTGCAGGCCAGCAAGCAGACCATGGACAATCTGGACGCATCCATTGCACGTTACAATCATGCATTGGAATGCTGCTATTCCGGCAATCTGGATGTGGCTGTCCTGCAGCTTAAAAAGGTGCTGTCGGTCAATCCCAAGTATCTTCGCGCACGGCAGCTTCTGGCACTTCTTTATATTGAGAGCGGCCAGCACAAGAAGGCTGCAAGGGAGCTTCAGCGCTGTCTGGCGCTGGACGGGAGCAATACAACGACGCTGCGCTACCTTCAGGAGGTAAGCTCGAAACTTGCGCCGGAGGGTTCGGGAAGTGCGTCTTCGAGCCGGGCAAACGTCCGTACCGTGAAGACGGCAAGTCTTGGGGATACCGCTCAGACTGCGGGGAAGAAACAAGGCGGCCGAAATAAAAAGCCGAAAATCGGCAGCGTCATCTCCTATACAGCAGGAAATGAGACAATCATTCAGCCGGTCAATGCAAGGAACCCCGGGGTGGACGGCTTTGGACTTCCGTCCTGGATCTACGGCGGCGTGATCGGACTGCTCGTGGGCGCGGCCATCGTGGCTTTTCTGATTATGCCGACAAGAGTGCAGTCCATCCGTTCGGATGCGCAGAACCAGATTCGCGAGGTTTCAGCGGAGTCGGACCAGAAGGATGCACAGCTTACGGACCTTCAAAGCCAGCTGGACACCGTGACAGCGGATCTGCAGGCATTGCAGGAGCAGCAGGCCAAGACCGAAGCCGGCGAAGACAGCACGTCGAAGAGTAATGCGCTCATGAAGAGTGCCGCTTTCTACATTGAAGATTCAGTACAGGTGCAGGATGCAGCAGATGCACTGGCGCAGATTGATCCGGAGACGGCAACGGAGGATATGTCGGATGAGTTTGTGAAGCTCTACAACGATTTGTATCCTTTGCTGCGCGCACAGATTCTGCAGTCTCTTGCAGATTCCGGAATCAAGGCCTATGAGGCAGATACGCCGGATTATGAGACGGCGGCTGCGGATCTGGAAAAGGCGAATCAGTTCGAGAACGCGGACAATCTGGGACAGACATGGCCGCAAAGGCAATATTATCTGGCAGATTCGTATTATCAGCTGTATCTTGCAGCAGAGGATAAGACGGCCTTGGCAGAGAATATCACCAAAGCCAGAGATGTTATAACCAATCTGGCGGACAAGTATCCGGATTCGGATTACACGCAGAGAGCCAATACGCTGCTGACACAGCTTCCGGACGTGCAGGGTGGTACACAGACCTCGGCTGGCACAGCGCAGTCGGATGCCTCGGATGCGACTGGAACGACGCAGACAGCGGAAAGCGGTCAGACGACGGGGACCGGCCAGGTGGCAGGAACGGCTGCAGAAGGAACCGGCACTGCGGATAACAGCAACGGCTAACCACATCGAGGTATTCCGAAGGAACATTGAGGTGCAGGGGCTCAACAGATACACTTGAAAAGTGACGTACGAAGCAGATCCTGGATGGTGGCAGGGCGCACCTTGAGCGGTGCGCCCTTTGTTGTAAGCAGCTTTGGGATAAGAGTTAAAAAATGAAACAGCGTGAAATGGAATTTAAGATGGAGCGGCCGGGGCTCTTGAAGGAAGGCGATGCGGTGACGGTTTCGGAAGGACTTCTCCCCAGTAACTACTACTATACCATTGATCCGTCTCTTGCCATGAGCGGCAACATTCCTTTCCCGCAGCGGCTGCATGCCTCGAAGGGTGTGGTACAGTCTGTAATCGAAAACGAACGCGGCTACTATGTAACCGTCCTGTTTCAGGAAGAGGAATGAGCCGCATACCAGGAGATGAATGTGAAGAAGACACAGGCAACAGAAGGAATGAAAACAGCATCCGACATGCCGGATGCTGCGCTTACTGCCGGTAAAATGCCGCTGCGAAATGCCATGTATTGTTTCCTTGGAGCGCTGATCTGGGGAACGGCTTTTGTGGCGCAGCAGGTTGGCGGGGATGAGATTCCGGCGCTGGCCTTCGTGGGACAGCGCTTTTTGATGGGATGCATTGTGCTGCTGCCGCTGGTGGCAATGCGAAAAAGAGCCCGGAAACGGCGCAGAGACCAGGGGGATTTGCATGCACAGGAGCCGGATCACAAACAGGCGGTGATTGGCGGCCTTGTCTGCGGGACCGCATTGATGGTGGCGTCGGTTTTGCAGCAGGCGGCCATTGCGCATGTTGCCGTTGGTAAGGCCGGTTTTTTAACTGCACTGTACATCATCATGGTGCCGCTATTATCATTAATATTTACCAGACGATCCAGTGCGAAAGTATGGATTGCCGCGGTGATTGCAGCGGCGGGACTGTATTGTCTGTGCAGCAAGGCCGGGGAGCGTTTTAGCATCGGTCCGTGGGAGCTGATGCTTCTTGGGTGTGCACTTGCCTTTTCGATTCAGATCATGAGCGTGGATTACTTTGCAGTTCGGACCGATGGCGTAGAATTGGCGTGTATACAGTTTCTGGTGACCGGACTTTTGGGGACTGCGGCGGCAGCTTTGCATGGTGAATTGCCGATGCAGAGCGTTTCGACGCAAGCGCTACTGTCACTGTGCTATGCGGGGATTTTCTCCAGCGGCATTGCGTATACGCTGCAGGTGGTCGGGCAAAAGGGTGCGGATCCTGCCATCGCGTCCTTGATCATGTCCCTGGAATCGGTAATCAGTGCGGTTTCCGGATTCTTTTTACTGCACCAGGCGCTTTCGGCGCGGGAACTGGTGGGATGCGTACTAATGTCCGGAGCCATTGTGCTGGTACAGATGCCGCTAAAAAGGAAAAGCGTGCATTATACAGAAACCGGCGAAGCGTGCGGAGAAACGGAAGAGGAATGAGGCGGAACAATCAGCAAATGGGTGACAGCAGAAGATGGCGCCGGGTGGCTTTGCGGAACCTGACAGCCGCTTGTTGTGCATTTATCCTGCAAGGATGCAGTGCGGCACCCGGTGTAACACAGACGGAGCAGACCGGCAGCAGTGAATCTCTCCTCTTGGCCGGCAGCTATCAGGAGGCGGCGGACCTTCTGCAGGCGGCGGTTGACGGCGGAGAGGATACGGAAGAGAATTACCGTCAGCTGGGCATTGCCTATATGGGCCTTGGGAACTACGAAAAAGCAGCCCAGGCATTGGAGAAAGCCATTCAGGAATCCGGCATTGTACCGACGGAAACGGAATATGACATCAATTATTACCTCGGCTCCTGCTATGATAAGCTTGGAAACTATGAAGAGGCACTGAAGATCTACGATGCCATTGTGACCATGAAGCCGAAGGACGCGGATGCGCTCCAGATGCGGGGCGGCGTCTTGATGCAGATGGGCGATACTGAGGGAATGCAGCGGGACTTCACCAAGGCACTTTCTCTGGAACCTTCCGATTATGACCGGCTTCTTACCATCTACCTTGCGATGTCAGAGAACGGCTATGAGGAGGAAGGCAGGCAGTATTTGCAGGATGCGCTGGACAAAGCGGGAGAGAGTATGTCCCAATACGACCGGGGGCGCATCGCCTACTACGCCGGTGATTATGAGACCGCCCGTACCAATTTGGAACAGCTTCCCACCAATTCGGATGAGAAGACCGTGCTGATGCTGGGACGCACCTATGAGGCATTGGGGGATTATAACTATGCAACCAATGTCTATAAAACGTGGATTGCATCGGGCACAAGCTCGGCAGAGATCTACAACCAGCTGGGGTTGTGCTGCATGAAAACCGGCGATTACAGCTCGGCGCTGGAAGCTTTTCAAAACGGGAAGGAACTGGGAACCAGTGAGGCACTGCAGAGTCTTTCCTTTAACGAAATCGTGGCCTATGAACGGCTTGGTCAGTTTGACGAAGCGAGGACACTGATGGAAGCCTACCGCAGTGCGTATCCGGGGGATGAGAACGCTGCCAGGGAGGAGATTTTTCTGAAGACAAGGTAGGAATGAGGCTTGCCTTGCATAGGAAAAGCGCCATGAAGTATAGTATAGTGATAACAATTCGGAGCCAAAGAGAAGTTTTGCATGCGTAATTTTGCAAAGGGCTCCGGGTAGCTATGTATGGGCCGCAGATGAGCTGCGACATAGAAAGGACAGCAATGATCAGTCAATTGATTCAAAAGATTCAGGAAAAAAACGCACCGGTGGTAGTGGGCTTGGATCCACAGATGAACTTTCTGCCTGAAATTCTGCTTCGGGATGCAGAGCGGCATGTGGATGACACCGTCTATGACGAGGATCTTGGCATCGCGGCAGAGGCAATCTGGCACTTTAATAAAGAGATCATCGATGCGGTGGCAGATCTTGTTCCTGCTGTTAAGCCGCAGATCGCCATGTACGAGCAGTTTGGCATTCCGGGACTGATGACCTACTGGAGAACCGTTCGGTACTGCCAGGAAAAGGGCCTTATCGTTATCGGGGATGTGAAGCGCGGCGACATCGGTTCTACGTCCGAGGCCTATGCCCGGGCGCATCTTGGCCGGGTTGAGATCGGTCGGCACCGCGTAAAGGTGTTCGGAGAGGATTTTGCGACCGTGAACCCTTACCTTGGAACCGACGGCATCAAGCCCTTTATTGATGTTTGCAATCAGGAAAATAAGGGCATCTTCGTTCTTGTCAAGACGTCCAATCCCTCCAGCGGAGAGTTCCAGGATATTAAGACACAGGATGGGCGTCCGATGTATGAAGTGGTCGGCGAGAAGGTCCGTGAGTGGGGCGAGACATCTATGGATGGGCAGTACAGCAATGTGGGCGCCGTAGTAGGAGCAACCTATCCGGAGCAGGCAAAGGTTCTTCGTGAGCTGATGCCGCATACTTTCATTCTGGCGCCGGGGTATGGTGCGCAGGGAGCAACGGCCAAGGATCTGTCCGGATTTTTCGATAAGGACGGCGTAGGCGCCATTGTTAACTCTTCCCGCGGCATCATTGCGGCATACAAGAAGGACAAATACGCTAAATACGGGGAAGAGCGCTTCGCAGATGCGGCACGCGCGGCGACCATTGATATGATCGAGGATCTTCGGTCGGTATTGGCATAAAAGGTGGCTGCCTGCAGGCAGAAAGTTTCCATTGAATTGTCTGGTGTTAACAAAGAGAAGGATGCGAAGTATACCGGCATTGTGCCGGAAGAGATTTACTGGAAAGGAATCGATTCATGGAGCAGTACAAACAGGAATTCATTGATTTTATGCTGGAATCCAAGGTCCTGAAATTCGGTGATTTCACGCTCAAGAGCGGAAGAAAGTCTCCGTTTTTCATGAATGCAGGGGCATACCAGAACGGTACGCAGCTCTCCCGGCTCGGCGAGTATTATGCGCGTGCCATCCATGACACCTATGGACTGGAGTTTGACGTTCTTTTCGGACCTGCGTATAAAGGAATTCCGCTGGCGGTTGCGACGGTAATGGCAATCAGCCGCCTTTACGGAAAGGACATCCGCTATTGTGCAAACCGCAAGGAGGTGAAGGATCATGGAGATACCGGCATCCTTCTGGGCAGCAAGCTTGCGGACGGTGACCGCGTGGTGATCATTGAGGATGTGACAACCTCCGGGGCATCCATGGCGGAGACGGTGCCGATCCTGCGCGCACAGGCAAAGGTGGAGATTCTGGGACTGATGGTTTCTTTGAATCGCATGGAGGTCGGCCAGGAAGGAAAGGTGTCCGCACTGGATGAGATTAAGGCTAAATACGGATTCCCGGCAGGCGCCATTGTAACCATGGAGGATGTTATTTCCTATCTGGGAGAACCGAGAAATGGGGAGGCACAGGCCTTCCTGACGGATGAGCTGAAGGCGGCACTTAACGATTACTACGCACAGTATGGAGTACACTAAGTGAGACGGTTGCACGGACATCTTTTCAACAGTCGTGAGCAATCTACCAATGCGCTGCTGTCGGTGCTGCTGGGCAGTATTTCTCTGCTGTCCTGCGGCACGATGATCTATCTGGCATATAAAAACGGCGGCCAGGCGCAGCTGCGCTATGGCGGCGTGGTTTTTATATGTCTTTTTTTTGCACTGATCGGGATTATTCTGGGAATCCTTTCCAGGAGAGAACCGGAGAAGATGTATCTCACGTCCTACATCGGAATTGTGCTGAACGGGCTGGTTTTGATGCTGGGGTTTGTCTTGATGTACCTGGGGTTATAGCGGAATTGGATTTAACGGAAAGGTAGGATAACAATGGCTACAGTAGGAATTGTCATGGGTTCGGATTCGGACATGAGTGTTATGAGTAAGGCTGCGGAGGTGCTGGATCAGTTCGGCATCAGCTATGAGATGCATATCATTTCGGCACACAGAGAGCCCGACGTATTTTTTGATTGGGCAAAGGGCGCGGAAGCACGCGGCATCAAGGTCATCATTGCCGGTGCCGGTATGGCTGCACATCTTCCCGGAATGTGTGCCGCACTGTTTCCTATGCCGGTAATCGGCATTCCGATGCATACCACATCGCTTGGCGGAAGGGATTCTCTGTACAGCATTGTTCAGATGCCCAGCGGCATTCCGGTTGCTACTGTGGCAATCGGCGGCGGCAAGAATGCAGGAATTCTCGCAGCCAAGATTCTTGCCGTGTCGGATCCGGAGCTTCTTGCGCAGCTGAAGGCGTTTACGACTTCCATGGAGGAAGAGGTAAAGGCCAAGGATGCGCGGCTTCAGGAAATCGGCTATAAAGACTACGCTGCCAAATAATCCGGCTGTGTCTACGCATCGAGGCCTATTGCAGGGACCGGATGCGGTTGACAGATACCAACGTGTGAGCAACCAACAGTAAGAAACGTTCATGAAAAGGAGAATTCCGATGGCACTTGATTATAAAACTTCCGGCGTTGATGTTGAGGCTGGCTACCAGTCTGTGGAGCTGATGAAGCAGTACGTGAAAAAGACCATGCGCCCGGAGGTCCTGGGCGGACTGGGCGGTTTTTCCGGAGCCTTTGATCTTTCGAAGATCAGCGGGATGAAGCATCCGGTACTGCTCTCCGGAACCGATGGCGTAGGAACCAAGCAAAAGCTGGCATTCCTGATGGACCGTCACGACACGGTGGGAATTGACTGCGTTGCAATGTGCGTCAATGATGTTGCCTGTGCCGGCGGAGACCCGTTGTTTTTCCTGGATTACATTGCCTGCGGCAAGAACATTCCGGAGAAAATTGCAACCATCGTAAAGGGTGTTGCAGAGGGGTGCGTGCAGGCAGACAGTGCACTTCTGGGCGGCGAGACAGCCGAGCATCCGGGGCTGATGCCGGATGAAGAGTACGATCTTGCCGGATTTTCGGTAGGTGTTGTGGAACGGGATGAGATGATCACGGGGCAGAGTATTGTTCCGGGCGATATGCTGATCGGCATTGCATCCAGCGGCGTGCATTCCAATGGCTTTTCGCTGGTCCGCAAAATCTTCGAAATCGACCGGAAGGAAGTATTGGAAAAACGCTACGAGGAGCTTGGCGGTAAGATGCTGGGAGATGTTCTTCTGACACCCACCAGAATCTATGTACATGCTCTGAAGGCCATTCGCGAGGCAGGCGTTCGCGTAAAAGGATGCAGCCATGTGACAGGCGGCGGCTTCTATGAGAACATTCCCCGCATGCTGCCGGACGGATGTGTGGCACAGATTCATAAGGACAGTTATCCGGTACCGGCTATTTTCCGTCTGATGCAGAAGACGGGGGATATTGATGAGCATGTGATGTACAACACCTTCAACATGGGGCTTGGCCTGGTGCTTGCCATTGATCCGGCGGACAAGGAAAAAGTGCTGGCTGCGGTAGAAACAACCGGAGATCACGGCTACGTTGTCGGAACGATTCTGGCGGCGGAGGATGCGACGTGCATCGAAGCCGGCGGCAATACCAAGAGCGAGAGCAGAAAGGGCGTTGAATTATGCTGAAGATCGCAGTGCTTGTCTCCGGCGGCGGGACCAATCTTCAGGCAATCATTGACCGCATTGCGGACGGAACGGTGCAGAACGCAAGGATCGTCCGCGTGATCTCGAATAATCCGGGCGTGTATGCACTGGAACGGGCCCGAAAGGCCGGAATTCCGGCGGTAGTTCTGTCGCCGAAGACGTACGCGACGCGGGAGGAATTTCACGATGCACTCCTTGCTGCACTGGAGGAGTCGGAAGCAGATCTTGTTGTTTTGGCAGGATTTCTGGTGGCAATTCCGCTGCAGGTGGTTCGGGCCTATGCCGGAAAAATCATCAACATTCATCCGGCACTGATCCCTTCGTTTTGCGGAAAGGGCTACTACGGCCTGCATGTGCATGAGGCTGTTCTTGCTCGCGGCGTAAAGGTGACGGGAGCGACGGTACACTTTGTGGACGAAGACCTTGATCATGGTCAGATTATTCTGCAGAAAGCGGTGGACATTCCGGATGGAATTACTGCCGAGGCGCTTCAGAAGAAGGTGATGGAAGAGGCTGAATGGGTGATTCTTCCGAAGGCCATTGATCTGATTGCCCGGGGTAAGGTACAGATTGCGGGCGGCGTGACACATATTCTGCCCTGAAAAGACGGCAGAGAACAGGAGTACAACATGAGAGTATTGCTGGTAGGCGGCGGCGGAAGAGAGCATGCGATTGCGACGGCAATTGTAAAGTCCGAGCGCGTGGAGAAGTTGTATTGTGCACCGGGAAATGCCGGAATTTCAGAAATCGCAGAATGTGTTCCCATCGGTGTGATGGATTTTGACGCGCTGATTTCCTTCGCCCGGAAGGAGTCCATTGATCTTACGGTCTGCAGTCAGGACGATCCGCTGTGTGCAGGTATCGTAGATGCCTTTGAGGCAGCAGGACTTCGGATTTTCGGAACCAGAAAGAACGCGGCTATTATCGAGGGCAGCAAGGCCTTTTCCAAGGATCTGATGAAAAAATACGGCATCCCCACGGCTGCCTATGAGACCTTTACGGATCCCGATGCAGCCATCGATTATCTGGCGCATGCGGACTATCCCATCGTGCTGAAGGCGGATGGCCTGGCACTGGGAAAGGGCGTTTTGATCTGCAACACCAAAGAAGAGGCGCAGGAGGGTGTCCGCACGATTATGCTGGACAAGAAATTCGGCGCGGCAGGAAACGAGCTGGTCATTGAAGAATTTATGACAGGTAGGGAGGTTTCCGCATTGGCATTTGTGGACGGAACCCATTACAGCCTGATGACATCCTCTCAGGATCATAAGCGTGCACTGGATGGAGACCGGGGGCTAAATACCGGCGGTATGGGAACCTTTTCTCCCAGTCCGTTTTTCACACCGGACATTGAAAAACAGTGCCGGGAGACCATTTTCCAGCCGACTGTGGATGCGATGCGCAAGGAAGGCCGGGAATTTAAGGGCGTATTGTATTTTGGCCTGATGCTGACATCCGCCGGACCGAAGGTGGTGGAGTATAATACCCGTTTCGGAGATCCGGAGACGCAGGTGGTGTTGCCTCGAATGGAAACCGATATCATTGATGTGTTTGAGGCATGCATGGACGGCACTCTGGACCGGCTGGAATTGAAGTTTGCAGACAATGCAGCGGTTTGCGTGGTTCTTGCAAGCGGCGGCTACCCGGAAGCCTATGAGAAGGGCAAAAAGATCGAGGGTCTTGACCGGCTTCGCAAGGAAAAAGACGTGTACTGCTTCCATGCCGGTACGAAAAAGGATGCAGACGGGAATGTTGTAACAAGCGGCGGACGTGTTCTTGGCGTGACGGCGCTTGCCGGGACATTGCAGGAGGCAAGAGCCAGAGCGTATGAGGCGGTGCAGCTGGTCACCTTTGAGAAGGCTTACTATCGTCATGACATCGGCAAGGCCATTGATGAATGATTTTCGGGCGTTTGTACAGTGGCGATTTCTGTAATGATTTGGTAACATTTCACAGGAAAAGGTATTTTTTCTTTAGAAGCTGTGCTATCCTTGTATCACCTTTGGCTTGTAGAGCTGAGATAAAAACGAGGGGTAGCAGGCTGTTTGTTCCTGAGCAAAGCAAATGGCCTTGGCGAGGATGTCGCGTGAGCAGATACTGTTTGGCTGTGTCTGGTACTGGCGATTTATGTGGTACGTTGTGCTCAGAAATGAGGATTATCATGCGTTCAAGATTCAATCGAATTCGCACCATGGCAGGAACCATTGCTGTGGCTGCAGCGGTGACCTTTGCGCTTCCGGCAGCAGGAACTGCTGTATGGGCGGCAACAGGAACCGTAACAGGAAGTGACATTAATGTAAGAAGTGAGGCGAGCTCTGATTCCAGTCAGGTGGGAACGGTCACAACCGGTGATGTTGTCACCGTTGGGGAGACTGCAACGGACTCCTCGGGAGCAACCTGGTATCAGGTGACGCTGAGCAACGGAACCACCGGATATGTTAGAGGTGATTTCCTTACGGTGGATGAGTCATCGGATGAGCAGACGGACGGGGCAACGGATGGTTCTTCGGACGATGCGTCGGCGGATGCTTCCGCAGAGGCAACGGACGCAGGCACAGATACTGCCGCAGCGGAGGCGACCGCTGCAGCGGAGCAGGATACCGGCGGATATCAGGTCGTGCTGGCACCCGATGAAAATGGAACGGACACCTATTATCTGTACGACAATAATGCCGGGCAGAGAATGAAGATTTCAGATATCGATAAGCTTCAGGACGATGTTACGACAGCAAACGAGCAGGCGGCTTCGGTGAAGAAGACCTACACGGTTCTGGTCATTGTTCTGGCTGCAGCTGCTGCGATTCTTCTTGTGGGTTGCATCGTTCTGTTCCTCAAGCTGCGCGATGCACTGGCAAACGGACGCAGAGAGCGTGATCTGACCATGGAGCGCAGAGATCAGAGAAGAAACGATCATCGCGCCGACAGCGTAGAGTCCTTGAGAAGGCCCAGAGAGCAGGCATCTCGCAGCGGACGCGGACGTGACGATGCATATGCTTCGGTGAATACAAGACGAGTGGAAAGAGACGGCGCAGGCAGAGACAGAGATGTCAGAAGAGCACCGGCAGCGGACAGACGTCCTGTCAGACCTGCTGCGCAGCAGGAGGGATATGCAACCCGTCCGGCAGCTCGTCCTGCAGCACCGGCAAGAGATGCAGAAGGGCGTCCGGCTCGCCCGGCAGCACGCCCTGCGAATAATGATGCGCCTGTCAGACATGCAGCAGAGCCTTCCCGTTCCGCAGCAGAGGGCAACGCACCGGTAAGACGCACAGCTCGCCCTGCAGCATCGGCAGGAAATGGAGAGAGCCGCACGGCGCGTCCTGCAGCGGAGGCTTCCGGCAGACGCACTGCAGAGACCGCTCGTCCCGCTGCCAAGAATTTTGCAGATGACGATTTCGACTATGATTTCCTGAAGCTGGATGATGCGGATTAAGGCGTAATTTCTGAACAGATACAAACAGAACAATTAAAGTGTGATGGTTGCTGAAGGGTGCCGTGTGTTATATAATGCGTAACACACGGCACCCGACGTTTATTCGGGTGACGGTGAAAGAGAAAGGACGGACGATGGATATGCTGATAGAAATTGATTTCAGCAGTGATGAGGCAATCTACCATCAGCTGTGCAGCCAGATTATTCTGGGAATTGCAACCTCCAGATATACAGAGGGACAGGTGCTGCCGTCGGTGCGGCAGCTGGCCGACGAAATCGGCATCAATATGCACACGGTGAATAAGGCCTATTCCGTGCTCAAGCAGGAGGGGTTTGTAAAGGTTGATCGCCGGAAAGGCGCGGTGATTGCTGTAGACTCCAACAAGAAGCGTGCGATCGAGGCAGTCCGCTCGAAGCTGAGTGAGGCAGTAGCGGAGGCGCTGTGCCGCGGTCTTTCAAGAGAAGAGCTGCACAATCTGGTGGATGAGGTGTTTGACGAGTACGAGTCCTGGATTGCGGCGGCTGCAGAAGAGGATGAAGAAGAGTAGAGGAGTAGTGATTCAGCCTGTAGATTACAGGCAGGAGGATATGTATGGGCATTCCCTATACAAAAAATGCAGAAGAGGTGCTGCGTCTTGCAAAAGAGGCGGCGGTTGAAATGGGCAGCAGCTATGTCGGGACAGAGCATCTGCTCCTGGGACTCATCCGGGAGCCGGAGGGCGTTGCCTCACAGGTGCTGAAGATCAATGAAATTACGGAGGAGAGGTTGCATGACCTTCTGGAGACTCTTCGCCCGGAAAAGGGAAGGACGGCGGTGCTGGATCGGGACGGTTTCTCGCCGAGGCTTCAGGATCTTTTGGATGGGGCAAGGGAGCTGGCAGAAGAGGAGTACCATGCTAAGGAAATCGGAACGGAATATCTTTTGATGGCTATTATTCTGGAGCGGCAGAATGTAGCGGTGAAGCTGATGGAGGCAGCCGGAGCCAACATTTCCAAGATCTATTTTGAGGTGCTGGCTGCGATGGGGGTCAATCTGCAGGAACATCGTCATGATCTGCAGCAGGAAGTCCCCGGGATGGCACAGGATCGCGACCGCGCATCCGCCGGTATGCTGGAGCAATACAGCCGTGATCTTACGGCACTGGCAGAAAACGGCAAGCTGGATCCTGTAGTGGGAAGAGAGCAGGAAATGCAGCGTGTGATCCAGATCCTTTCCCGCAGGATGAAGAATAATCCGTGCCTGATCGGAGAGCCGGGAGTTGGCAAGACGGCAATTGTCGAGGGACTGGCCCAGAGAATCACAGAGGGAAATGTGCCGGATTCAGTACGAGGAAAGCGCCTCCTGACGCTGGATTTGTCCGGAATGGTGGCCGGATCGAAATACCGCGGCGAGTTTGAGGAGCGAATCAAAACCGTGATTGAAGAGGTGACGGATCGAGGGGATGTCATTCTCTTTGTGGATGAGGTGCATACGCTGATCGGAGCCGGTGCGGCAGAGGGCTCCATTGATGCCTCCAACATCTTAAAGCCGGCTCTTGCCCGGGGAGAAATTCAGCTGATTGGTGCAACGACCATCACAGAGTATCACAAATACGTGGAAAGGGACGCGGCTCTGGAGCGCAGATTTCAGCCGGTAACGGTGGAGGAGCCCACAGAAGAGGAAACCATTGCTATTTTGCAGGGAGTGATTCCCGGCTATGAAAAGCACCATGGCGTATCGGTGAGTGCGGAGGCAATGAAGGAGGCTGTTCGCTTGTCGCAGCGATACATCAATGACAGAAATCTGCCGGATAAGGCGATTGATGTCATTGATGAAGCGTGTGCTGCGGTTCGCCTGAAGGCTCCGACCAAGAAAAAGGATCCGGTGGAGCAGCTGGAGAAGAAGCTGGCGCAGGCAGACGAGAAGCTGGCAATAGCAGTTGCGTCCGGAAATGTTCGAAGCGCCAAAAGTGCCCGTAAAAAATACGAGGCCCTTCGTGCGGAGTACGATGCACTTCTGGAGCCGTCCGACCGGCAGGAAGAGGATGCCGGGCAGCCAGTGGTGACGCCGGAGGATGTGGCAGGCGTGATTTCTGTCTGGTCCAAGGTGCCGGTAAAACGGCTGACGGAACGGGAAAGCGTGCGTCTGCTTCGCTTGGAGGATGTACTGCACAAGCGGGTAATCGGACAGTCGGATGCGGTGACAGCGGTTGCCAAGGCTATACGAAGAGGGCGAGTAGGATTGCAGGATCCGCACCGACCCATCGGCTCCTTCCTGTTCTTAGGACCGACCGGTGTTGGCAAAACGGAGCTTGCAAAGGCACTGGCGGAGGCTGTCTTTGGCGAAGAAAAGAACATGATCCGCGTGGACATGTCGGAGTACATGGAGCAGTATGCGGTTTCGAAGATGATCGGTTCGGCGCCGGGGTATGTTGGCTATGACGAGGGCGGACAGCTTACGGATAAGGTTCGCAAGAATCCGTACTCGGTGGTGCTGTTCGATGAGATTGAAAAAGCCAATCCGGATGTATTCAATGTCCTTCTGCAGATCCTGGATGAGGGACACCTGACGGATTCCAAGGGACGCCGGGTGAGCTTCCGCAATACTATTATTATCATGACCTCCAACGTGGGGGCCAGGAACATCGTGGATGCGCGCACTATTGGCTTTTCCTCCAAGCCGACCAAGGAGCAGGAATATGAAAAGATGCAGGAAGGCGTGATGTCAGAGGTGCGGAAAATGTTCCGTCCGGAATTCATCAACCGCATTGACGGCATTGAAGTGTTCCATGCACTCAGCCATGAGGAGCTTCTGCAGGTGACAACCCTTTTGTGCAATGAGCTTGCTGCAAGAGCCAAGGAGCAGATGGGACTTACGCTTCGCTTTACACCGGCGTTAAAGGAGCATATCACCAGCAAATATGCAGACCCGAAGATGGGAGCAAGGCCGCTGCGCCGAGCAATTCAGACGGTTATTGAGGATGAGCTGGCGATGCATCTTCTTGCAGAGGACTTTGCGGAGGGAGATCGTGTGACGATTGGCTTCCGGAGTGACAAGGTAACCTTTGACAAGGGAAAACAGTAAAAATAGGAGTAACGGTTCAGCACCCATCTCGATTTTCCTTCGATAAACTTGATGTGGCTGGGAACAAAAACGGTATGGCCAACAAGAAACGGACAACAGCATTTTATTGCAAAGAGTGCGGCTTTGAATCCTCCAAATGGATCGGACAGTGCCCGGGGTGTCATGAATGGAACACAATGGTAGAGGCTCCGGTGCGCATGTCGGCCACTTCTGGGAAGGGGGTGCGAAGCGTTTCTGACGGATCGGAGCTGTTTGGTTCCGGCACTTCTTCCAGACCGGTTTCTCTTTCGGACATTCATGACGAGGGAGAAGTCCGCTGGTCGACCGGCTTTGCAGAGCTGGACCGGGTGCTGGGCGGCGGAATCGTCAAGGGCTCTATGCTGCTGGTGGGCGGAGATCCCGGTATCGGGAAATCGACACTTTTGCTGCAGGTGACAGGAAAGCTGGCGGCAGATGGTCGAAAGGTGATTTACATCA
The DNA here is from genome assembly GCA_963658695.1 of bacterium. GTDB lineage: Bacteria > Bacillota > Clostridia > Lachnospirales > Lachnospiraceae > CAG-791. The sequence goes on from CAVKRN010000010.1 coordinate 24,337, forward strand.
GCGGAGAGGAATCGCTGCATCAGATTAAGCTCCGCGCAGGGCGCGTTGGCACGGTGGGAGATTCGCTGAAGTTCTACTGTGAGACGGATCTGGAGCGGATTACAGAGGTACTGCTGGAGATGAGACCGGAGCTGGTGGTCATCGATTCGATTCAGACGATGAACAATCCTTCGGTGGATGCGGCTCCGGGGAGCATTTCACAGGTACGGGAGACTACCGGTGTCTTGATGCGTCTTGCCAAGCAGACCGGCATTACCATTTTTATCGTGGGGCACGTTACCAAGGAAGGAACGGTGGCAGGACCGCGAGTGCTGGAGCACATGGTGGATACGGTTTTGTATTTTGAAGGAGACCGGTATGCCTCCTATCGAATCCTGCGCGGGGTGAAAAACCGGTTCGGCTCCACCAACGAGATTGGCCTGTTTGAAATGAAACGGGACGGACTTTGCGAGGTTGAAAATGCCTCGGAATATATGCTCTCCGGACGGCCGGAAAATGCCAGTGGTTCCGTGGTATCCTGCAGCATGGACGGAACAAGGGCGATGCTGACGGAAGTACAGGCACTGGTGTGCAAGACCAATTACGGTTTTCCGAAGCGCCAGGCAACGGGGACGGATTATAACCGCGTCAGTCTTTTGATGGCGGTTCTGGAGAAGCGCCTGGGGATTCCGCTGTCGGAATATGATGCCTATGTGAATCTGGCAGGCGGCATCCGTCAGACAGAGCCTGCACTGGATTTGGGCATTGCACTTGCTGTTTTGTCCAGCTACAGCGGAACGCCGGTGGGAGATAAAACCGTGGCCTTTGGCGAGGTGGGACTTTCCGGTGAGGTGCGCATGGTTACCATGGCAGATCTTCGGGTACAGGAGGCGGCCAAGCTAGGCTTTGATACGGTTATTTTGCCGGCCAGCAACCAGCGGGAGATCAAAAAACCGGAAGGAGTTCGTATTCTGGGGGTTCGAAATCTCCAGGAGGCAGCGGCGCTGTTGAGATAATATTAAGGAAAAGATGATGAAAGCGTTTCCCACGCCGGAGCTTTCTAGGGAAATGCTGATTAAATCAGCATTTCTTAAAAAATATGTACAGGCCGGGAGGGTTGTAATATCAATAGAATGAATTACGGAATCATGTTTCTGAAGAAAACGGCACAGTACCTTTTGAAGCCGCTGACCTTTTTGCCGGCGATCCTGGTGATGATTATGATTTTTCAGTTCTCGTCCCAGAACGCGGATGCATCCTCACTGGAGAGTGTGGCCGTAACGGAGCGGATTGTGCATGCGATCAATTACCGTCTGCAGATGAACTGGACGCCGGCGCAGCAGGCACTGTACGTTCAGCAGGGAGAGTTTTACGTGCGCAAGCTGGCACATTTCAGTGAATATGCACTGCTGGGACTGTGTCTTGCTATACCGCTCTACGCTTATCGCATTCGAAAGGGATGGCTCCTTCTTGCTGCGCAGACGATTTGCAGCGCCTATGCCGCACTGGATGAGTTCCATCAGAGCTTTTCGCCGGGGCGCTCGCCACAGCTCCGGGATGTGCTCATTGACAGTGCGGGTGCGCTGACCGGCATTCTGATCGGTTGGCTTATTTCACACATTCTGGCAAGGACGATCTTTCGGCCGCTATCCTTGGAGAAGGAGCGCAAAATACGGGATGCGTATTACCGGGACCATCCGGAGTAAGGGCGACCCGTCGATGGCTGGCGAGTGAACTGCTACCTACGTCCGCTGTTTGGCAGGGTAAAATTCCCGATGCCCCTTGTTTTTGAAAAAAGAGGGTGTTATAATCGGCAAGTCGGTTTAAGAAAGAAACCGTTGATGACAGATAGAGGTGTCGTCGAAGGGCTAAGACTGCGGTCTCCAAAACCGCCAATGGGGGTTCGAATCCCTCCACCTCTGTTCCTAGAAAAGTTGGGAAGTGGCTTAAATGGCTCACTTCCCTTTCTTTTTGCCTGTATTCGAGCGCAGCCGGAATTCATCGGTGGTCCGGCCAACGCTACACGTTCGGATATTTGGCAGACAGTTAATTATTCTGAAAAGAGAGGAGACCAGAATGAAAAAGAAACCGTCTTTGAAAGGCATAGCGTTGTCTTTCATAATATGTGCTGCAGTCGTTGCTGCAGGCTATATTGCCTTCAATGCCAACGCGAAAAGAACCGCGGGACAAGAGTCCGTTGCGGAGGCAGCAGAGACTGCGGAAGAAGCCAATACAGAAGATGCTGTGCATGTCATTTTTGATACGGATATGGGAAATTGCACAGACGATCTGCTCGCTATGCAGGTGCTGTTTGCCTTACAGGCAAAAGGTGAATGTCAGGTGGATGCAGTGGTGTCCAGCGCGGAGCATAAGGGCAGCCAGATTTTTCTGGATCGCGCCATGCATTATTACAAAGCAGACGACATTCCGTTGGGTTTTATAGAAGGGGAGAAGGATCTTTACGAGATGATACCCTATTATAAGCTGGCGGATGAAACGAACGAAGACGGAACTCCTCTTTTGGAGGGGACCGGCGTAGATATCTCCAGTCGTCCCACAGGTTGGCAGGTATACAGAGAGACATTGGCAAAGCTGCCTGATAAGAGTGTAGATATTATCTGCGTCGGCATGGCCAGTAATATCGGAGACCTGTTGGACTCTGAGCCGGATGACATTTCTCCGCTTTCCGGTCGGGAGCTGATTGAGCAGAAGGTAAAGACCCTTTACCTGATGGCAGGCTGCTTTGAGAAGGTACAGATGCGGGATAAACCGGGAGAATATCTGGAAACGGAATACAATGTATTGGGGGACATTCCGCTGGCTGAGGATGTATTGGAGAACTGGCCGGAAGATCTGGTACTGGTTCCTCTGGAGGCGGGCATGGATTTCCCCTGCATAAGCGATGACGTGCTGAATGACTACGCAGATCAGCCGAATTCACTGCTTTATCTGACTTACAGTCAGTGGAATGTAGATGAGGCCCCCGGTGACGTGGGCTCTTACTGGTGGGATCCCCTTGTGGTGGAATACGCTCTTGATCCTTCTGCTGCACCTTACTTTGAAGAGCCGGTACGGGGCAGCGTAACGGTGGCAGAGGATGGCAAGACCACCTTTGAAGCAAAAGAAGACGGTAATACCATCGTGGTAAAGACCCGAAAGGATTCACGGGAAGCACTGTATCAGCTCCTGCGTTCCTATGCATCCTTCCAGCCATAAGGGGATGCTGATTAAAGCGTTTTCTACGCAGAATTTGCGCTGCGAAGCAGGAAATTCCGCAGCGCTTCAGCCCCATCTTGATTTTCCTTCGGAGAAGCCTCAGGAAATGCTGATTCAATCAGCGTTTTCTGGGGCTTCTTGAGACAATCCCTTTCTTTTTGCCCAAAAGAAAATATCCCGTCTTGTTTTTTTTCTATCTTTTTCCATGACACATTCCTGTAACATGTATCGGACGCTATGCTATAATCCATAGAAGTATGACTGTAACTGTGCCCGGAGGCCACGAGCATCCTTCGGGGCGGATACAGGAATCAATCAGACAATACATTGCAAAGGTGCGGCGACCGGAGACAGCGAGGAATTTGCGAAATGGCAAAGGAATGCCTTTTCGCTGAATGCCTTTTGTTCACCGCTGCGGCAAGCTACAACTGTGTCGGGGGATGCCCCGCGAAGGAGACAGCAGGAATGAGTGATGTAAAAAGAGTCTATGTGGAGAAGAAGAAACCCTATGCAGTCAAGGCTGCGCAGCAGCTGGAAGAGATCAAGGCCTTTCTCGGAGTAGAAGGAATTGAAGAACTGCGGCTTCTGATTCGTTACGATGTGGAGAACATCCGGGAGGATGTCTTTGAGACCGCATGCAGATGCGTGTTCTCGGAGCCTCCGGTGGATGATTTGTATCTGGAATCCTTTGAAGCGCCGGAAGGGGCCAGAATTTTCTCAGTGGAAGCCCTTCCCGGTCAGTTTGACCAGAGAGCTGATTCTGCAGTGCAGTGCATTCAGCTGCTGAATCCCGATTCACATGTCATCATCAAGACGGCAGAAACCTACGTTCTGACCGGCGACATTTCCGATGCGGATTTTGAGCGCATCAAATCCAATCTGATCAATCCGGTGGATTCCCGCGAAACGGGCATGGACAAGCCCGAAACGCTGGAAGCAGAGTATCAGGAAGCACCGGATGTCATTGTATTCGACGGCTTTATTGATAAAAACGAGGCACAGCTGGAGGAACTGTACCGGTCTCTTGGCCTTGCCATGACCTTTGCAGACTTTAAGCTGATTCAGGATTATTTCAGCGGACGCTTTGACGGAGAAATCCATCGGGATCCCACAATGACCGAGATCCGCGTACTGGACACCTACTGGTCGGATCACTGCCGTCACACGACATTTTCTACCGAGCTTCGCAATGTCACCTTTGCGGACGGCTACTACAAGGTTCCGATGGAAACATCCTTCCAGAGCTATCAGGATACCCGGGCAGAGATGTATGAGAACCGCCCGGATAAGTATCCCTGCCTGATGGATCTTGCCATTATTGGAGTGAAGAAGCTCAAGGCAGAAGGAAAGCTGACCGATCAGGAAGAGTCGGAGGAGAACAATGCCTGCACAGTGGTAATCCCGGTAGAGGTGGATTACGGCGAAGGACCGGTGCAGGAGGAGTGGCTTCTGTTTTTCAAAAATGAAACCCACAACCATCCGACCGAGATTGAGCCCTTCGGCGGTGCGGCGACGTGTCTTGGCGGCGCTATTCGCGATCCGCTGTCCGGACGGGGTTATGTGTATCAGGCGATGCGCGTGACGGGAGCGGCAGATCCCACGGTCCCTGTTTCAGAGACACTGGAGGGCAAGCTTCCGCAGAAAAAGCTCTGCCTTGGCGCAGCGCAGGGATATTCCAGCTACGGAAACCAGATCGGTCTGGCCACCGGAGAAGTGAAGGAAATCTACCACCCGAACTATGTTGCAAAGCGCATGGAAATCGGCGCGGTAATGGGAGCTGCCAGACGCGAGGACGTCATGCGTAAGAGCAGTGATCCCGGAGATGTCATCATCCTTCTGGGCGGAAGAACCGGACGGGACGGCATGGGAGGCGCTACCGGCTCCTCGAAGAAGCATACGGAGAAATCCCTGGAATCCTGTGGGGCAGAGGTGCAGAAGGGTAATGCACCGACCGAGCGTAAGCTTCAAAGACTGTTTCGCCGGCCGGAGGTTTCCAGACTGATTAAGAAGTGCAATGATTTCGGTGCAGGCGGTGTGTCGGTTGCCATCGGTGAGCTTGCTGCCGGTCTGAACGTGAATCTGGACCTTGTTCCGAAAAAGTACGAGGGTCTTGACGGCACCGAGCTTGCCATCTCAGAGTCACAGGAGCGCATGGCGGTTGTCGTTGCGCCGGAGGATAAGGACGAATTCTTAACGTATGCGGCAGAGGAGAACCTGGAGGCAACACCGGTTGCTGAGGTTACGGAAAAGCCGAATCTGGTTCTGAACTGGAGAGGAAAGGCCATTGTAGATATCTCTCGTGCTTTCCTTGACACCAACGGAGCACATCAGGAGACGGATGTAGCGGTGGATGCTCCTGCAGAGGAAGATAACTATCTTCGGAAGATCGCTTCGAAGGAGGCGGCCGAGATTCTGGAAGCGCTCCCGGAGAATTCAGAAGATGCACAGGCCTTTGCGTCTGCGTTTGTAAAGGAGCTGGGCGATTTGAATGTCTGCTCGCAGAAGGGTCTTGTGGAACGGTTTGACTCCTCCATCGGTGCAGGTACGGTGACCATGCCGTACGGCGGACAGTATCAGCTGACAGAGACGCAGTCGATGGTGGCCAAGCTTCCGGTTCTGGGGGGCAAGACCAACACAGTGACCATGATGAGCTATGGCTTTGATCCGTATCTGTCCAGCTGGAGCCCGTACCATGGATCTATTTATGCAGTGACGCAGTCTGTGGCGAAGATCATCGCCGGCGGCGGCTCCTTTGACACCCTGCATTTCACATTCCAGGAATTCTTCCGCAGAATGAGCAAGGATCCGAAGCGTTGGAGTCAGCCGTTTGCAGCTCTGCTGGGCGCCTATGATGCACAGCTTGGCTATGGCATTGCATCCATTGGCGGCAAGGACTCCATGTCCGGAACCTATGAGGATAAAGGCAAGGACATTGATGTTCCGCCGACACTGGTCTCCTTTGCGGTAGATGTGGCAGAGCAGGATGACGTGGTGACACCGGAGCTGAAGGAAGCCGGAAACGTTCTGGTGCAGTTCCACATCGAGAAGGATGAATACGACATTCCGGTCTATGATGCTGTCATCGACCTGTATAAAAAGATCACCGGGCTTCTTCGTTCCGGCATCGCAGTTTCCGGTTATGCGCTGGACTGCTACGGCGCAGCAGCAGCGGCAGCGAAGATGGCCTTTGGTAATCACCTGGGTGTAAAGTTTAACGACGAGCTGCCGGTTCGTTCCTTCTTTGAGAACGGAATGGGTGACATCCTTCTGGAGATTCGTGCGGACGAGGTTACGGTTCTGGAGGATCTCGAGGATGTGGATTATGACATTATCGGCACCGTGACCGGCGTGGGCGATGGATTTGAGTATGCCGGTGTCACTGTAACAAATGAGGATGCACTGAAGGCATGGAAAGGCACATTGGAGAGTGTGTTCCCGACCGTTGCGGTCAAGGGTGCTGCGCCGGTAGAGACCCCTCTGTATCAGGCGGATTCGATTTATGTTTGCTCGCACAAGCTGGGACAGCCTACGGTATTCATTCCGGTACTGCCCGGTACGAACTGTGAGTATGATTCGGCTGCTGCATTTGAGAAGGCCGGAGCAAGGGCAGATGTGCATGTCTTCCGCAACATTACGCCGGAGGGGATCCGTGAGTCCGTCGAGGAATTCCGGACCGCCATTGAGAATGCGCAGATGATTATGTTCCCGGGCGGATTCTCTGCCGGTGATGAGCCGGACGGCAGCGCCAAGTTCTTTGCAACGAGCTTCCGCAACGAGAGAATCGGAGAGGCCATTACAAAGCTTTTGAACGAGCGGGACGGTCTGGTGCTGGGCATCTGCAACGGATTCCAGGCACTGATTAAGCTGGGCCTGGTGCCGAATGGTGCGCTGACCGGACAGAAGGAGGATTCACCGACACTGACCTTCAATACCATCGGCCGTCACATTTCCAAGGAAGCCTACATCAAGGTTGTCAGCAACCGTTCACCCTGGCTTCAGGGAGCTTCTTTCGGCGGTGTGTATGTGAACCCGGCATCCCACGGAGAAGGACGCTTTGTTGCTCCGAAGGAATGGCTGGACAAGCTCTTTGCAAATGGTCAGGTTGCTACGCAGTACTGTGATCCTACCGGCGCGGTGACTATGGATGAGGAGTGGAACATCAACGGCTCCTACTGCGCAATTGAAGGCATTACCAGCCCGGACGGAAGAGTCTTCGGCAAGATGTGTCACGCAGAGCGTATCGGTGACCATGTAGCCATGAACATTGTGGGAGAGCAGGATCTTCGGATCTTCGAGAGCGGCGTAAACTATTTCCGGTAAGCGTTGCTTCCGGCAGCATTTAGAAGGGACAGTATAGAATGAAGGCATTTTTGATTCTGGAGGATGGGACGGTTTTTACTGGGACGTCCTTCGGTGCCGTCAAAGAGGTGATCAGTGAGATCGTATTCAACACTTCAATGGCTGGCTACCCGGAGGTTCTGACCGATCCGAGTTATGCGGGACAGGCTGTCTGCATGACCTATCCGCTGATCGGCAATTACGGCATCTGCCTGGAAGATATGGAGTCGGACCGGCCATGGCCGGATGCACTGATTGTGCGGGAAGTGTGCCATGTGCCCTCCAATTTCCGCAGTGATGAGTCCTTGGACGTATTTATGAAGCAGTACGATATCCCGGGTATCGCGGATATTGATACGCGTGCGCTCACGAAGCTTCTTCGGGAGCACGGCACGATGAACGGGATGATTACTACCGATGAACACTATGACCTTGACATCATCCTGCCGCAGCTTCACAAATATACCTGCGGTAAGGTAGTGCTGAAGGTGACATGCAAGGATAAATACACGGTGGCCGGCACAAGAGATCTTGCAGAGAATGGCCCGATTTCCGGCCATGCATCCTTTGATGCGGCAGCATTTGAGCGCTGCAAGGAAGGGGATGTTTCCTGCAAGGAGCAGCGGCCCAGCCTTGTGAGAGAATTAAACGGAGCGGGACTACGCATCGCACTTCTGGATGTGGGACTTAAGAAAAATATCGTACGCAGCCTTACCATGCGCGGCTGCGATGTGACGGTGTATCCGGCGCTGACATCGGCAGAGGAAATCCTTGCGGATGCGCCGGACGGCATCATGATTTCCAATGGTCCGGGTGACCCGAAGGAATGTACCTCAATCATTGCAGAGGTTCGCAAGCTCTATGAGAGCGGCGTTCCGATCTTTGCCATTTGCCTCGGACATCAGCTGATGGCGCTGGCGACAGGAAGCGATACTTACAAGCTTAAGTACGGCCACCGCGGCGGAAATCATCCGGTAAAGGATTTGACGACCGGCAGAGTTTATATTTCTTCACAGAATCACGGTTATGCCGTGGACGAGACATCGGTGAATCCGGACATTGCACAGCCGCTGTTCTCCAATGTTAATGACGGAACCAATGAGGGACTGCTCTACAGGAACAAGAACATCTTTACGGTTCAGTTCCACCCGGAGGCTTGCCCCGGACCGCAGGATTCCGGATTCCTTTTTGACCGGTTTATCAGCAACATTCGAAACGGCCGCAATACGGCAGCCGGAGAAAAGGAGGCTGAGTAATTATGCCTAAGAGACAGGATGTAAAAAAGGTAATGGTGATCGGCTCCGGCCCTATTGTTATCGGACAGGCTGCGGAGTTTGATTATGCCGGCACACAGGCCTGCCGCTCTCTGAAGGAGGAGGGCGTGGAGGTTTGTCTTGTTAACTCCAATCCGGCAACCATTATGACCGATAAGGACATCGCGGATGAGGTTTACATTGAGCCGTTAAACGCAAAGGTCCTGGAGAAAATCATTGAGAAGGAAAAGCCGGATTCCATTCTGCCGACCCTTGGCGGACAGGCAGGACTGAACCTTGGCATGGAGCTGGCAGAATCCGGATTCCTGGATGCCCACGGCGTGAAGCTTCTCGGCACCACGGCACTTACCATCAAAAAGGCAGAAGACCGTGAGATGTTCAAGGAGACGATGGAGAAGATCGGTGAGCCGGTTGCTGCCTCGGAGGTAGTAGAGAACGTAGAGGACGGCGTTGCCTTTGCGGAAAAGATCGGATTTCCGGTGGTGCTTCGCCCTGCCTATACGCTGGGCGGCTCCGGCGGCGGAATTGCACACAACACCGCTGAGCTGCGCAAGATCCTCGAAAACGGCCTTCGACTCTCCCGCGTGGGACAGGTGTTGGTGGAGCGTTGCATTTCCGGCTGGAAGGAAATCGAGTATGAGGTGATGCGGGACGGCGCCGGCAACTGCATTACCGTCTGCAATATGGAAAATATCGATCCCGTCGGCGTGCATACGGGCGACTCCATTGTTGTGGCACCCTCCCAGACTCTTTCCGACAAGGAATATCAGATGCTGCGTACAGCGGCTCTGAACATCATCGATGAGCTGCAGATTACAGGCGGCTGCAACGTGCAGTTCGCACTGCATCCTACCAGCTTTGAGTATTGCGTCATCGAGGTCAATCCTCGCGTGTCTCGCTCCTCGGCGTTGGCGTCCAAGGCGACGGGTTATCCGATTGCAAAGGTGGCGGCTAAGATTGCTCTTGGCTTTACGCTGGACGAGATCAAGAACGCTGTTACCGGCAAGACCTATGCGTCGTTTGAACCGACACTGGATTACTGCGTGGTGAAGTTCCCGCGCCTTCCCTTTGACAAGTTCATTCATGCGAAGAGAACGCTGACCACACAGATGAAGGCGACAGGTGAAGTAATGAGTATCTGCACCAGCTTTGAAGGGGGCCTGATGAAGGCACTTCGCTCGCTGGAGCAGCATGTGGATGCACTGGACAGCTATGATTTTAGCCATCTGTCCAAGGAGGAGCTGTTCGTTCGCCTGACTGTCGTAGATGATCAGAGAATCTGGGTGATTGCGGAGGCTCTGCGCAAGGGAATTTCCCGGCAGACCATTCACGAGATCACCATGGTGGACGAGTGGTTCATCGACAAGATTCACAACCTGGTTCGCATGGAGGAGAGAATCAAGAAGGAGCCTCTGACCGTAGAGCTTCTGGCACAGGCCAAGAGCATGGAGTTCCCGGACAGCGTTATTGCCCGCTGGACCGGCAAGACGGAGCAGGAGATAGCACAGCTTCGTTATGACAACGGCATTACGGCACGCTACAAGATGGTAGATACCTGCGCGGCAGAGTTTGAGGCACAGACACCGTATTTTTACTCGGTATACAATACAACGGATACGGATGAGGCGAAGGAACGCGTTACCGACCGCAAGAAGATTCTGGTTCTTGGCTCCGGTCCGATTCGCATCGGTCAGGGTATCGAATTTGACTACTGCTCCGTACATGCAACCTGGGCCTTTGCCCGGGAAGGGTATGAGACCATCATCATCAACAACAATCCGGAGACGGTTTCCACCGACTTTGACATTGCAGATAAGCTGTACTTTGAGCCGCTGACACCGGAGGATGTGAAGAACATTGTAGATATCGAGCATCCGGATTATGCGGTGGTGCAGTTCGGCGGACAGACGGCCATCAAGCTGACGATGAGTCTGACACAGATGGGCGTTCCGATTCTTGGTACCGACGCAAAGGATGTAGATGCGGCTGAGGACCGTGAGATTTTTGATGAGGTCCTTCAGAAGTGTGAGATTAAGCGTGCAGCCGGTGCTACGGTCTACACGGCGGAGGAAGCCAAGGAAGTGGCGCATCGCCTGGGGTATCCGGTGCTGGTCCGTCCCAGCTACGTTCTGGGAGGCCAGGGCATGCAGATTGCCCTTTCCGACGAGGAGATCGAGCAGTTTATGGCGGTCATCAACCGCTACACGCAGGAGCACCCGATCCTGGTCGATAAGTATCTGCAGGGAACGGAGACGGAGGTGGACGCAGTCTGCGACGGCGAGAACATCCTGATCCCCGGCATTATGGAGCACATTGAGCGCTCCGGTGTGCACTCCGGCGATTCGATCTCGGTATATCCTTCCCAGTCACTTTCCGAGCAGGTGAAGGAAACCATTGCAGAATACACAAGGCGCCTTGCGAAGGAGCTTCACATTGTCGGATTGATCAATGTGCAGTTCATTGCGGTCGGTGAAGAGGTATATATTATCGAGGCAAATCCTCGCTCTTCCCGCACCGTGCCGTACATCAGCAAGGTTACCGGTATTCCTATTGTGGACCTTGCCGCGAAGTGCATGCTGGGCTATAAGCTGACAGATCTGGGATACGAGCCGGGACTTCAGAAGGAGGCCGGTACCATCGCAATTAAGATGCCGGTGTTCTCTACCGAGAAGATCCGCGGCGCGGAAATTTCAGTGGGACCGGAGATGAAGTCAACCGGTGAGTGCCTTGGCATTTCGAAGGATTTTAATGAGGCACTGTACAAGGCATTCATGGGATCCGGCGTCAGCCTGCCCCGCCACAAGCAGATGATCATTACGGTCAAGGATGCGGATAAGGGAGAGATCATCGATATTGCGCGGCGCTATGAGAAGTTAGGCTATATCATCTATTCCACTCGTCGTACCGCGGAAACGCTTCAGGAGAACGGCGTTCGCTGCCGGAAGGTTAACCGAATCGGTCAAGAGTCGCCGACGGTCATGGATCTGCTTCTTGGCCACAAAATTGACCTTGTGATCGACACGCCGACCCAGGGACACGATAAGAACCGTGACGGATTCCTGATCCGTCGTACCGCCATTGAGACCGGAGTGACGACCATTACTTCGCTGGATACGGCCAAGGCACTGGTATCCTCCCTGGAGCACCAGGAGCAGGAGAAAGAGCTTAGTATTATTGACATTGTAAAGCTTTGAGCGGCTTTACTTGGCTACGCCGCTGCGCAGCATTTTCAAAGCAGACCAGAAGATGAATTCCGTGAATTACAGCAAGGAACTGGATAAGATTGTTACAGCATGCAGGGAGCAGGGCCGGATTCCGACCCTGCTCCTGCAGGTGTGCTGTGCTCCCTGTTCCAGCTACTGTCTGGAATATCTGCGGGAGGATTTTGACATAACGGTCCTGTACTATAACCCCAATATTTCGGAGTATGCGGAATACGAAAAACGTCGGAAGGAAGAGGTGCGGCTGATACAGGCGTACAATCGGCAGGTCACACTGCAGGATTTTGCCAGCATGCACTCCACGCACCGGGCACGAGAGATCAAAATCATGGATTGTGCCTATGAAGGTGAGGTATATGAGCAGGCGGTGAAGGGACTTGAGAGCTGCCCCGAGGGCGGAGAGCGGTGCGGGGTATGCTTTGCTCTTCGTCTTTCGAAAACGGCACAGCTGGCTGCGGCGGAAGGCTTTGATTTTTACACGACGACGCTGACCATCTCACCATTGAAGAATGCGGCGCGGCTGAATCAAATCGGAGAAGCGATGGGGCAGCGTTTTGGTGCAGTCTGGCTTCCTTCGGATTTTAAAAAGAAAAACGGATACAAGCGTTCCATTGAGCTCTCGCACCAGTTTGCGCTGTACCGGCAGAATTACTGCGGCTGCCGCTTCAGCAAAGAGCAGCGGGAACGTGAGCAAAGATGCAGGGAAAGGGAAGAAAGGAACACACAATGAAGCAATTGCTGGAAGTATTGACAGAGGAAATGGGAAAAGCCTTTGCGGAAGCGGGATACGAAGCTTCTATGGGAAAGGTTGGTCCCTCTGCCCGCCCGGACCTTGCGGAATACCAGTGCAATGGTGCCATGGCCGGTGCCAAGCAGTTTCACAAGGCGCCCTTTATGATTGCGGACGATGTGGCGGCAAGGCTTGCGGATTCGGCAGTTTTTAAGGATGTGACCGTGGTAAAGCCCGGCTTTATCAATCTGAATGTGCGCGAGGAGTTCCTGCGCGATTATCTGCAGGAGATGAAGGGCAGCGAAAAATTCGGCATGCCCCATTCGGAAACCGGGAAGATGGTGGTGCTGGACTACGGCGGACCCAACGTGGCAAAGCCCCTGCATGTGGGACACCTTCGTTCGGCTGTCATCGGCGAAGCCATTAAGCGCATGGTTCGCTATCACGGCGATACGGCCGTGGGTGACATTCACCTGGGAGACTGGGGCCTCCAGATGGGGCTGGTCATTACGGAGCTGCAGCATCGCCAGCCGGAGCTTCCGTATTTTGACCCGTCCTACACCGGGGAGTATCCGGCAGAGGCACCGTTTACGGTGGCGGACTTGGAGGAAATTTATCCCTGCGCCAGCGGCAAGTCCAAGGAGGACGAGGCTTATCATGCAGAGGCACTGGAGAATACGCACCGCCTCCAGGCAGGAGACCGGGGATACCGGGCACTTTGGCAGCACATTCTGAATATTTCCATTGCAGACATGAAGCGCAACTATGCCAACCTGAACGTGACGTTTGATTTGTGGAACGGCGAGTCTACGGTAAACGACCTCATTGCGCCCATGGTAGAGAAGATGAAGGCTGACGGAAAGGCCTATGAGAGTAACGGCGCTCTTGTAGTGGATGTGGCAGAGGATACGGATGCCAAAGAGGTTCCGCCCTGCATGATTTTAAAAAGCGACGGCGCGGCGCTGTATACGACCACAGATCTGGCGACCATCGAGGACCGCAAGAATCAGTACCATCCGGATGAGATTATCTACATCACAGATAAGCGGCAGGCACTTCACTTCGTGCAGGTGTTCCGGGCGGCCAGACGGTGCGGATTGTGCGAGGAGAAGACAGAGCTCCGTCACATCGGATTCGGCACCGTCAACGGCAAGGACGGAAAGCCCTTCAAGACAAGAGACGGCGGAGTCATGCGGCTGGAGACACTGATCCAGGATATTAACAGCGAGATGCTGGAGAAAATCCAAAGCAACAAGGAGATTCCGGAGAAGGAAGCCCGGGAGACCGCCAGAAAGGTTGCACTTGCGGCAATCAAATACGGCGATCTTTCCAACCAGGCCTCGAAGGATTACATTTTTGATACGGAAAAATTCACATCCTTTGAGGGAGATACCGGTCCGTATATTCTGTATACCATCGTCCGTATCAAGTCTATTCTGGCGAAATACCAGGCAGCCGGCGGCAAGAATCCAAAGGAGCTTTCCATAGCAGCTCCTTGCAGTAAGGCGGAAAAGAGCCTGATGCAGGACATCGCAGGTTTTGGCGCCATGATGGACGGTGCTTACGCAGAATGTGCACCGCATAGAATTTGTGCTTACATCTACCAGCTGTCGAACGATTTTAACAGTTTCTATCACGGCACCAGAATTCTGGCAGAGGAGGATACGGCGCGCAAGGAAGGCTGGATTGCCCTTTTGCAGCTGACAAAGGAAATTCTGGAAACCTGCATCGATGTACTGGGATTCGAGGCTCCGGAGAAGATGTGATGTCCGCATCCTAAAAGGGGGACGCTATGGATATGGGAGATTTGTTCGCGGCCGGAAGCGACATTATGAGTCAGGTGTCGCAGGCGGTCGAGACCGGCGATTATTCGGAGTTAAGCAGCACGATTAAGCAGCGGGTTAACAAGGTAACGGATGAGCTGCGTGAGCAGGCAAACGCGTCAGCTGCCAAGGGATCCTACTCCAGTCCCTATGACGGCAAAAAGAGTGCGGCACAAAAACAGAAGAGGCAGGAAGAGAAAAAGAACTACTTTCTTCGCCGCTTCCCTTCCAGAAGTCTTGGAACGGGACGCATTGTTTCCGGGATTGTGCTGGGAGTTACACCGGCCATGTGTACCGTGGCGCTGCTGATTAACAGTTTAAGAGACATGTTTACGGCAGACTGGAGCTCCCTGAGCGTGGATGCAGCGGCATTTTTGTGCATGGGGGCCATCAGCTTTGGCTGCTATGCGCTGATCCGAAGCGGGAGAAGGAAAAAGGCGCTGGTAAAGCGCTTTTACCTCTACGGCGACATTGTGGGAGACAACCGGGAATACATTGCTATTTCGGAGCTTGCGGATAAATCCGGCATCACGGAGAATCAGATTCGCGAAGATATCCAGGCACTTCGTGCAGACAATATCCTCCCCTATGCGGTCTTGGACCGGAGCGGCAGCACGCTGATCCTTTCGGATCGCATGTATAAGGAGTATGCAAATGCGGAAAATTCCAGGAAGCAAAGGGAGGAAGAAGAGCGTCTGAACCGGCTTCGTCAGGAGGCGCAGAATCCGGGAACCGGAGAAACCTGGCAGCAGGCATCCGGAAAGGTGGCCGCGCAGGATGCGAAGGCAAAGGCTAAGGCTGCCAAAGAGGAAGCAGAGCAAAAAAATAAGGCGCCCGGAAAGGCCGGCGCTTCAAAGGAGACAGACGGGCAGACGGAACCTGCATCGGCTCTTATTGCGGAAGGACAGGCATATATTGCAGAGATACGGGCGATCAATGACCGGATCCCGGATACCGAGGAAATGTCGGATAAGTTGTATCGTCTGGAGGAAATCACGAAGCGCATTTTTGAGCAGGTACAAAAGGATCCGTCTAAGGAAAAGGATCTCCGTAAGCTTATGAATTACTACCTGCCGACAACGACTAAGCTCTTGAATGCCTATGCAGATCTCAACGATCAGCCGGAGGCCGGTGAGAACATTCGGGAGACCAAGCGCCAGATCGAGGGCTCTATGGACGTGATCAATGAAGCTTTTGAAAAGCTTCTGGATGATCTGTTTCAGGAACAGGCGTGGGATCTTTCGTCAGACCTGAACGTGATGAAGACTATGATGGCTCAGGATGGGCTGACAGAGGATTGAGAAATTTATAAAAATGCCGCACAGCACCAGTGAAGGTGTTGTGCGGCATTTTTGAAAAAGCTGATGTTAACGCGCCAGTCCGGCCAGAACCTTCCAGCGGCCGCTGTAGTAACGTGCAACAAAGCAGACGATACGGCAGACCCAGTCGACGATCATGGCAATCCATACGCCAATGGCCCCCATGCCAAGGGATACACCCAGCACGTACGAGAAGCCGATGCGGAAGATGAACATCGAAGCGATGGAGGCGATCATGGTAAAGCGGACATCATTGCAGGAGCGGAGCATGTTGGGGAACACGAAGGCAAAGGGCCATAACAAAGCGGCAAATCCGCAGTGGATAACAACCAGAATCCAGGTAAGCTGCGTAGTTTCCGGGGAGAGTCCGTACAGCGTCAGAATCGGATTTAAAAACAGGATGATTAATGCCTCCAGAATGGCCTGGGGGATATAGGTGATGACCATGATTCTCTTCAAATAGAAGCGAATCTGCTCCTCAGAACCGGCACCGACACACTGGCCGATAACGGTGATCATGGCAAGACTGGTTGCCTGACCGACGATGATGCCCACGGCATCGAGGCTGTTGGCAACACCGTTTGCGGCAATCTGGGTGGTGCCAAAGAGCGCAATGATGGAAACTACAAGGATCCGTCCCAACTGAAAAATACCGTTTTCCAGACCATTCGGAACGCCGATGTATAGAATTTTCTGGATGGTGTTCCAGTTGGGGCGCACGAGAAGATGGGTGAGATAGATGTCCTGTTTTTTCCTGCGTAAAAGGATGAAGAGGATGATGGCACCGGCAGTGCGGGACAAAAGTGAGGGAATGGCGACACCGGCTGTGCCAAGGTGCAAAGCGAATACGCCGATTGCATTACCGGCCACATTGATCAGATTGACAACAATGGCGGTCTTCAGCGTAATGGACGCATTGCCCATGGAACGAAACAGTGCGGCACAGGCGTTATAGATGGCAAGAAACGGAAAGGAAATTGCCGAGATCAGAAAGTAGATCAAGGCGTTCTGCATGACGTCATCATCAATGGAACCAAAGAACAGTCGCAGGAGAGGCTCTTTCACGGCAATGGTGATCAGCATGATGGAAAGCCCCAGGACCAGTGTGGTCAACATCAGCTGCTGGGCCGCTTCTCTTGCGGATTCCGTGCGCTTTGCGCCAAGGCGCTGGGATACAATGACAGCGCCGCCGCTGGCCATGGCTGCAAAGATAGCAAACACAAGATTGTTGATCATATCCACCAGGGATACACCGGATACAGCAGCCTCGCCGACGGCGGAGATCATAATCGTATCCGCCATACCGACGGTCATAGCCAGTGTCTGCTCAAAAACAAGCGGAACGATCAAGTCGCGAAGTGCCTGCGAGGAGAACAGATAATTCTCCGGAATCGGCTTACGGGTAAATATATGCATGGAAACCTCCTTGAACGATGTGATAAGGAATCACTTGGCGAGAGAGCCGCATCGATTGGCAATGGAGGGGCTGAATCGTCATAACAAAGCTATGGTAACATAGAATCTGCAAAATGTAAGCGGTTACATTTTGCGGATTTATGATCTAAAAACAAATACCAAGTATAGATAGGAATCATGTATAATAAAAGGGATTATATCGCTGATTCCGACGAGGGCGGCGAAGGGAGTACAGAGTATGAGTAAATTCGGCAGTAAGAATAAGGACAGCAAGAAGGCAGAGGAGAAGCGTATGAAGCAGCAGCTGGCAGCGCTGGCCCGTAAGAATGCCAAGAAAAAGAAGTGATGCCGCCGCAGGCGGACTGCGGCAGAGAGAGGGAGTTATGGGAGATGAATTCAGCAGTTTAGAGAAGGCACCGTCTGCACCGGTTTTGGAATTCGGCACGGCTGCTGCAGCCGTGGAGGAACCACAGCTGCAAACCGAAGAGCCCACGCCCCAGAAGGCGCAGGCACCGGAGGATACGCTGAGCGAGGAAGAAAAGAAACAGGTTGATGAGTTTGTCAAGCAGATCGATCTGTCCAATACGAGTGCTATTTTGAATTACGGCGTCGGAACGCAGAAAAAGCTGGCGGATTTCTCACAGAAGGCCATCGACAATGTCCGTACGAAGGACATGGGGGAGGTTGGCAACATGCTTTCCGGTCTTGTCACGGAGCTGAAGGACTTTGATGTTGAGGAAGAGGAAAAGGGTTTTGCCGCCTTCTTTAAAAAGAAAGCAAACAAGGTTGAGGCACTGAAGAACCGCTATGCGAGGGTGGAAACCAATGTACAGGCCGTCAGTGATGAGCTGGAGAAGCATCAGGTTCAGCTGATGAAAGATGCCGATCTCATGGATAAGATGTATGAGCTGAATCTGAGCTATTTCCATGAGCTGACCATGTACATCGCAGCCGGTAAACAGAAGCTGGAAGAGGTGCGCGGAGGAGAACTGAAGGAGCTTCAGGATAAGGCCGCCCAGTCGGGACTTGCGGAGGATGCACAAAAGGCCAAGGATCTGGCGGAGCAGTGTGACCGTTTTGAGAAGAAAATCTATGATCTGGAGCTGACCAGAACCGTTGCGATGCAGACCGCTCCGGAAATCCGTATGGTACAGAACTCCGATACTACGATGGCGGAGAAAATTCAGTCCACGATCGTCAACACCATTCCCCTGTGGAAGAATCAGATGGTCATCGCTATTGGGCTGGAACACGCAACGCAGGCAGCAAAGGCAGAACGAGAGGTAAACGATATGACAAATCAGCTGCTGCAGAAGAATGCCTCCGCTTTGAAAACGGCAACGGTTGCCGCAGCAAAGGAATCGGAGCGCGGTATAGTAGACATTGAGACGCTGAAGAATACAAACGCAACCCTGATCTCTGCGATGGATGAGATTCTGAAGATTCAGACAGAGGGTAAGGAAAAACGCAAAGCTGCGGAAGGCGAGTTGGTTCAGATTGAAAGTGAGCTTAAGAGTAAGCTCTTGGAAGCAGCAAAGAACTGACGAACAACATCAATACGGGCAAATGAGGAATACCCTATGGCTAGAGGCAAAGTCAGAATTTTCGTTGGTGCAGGACACGGGAAGACACCGGCTGCGGTCGGCCTTGCTTTGATGCGGGCATCTGCAGGCGGACATGCGGTGATCATTCAGTTTTTCCAGGGGAGAGGCTTGTCGGATGCGGAATTTATTCACAAGCTGGAACCGGAGGTTAAGCTTTTCCGCTTCGAGAAGGCAAAGATCATGTGGAAGGACATGGATGAGCAGCAGCGCAGCATAGAGGCTTCCAATATCCGGAACGGTCTGAATTACGCAAGAAAGGTGCTGGATACGGGGGAGTGCGATATTCTGGTGCTGGATGATGTCCTTGGACTGATTGACAACGGCATCATTACCTTTGAGGAGATGGGAGCGCTTCTGGAACATCGCATGGACACGGATGTGGTGCTGACGGGAACGAGAATGGACGACGGACTTTGTCTGTATGCGGACGAGATTGAAGAGATCCGAGAGGTGCCGTTCCGGCGGTACACGGAGGATAGGGAGAACCTTGATTCATGTAAGGGAGAAAAGGAGTAAGAGATGGCAGTATTTCACGGATCAGCAGTAGCAATTGTGACACCATTCCATGATGATGCAGAGCAAACCGTCAACTATGACGCATTTGCGCAGCTTTTGGACTATCAAATTGCAAACGGCACGGATGCCATTGTGGTCTGCGGTTCCACCGGTGAGTCCGCGACGATGACGGAGACGGAGCATCTGGAGGTATGCCGGTTTGCTGTGGATTATGTGAAGCACCGGGTACCCGTGATTGCGGGGACCGGATCCAACTGCACGAAGACGGTTGTGCAGTTGACTGAAGCGGTCAGAGAATATGGGGCAGATGCGGCGCTGGTGATCACCCCTTATTACAACAAGGGAACGCAGGAAGGCTTATATCAGCATTTCCGTGCAGCGGCGCAGGCAGGAAACGGGATGCCGATTCTGATGTACAATGTTCCGTCCCGCACGGGGGTCAATCTTCTGCCGGAGACGGTAGCCAGACTGATTCGCGAGGTTCCCGGAATCGTTGGCATTAAAGAGGCCTGCGGCGATCTTAGCCAGATTGTCAAGCTGATGGCACTTACCGATGGAAACATTGAGCTGTATTCCGGAAATGACGATCAGACGGTGCCGATCATGTCGGTCGGAGGACTGGGCGTGATTTCGGTGGTAGCAAATGTTGCACCGCGTCTGATGCATGATATGTGCGCGGCCTTTGCGGAAGGTGATCTTGCAAAGGCATTGCAGCTGCAGCTGCAGAGTGAAGAGGTTTTTGAATGCCTGTTCTCGGAGGTGAATCCGATTCCGGTGAAGAAGGCAGTCAGCCTGATGGGCTTTGAAGCGGGCCCGCTTCGCCTCCCTCTGACGGAGATGACACCGGCAAAGGCGGAGAAGCTCAAGGAGGCAATGAATAAGCTGGGACTGCTCGGATAATAAGGAGACATACGAATGGTACGAATTCTGATGCATGGCTGCTGCGGCCGTATGGGGAGAATGATTACAGAGCTGGCCGAAAAGGATGAGACGCTTTGCGTTGCGGCGGGTGTCGATGCCAAGGGCGAAGCCTATGCCGGTTATCCGGTGTATTCTGCACTGGAAGAGGTGCAAGAAGAGATTGACGTTGTGATTGATTTTTCCAATGCAAAGGCAGTGGATCATCTTCTGGACTGGTGCATAGAGAAGAGCATTCCGGCAGCTGTCTGTACAACCGGGCTCTCCGATGAGCAGATGGGACGGCTTTATCAGGCGGCGAAGAGCATTGCTGTTCTGAAGTCGGCCAACATGTCCATCGGTGTCAATCTCCTTCTGAAGCTTCTTGCGGAGGCGGCACCGAAGCTGGAAGCGGCTGGCTTTGACTGTGAAATTGTGGAGAAGCATCACAACCAGAAGTTGGATGCACCCAGTGGTACTGCATTGGCACTGGCAGATGCCGTGAATGGTTCTCTGGAAGAGCGGTGTGAATACGTATATGACCGCAGTGCAAGAAGAGAAAAGCGTCCCAGAAATGAAATTGGCATCAGCTCCGTTCGAGGCGGGTCGATTGTGGGCGATCACGATGTTATTTTCGCAGGGCAGGACGAGGTCATTACCTTTTCCCATACGGCGTACAGCCGCGCAATCTTTGCAAAGGGAGCACTGGCTGCGGCCAAGTATCTGGCGGGGCGCCCGGCGGGCTTCTACGATATGCAGGATGTGCTGGCATGAGAATCCGTCCGTGTATTGACATTCATGATGGCAGGGTGAAGCAGATCGTGGGAAGCTCTCTTCAGGAGGGTAGCGATGCCTGTAGGGAGAATTTTGTCTCCATGCGCGGGGCTGACTACTACGCAGAGCTGTACCGCGAGCGTGGACTTTCGGGCGGACATATTATTCTCCTGAATTCGGTAACCGACGCTGCCGGCTATGAGGCGGACCGTCTGCAGGCACTGAAAGCGCTGAAGGCCTATCCGGGCGGAATGCAGATTGGCGGCGGTATCACAGCGGAAACGGCAGAAGACTTCCTGGATGCAGGAGCCTCTCATGTGATTGTCACAAGCTATGTGTTTCGGAACGGCATGTTGGATGAGGAACGTCTGGAGAAAATGCTGGCGGCTGTGGGCAAAGAGCACCTTGTTCTGGATCTTTCCTGCAAACGTCAGGAGGACGGGGACTATGCGGTGGTGACGGATCGCTGGCAGAAGACGACCGATATGCGGATCGCAAAGGAAACACTGGAGAAGCTGTCGGACTCTTGTGATGAGTTCCTCATTCATGCGGCGGATGTGGAAGGAAAGCGATCCGGGATCGAGCGGGAATTGGTAAGTCTCCTGGGGAGCTGGCAGAAGGAGCAAAAGAGACGCAGCGGCGCAATTTTTCCGGTTACATATGCCGGAGGTGTGCATGCCTATGAGGATCTGCAGGCGATTCGGGAGCTTTCGGACGGATGCATGGATGTAACGGTAGGCAGTGCACTGGACCTTTTCGGAGGGGATCTGTCGCTGGAGAAGCTGGTACAGCTGACAGAAGATACCTCCGAATAGCAGACATCGCATTGGATGGTAACGGCGTAGCCCGCTACGCCTACGTTTTTTTGACACGCACCCTCAGAAAAAAATCTGCGTTATTAGGCCGGTTATTTTGCAAACGATGTACTGGCCGGAAGAATAAGCACAACAAAGGGGACATCCGGAATGGATGTCCCCTTTGCTACTAATCAGCTCATTTACATCTTGCACAATTACTCAAATATACAGTACTCAAATACCGTACTCAAACGCATGACAGCTGCCGTGCGAGAAAAGACTGCGTATATCCAAACGTATATCTTAAGAAAAGGCACTCTGTTCTTGATCTATTAGTGACCGAACTTTGCCGGCATCAACTGAAATTAGTTGAGCTTGGTTACGTTAACGGCCTGCGGTCCCTTCTGGCCCTGGATTACGTCATACTCAACAGCCTCGCCCTCATCCAGAGACTTGAAGCCTTCCATGTTCAGTCCGGAATAATGTACGAATACATCGTTTCCTTCAGAATCGGAAATGAAGCCATAACCCTTCTGGTTGTTGAACCACTTAACAGTACCCTTGTTCATTCTAAACTACCTCCGCTGAATGAAAAAATAATAATGTAGTGCTATGAGCTCCCTCATAACGAAATAAACCTTATCACAGAGATTTCGAACAGTCAACGTGAATCGTTACCACGCCTCGGGGCTTCCTGACGATCAGCCCCGGTTGCTTGCAGTCCTCTTCTGCGTTGCGGCTAGTACATCGTTTGCAAAATAACTGGCCTAATAACGCAGAACTTTTTTCTGAGGGTGCGTGTCAAAAAACGTAGGCGTAGCGGGCTACGCTGAGGATTTTTGACACGTGCAATCAGGAAAAAGGGCCAGTTAGTTAGGCTAGTTATTTAAAAATCGATGTACTAGCCAAGCGTTGGCGGCAGAAAATGTCCGGAGCAAGGACCTTGCGAGGCCCCGGCGCCGACGAGCGTCTGCACAGTAACTGCCGGGTATGGACAACCATCACCCATCGTGATACAATACAGAACTGTATTACCAGTCAACAAATTCTGCGGTTAATACCGTGGGGATGTAGCTCAGCTGGGAGAGCGCCAGGTTCGCAATCTGGAGGTCGCGGGTTCGATCCCCGTCATCTCCATAACGCCGGAAAGCCTTTATTTTCAAGGTTTTCCGGCGTTTTTCTCTGTGATAGGATCTTTTCTGAATTTCGCTTCATAGAAAATATAGCCCCTGCCATCCAAAGTGACGATGTCAAACTCCCCATTTCTTTTTTCGATCGGATGTACCATCCGGGAACGTCAGTCTCATCTGATGCCATACAACATTCCCATGCGTAGATTTCTCAGATACACCTTCATCCACAAAGCCAAATTTAGCATAATAATGAACCAGTTTCTCTTTACAGGTCAGCACCAATCCCTTTCTCCCTTGTTTACTTGCATCGTCAATGGCACGGGAGATCAGTTCTCCGGCATATCCTTTTTGGCGGTAATCCGGCAGTGTATTGACTCCAAAGATCATCTGCCAGGCGCCATTCTCATCGTGCATAGCCGCGTTTTCGTACATTTCGTCTGTCAAATCCGGTTCATCGGTAACAAAACCATCCACAAAAGCGATCAGCTTCTCTTCATCAAACATCAACCAGAAGTGATTCCCGTAATGCTTTACTCTTTCAATAAATTCCTTTTCCGTTGCAGCCTCTGCAGGCGGAAAGCATTCTGCTTCCACTGCAGCAATCGCTTGGATATGTTCTTCTGTGGCATATTTTATAGTCATTCCATCCTTCTCCAACATTCACTTCCGCTTCCGAAACAGGCATTCTGTGCTCAAGCTTTGCCGTATTTTTTTAACTGAATCGCCATATACGGCCTACCCGGAAGCTCCACACGGAACTTTCCTTTGACAATCCCGGCCTCTGTCACCGTCATGTTCCAGGTATCCAGGATCCTCAGTTCAAATTCCGTTGTATCGTCAAAATGATATTCCCGGAACGACGGCCGCATGAAGCTGTAATAAATCAGGTAATAAGGTTGCACCGTCCCAAAGGCCAGTCCCGCATTTTCCGGAACTGCAGCAACCTCATCCCATGCACTGTTCTTATACGGACGAAGGCCAAGACCCGGTGTCTCGCACAGAATATCATGCAAAAATCCAAGCCGCTTCCAGCTCTCTCCATGAAGAACCCCGCCGTGGGACCACCAAAGAATCCTGTCCGGACTCAAATACGTTTCTCCATGTCCCGCATAGCCTCCGCGGCAGGCGGCCTCCCAGAATCTCCGTACCATTTCTTCGGCACTAATATTCCCCCATCCATGCTGAATGTTTCCCTCATAGGCAATTTCATCCAGCACAACAGGCTTCCGGTAGCGCTCCCGCCATTCTCTCGTAAGCTCCGCCGTTTTATAAAGATCCTGTCTCTGGATGCTGCAGTGGGTAATCCACGGCCTCGTATGGTCATAGAAAGGTCCGCAGTTATGAATGGATCTTAGATGCTGATACGGATCCATCCGGCACACAAGATCCGCATACCGCTCCCAGTCAGAAATGCTCTTGCAGCCCATAATATCGTACTCATTTGCAAACGCCCACCAGACATTATGATATGCCGCAAACCGCGCCACCACATAGTTCCAGTACAGATCATCCTGATCCGGCGTCATCTTTGAGAAACCCCACCGATCATACGGATGCATCACGATCAGATCGGCCTCGATTCCCATTTTCCCCAGACGATCAATACAGCGCTCTATGTGCCGAAAATGTTCCGGACGAAACCGGTAAAAATCAAAGTGATTCCCTTCCGTTTTTCCCGTATATTCATTGAAATTATCCGTGGTCAGAACCGAGGAGTCCATCGGTGTTCCCTCATAGGGATAAGAACGTGGTTCTCCGAGGTTATAATCGTAGTGCTTTGGAAAAATGCAGAACCGTATCTTGTTAAACGGACTTTTTTCAAGGCTCTCCAACGTCTTTTCGATCAAATCATCATTCTGCAGTTCCCACACATAGCAGGTTGTTCCGATGGAATAATATGGTGTTCCATCCGCATATGCAAAATGGTACGTGTTTGCAACATGTACCGGCCCATGATTCCCTGCTTCAGGAGCCGTCACCGTAAAGCTACCGGATAAGTCGGTTCCCTCTTCCAGTGCCGTTCCCTTCAGCATAAATGTATAGGTCCCTTCAAAGGATGGCATGAAGCGGACAAGATACCGCCCGTCTCCATCATAGAATCCCGCCACTTCCTTCCGCTCGCTTTCGCAGTCAAAAACCGCAGATATCTCATAATCCGTAAACGGGTTCCCATCTCTTTTCCCCACTACTGCCAGTTCCTGTACGCTCCACCGCGATACCTGCTTCTCATATTGAACCTGCATATTTGCCCCCTCGTCATGTATATCGTAAAACCATTCGTAAGCTTTTTAGAAAGCCACTGCACAGCTTTCATTTGTTCATGTGGCGCTTTGGGCCAAACAAAATCCTACATCATCATACGACAGAAACGATCTCCCGGGAAACCTCTTTTCCATCCGGAGGTTCCAGCTGCGTCGTTTACGGTTACCATTCACTCAGCGCCTGTACAGTAAACGTTTCTGTTACTGTACAGGCGGCGAGTAAGTCGTAACATTCCATGTAAAAAAGACCGGGAATGATTTCTCATTCCCGGCCTGTTCGTGTACCATGTTGGCTCGTTCGAAACTGTATTTACTTGGCGTAATCCGTCACTCTCGACTCACGGATCACATTGACCTTGATCTGTCCCGGATATTCCAGTTCGTCTTCAATCTTCTTGGAGATATCATGGGCGAGCAATACCATATCGGTATCGTTGATCTTCTCAGGAACTACCATAACACGAACTTCTCTGCCTGCCTGGATGGCATAAGAATTACTAACCCCTTTAAAACTGTTGGTGATTTCCTCCAGCTGTTTAAGGCGGGAGGTATAGGTTTCCAGTGTCTCTCTTCTGGCACCGGGTCTAGCTGCAGAAATGGTATCCGCCGCCTGCACAATGCAGGCAATCAGACTGGTCGGCTCCACATCGCCATGATGGGACTCTACCGTATTGACAACAATGGCAGATTCCTTATACTTGCGGCAAAGCTCAGCCCCAAGCTGTACGTGGGATCCTTCCATCTCGTGATCGACCGCCTTGCCGATGTCGTGCAGAAGTCCTGCACGTTTGGCCATGCGCACATCCAGTCCCAGTTCACCGGCAAGGACACCGGAAAGCTGTGCGACCTCAATGCTGTGCTTGAGAACGTTCTGGCCATAGCTCGTGCGATAACGAAGTTTGCCCAGAAGTCGAATCAGCTCATGATGAAGGCCATGCACGCCAACCTCCAGGGTTGCCGCCTCACCTTCCTCTTTGATGACCGACTCCACTTCCTTTTTGGCCTTTTCAACCATTTCTTCGATTCTGGCCGGATGAATTCGCCCATCCACAATGAGCTTCTCCAGAGCAATTCTGGCAACCTCACGTCGGATCGGATCGAAGCCGGAGATGACCACTGCCTCCGGTGTATCATCAATGATAAGGTCCACACCGGTCATGGTCTCGAGTGTACGGATGTTCCGTCCCTCACGGCCAATGATCCTGCCCTTCATCTCATCGCTGGGAAGCTGCACAACCGAAATCGTCGCCTCTGCCACGTGATCTGCAGCACACCGCTGGATAGCGCTGATCACATATTCGCGCGCTTTCTTGTCCGCTTCCTCCTTCGCCTCTGCCTCGATCTCCTTGATCATGACAGCCGAATCGTGTCTTACATCATCTTCTACAGTTTTTAAAAGGTATTCTTTTGCCTGTTCCGAGGTAAGTCCTGAAATTCGTTCGAGTTCCTGTGTACGCTGTTCACCAAGTTTGGCAACTTCGTCCTGCCGTTTGCGCAGCGACTCTTCTCTGGATGCGAGCGACTGTTCCTTACGTTCCAACGCGTCGCTCTTCCTGTCGATTGCCTCTTCCTTCTGCTGTACCCTGTGCTCGTTGCGCTGCACCTCAGCTCGTCTGTCCTTGATTTCCTTGTCAAGGTCGGCCTTGGTTTTCATGTTCTCTTCCTTGGCTTCCAGAAGAGCCTCACGCTTCTTGCTCTCAGCAGTAGAAAGTGCTTCATCGATGATCGCCCTTGCCTTCTCCTCCGCACTGCCAATCTTCTGATCATCCTCCGCCTTTAAGCGTTTCTTGGTCTGATTGGCCGTCATCGGGATTGCAATGGCGAGCGAGATAGCAACCGCTGCAATTGCGATAATTGCAGACAGCATAATACAGGAGCACCTCCTTATTCAGTTTGTGCTGCAGCTTCGTTCAAAAGCGATGGAATTCCGCCGAAGACAGGCGGGTTTTCCAGGCAAATCGCCCAAAAATCAAACTGCAACATATCAATAGTACCTTTTTTGGTTGTCACTGTCAAGGATGCAGGGCTTCCTCCAATACCGCAAACGAGTATCCCTTTCGTGCCAGCTTGGCCATCATTTTCTGTCTGGATTCCCAATCCTGCACAGCAGGATCAAAGTCCTTTTTGCGAAGGAATTCACGAATCTGCTGCATCTCACTTTCTTCCGAAGAACAGCCGCTTTCCTCTTCCCATGCAGCCAGAATTTCCGGAATCAGCTCTCTTGCCACCCCCTTGTTCTCTAATTCCTGCTCTACTCTCCGTTTGCTTTTCTTGCTGTGATTGGACCGAAGATATGCCTCCGCATAAGCTCTGTCATCCACGTAATGGGCCTGCTTCATTGCTTCCACTGCTTTTCTGGCTGTTTGCTCTGGATACCCGGCTCGGATCAGTCGGTCTGTAAGCCCCTTTTCGGTATAGCTCATGCCTTCCAGCAATTCACCGCACTTGCGGATGGCCTTCTGATACAGTGTCTTTTCCAGCGCCGCCTTGGTCTCCTCCGGCAGTTCTTTGCCTTCCTGTATTCCGTACTGCACAATCTCCCGATTGGAAAGGACCAGAGTCTGCTCCTCATTTAGGCAAACTCTGGTCCTTGTCTTTCCAATGGGGGTCAGCTGTGTTACAAAATCCGTCCCCATTCTGCGTTATACCTCTTCCGATTCTGCTGCACTCTCCGCTGCGACCGGCTTTCTAGCTCCCTCCGGATCCAGTCCGTAATGCTCCCGGACCTTCTGGTCGATCTCATACAGCATGTCCGGATGATCTTCCAGGAACTTCTTGGCATTCTCACGTCCCTGTCCGATCTTCTCGTTGTTGTAGTTGTACCAGGCACCGCTCTTAATAACTATGTCACTCCCGGCTGCAAGATCCAGAACATCCCCGGAGTAGGAAATTCCCTTTCCGAACATGATGTCAAACTCCGCCTCCTTGAACGGCGGTGCGATCTTGTTCTTTACCACCTTTACACGTGTGCGGTTACCCGTCACCTCGCCGCTCTGCTTAATGGACTCAATGCGGCGAACATCCAGACGGATGGAGGAATAGAACTTCAGTGCCCGTCCGCCGGTCGTCGTCTCCGGGCTTCCGAACATAACGCCAACCTTCTCACGCAGCTGATTGATGAATACCACGGTGCAGTTGGTCTTGGAGATCACCGCCGTGAGCTTGCGAAGCGCCTGACTCATCAGTCTCGCCTGCAGTCCCACATGCGAATCACCCATGTCACCGTCAATTTCCGCCTTCGGAACCAGTGCTGCAACCGAGTCTACAACCACAATGTCGATTGCTCCGGAACGAACCATGGTCTCTGCAATCTCCAGTCCCTGCTCGCCCGAATCCGGCTGTGAAATGTAAAGATTGTCGATATCAACGCCAATGTTACGGGCATAGACAGGATCAAGTGCATGCTCCGCATCAATAAAACCTGCAATGCCGCCCCGGCGCTGAATCTCTGCAATCATATGCAGCGTCAGTGTCGTCTTACCGGAGGATTCCGGACCGTAAACCTCAATTACTCTCCCCTTCGGAATTCCGCCCAGTCCCAGAGCAATGTCCAAAGCCAGAGATCCTGTGGGAGTTGTCTCTACATTCATTGTAGAGGAAGGGTCGCCCAGCTTCATCACAGCACCCTTGCCGTATTGCTTCTCAATCTGCGAAATTGCAGCATCCAATGCCTTTAACCGATCGTCGCGATCCATTGCCATACTCAAACTCCTTTTCTTGTTCGATCAAAATTCGAACATTTGTTCTGATTTGCAGTATACCAGTTCTCCCTTGCACATGCAAGCCTTGCGACGAGTGAACTGTAACGTATTCATCGCTTGGGTTACTGTACAGACGCCAGCCAGCGAACTGTTACACGCTTGGCGGGCTAGTACATCGATTTTTAAATAACTAGCCAAACTAACTGGCCCTTTTTCCTGATTGCACGTGTCAAAAATCCTCAGCGTAGCCCGCTACGCCTACGTTTTTTGACACGCACCCTCAGAAAAAAGTTCTGCGTTATTTGGCTAGTTATTTTGCAAACGATGTACTAGTAA
>CAVKRN010000011.1:0-51682 GCA_963658695.1 bacterium
ATGTACTAGATGTGGCTGGGCAAAGGTAACAAAAAGAGCCGCCTCATAGAGGCGACTCCCTTTCAAAGACAACTGGTAGTTTTCACAATTACTGGAAATTAAAAATCAGTGATACAATGCGAAGCGCAAACAGAATGAACACAACCCACATCACAGGGCTGATCTCTTTCGCTTTGTGCTCTGCCGTTTTAATAATAACCCACGTCATGATGGCAAACATGATTCCGGTAGCGATGGAATACGCAAGAGACATCATCAAAAATGCCATATACGCCCCCGCTACGTCTGCAATATCGCCATCAAAATCCACCTTGCGGATAGAAGAAACCATCAGCATCCCCACGTACAGAAGTGCCGGAGCAGTCGCAAAGCCAGGAATTGCCAGGAAAAACGGGGAAAGAAGTAAAGAAAGCAGGAACATTACGCCGGTAGTAAACGCAGTAAGTCCCGTACGTCCGCCGGCAGCTACGCCTGCACTGGACTCTACAAAGGACGTAATGGTGGAAGTACCAAGGCACGCTCCTGCACAGGTACCTACCGCATCTGCCATCAGCACTCGTCCGACACGGGGAAGCTTACCGTCTTCATCCAGAAGGCCTGCCTTGTCCGCCACGCCGACAACCGTTCCTACGGTATCAAAAAGATCTACATACAGGAATGAGAATACAATTGCAATAAACTGCAGAAAATGGGAAGCTGCCCATGAAAAATTGAAATGGAATGCGGTATTCGCCAATCCTCCCAGCTGTAAACCGTTGGAAAAATCCGGAAAAACACTCGCCACACCGGCAGCTGCATCCGGTACATACCAGCCAATCTTTTCTGCCACCATACCAAGAACCCAGGTGGCCAGAATTCCAATCAGGACACTGCCTCTTACATTGTAGTGCACCAGAACCAGAATGATCAGAAATCCAATCAGCGCAAGATCCACACTAGCAGATCGAAAGCTTCCCAGCTGCACTAATGTAGAATCACTGCTAACAATAATCCCCGCATTCTGCAATCCAATGAATGCCACGAACAGTCCGATGCCGGCCGATATGCCATTCTTCAGGCTCGCAGGAATACCGTTGATAATCTGTTCACGTACCTTGAACAAGGAAAGAAAAATGAAAATAAGTCCCTCTACAAAGACCGCCGTCAGAGCAATCGTAAATGCATTCTCCGTATCCGCCAGCTCACTAAGGCATACGGTATATGCAAAATATGCATTCAAGCCAAGACCAGCCGATAAACCAATCGGATAATTGGCCAGAAAAGCCATAATAAATGTGGCAATTGCCGAAGCCAGCGCTGTGGCAACGAACACGCCGCTTCTATCCATTACGGTTCCCAGAATATTCGGGTTAACGGCCAAAATATAGGCCATCGTAAGAAATGTGGTGAGACCGGCCACTACTTCTTTACGAACTGTGGTGCCGTGCTCCTGTAAATGAAACACTTTTTCTAACATGAATTCCCTCCTCCAAGAGTAATCATTGCGCAACATTTTGATTTTAACACACCCATATCATCTGAGATATGCACATCTGTTGACATTCGTCCCGAAAATCGATAATCGTTCCGATAACCGCCAATCGACAAAGTGGCTGACATCTATACAGGTAACAGTTCTCTCTCCAGCCAAGCGACAGGGTGGTGTACCCTGATCGGACAACTCCGCCAGGACCCGTCGCTGGCTGGCGTCTGTGCGGTAACCTACACAGTAACAATTAACAGCCCATTTCCAATAAATGGTATGAAACACAATCCGATCTGTTCTATAATAGAGAGTATCTATGTGTTATTTTCCAAAGGGGGCACTCATGAAGAAAATTATTGTAACAGGCTGCAATGGCCAGCTGGGAATTGCAGTGAATAAGCTGCTTTGCGAAGACGATCAGTATTGTCTTGTGAATACCGATGTATCGGATCCCGGTTTTGTAAATGTAGATAAAAAGCTTGATATCACAAGCATTGAAGAAGTGGAGCAATTTGTCAGCGAAATAAAGCCGTATGCGATTATTAACTGCGCAGCCTATACCGCTGTTGACGCTGCAGAGACCCACCTGGACCTTAATTATAAGATCAACGCTCTTGGACCCAGAAATCTCGCAATTGCAGCTGAAAAATACGGTGCAAAGCTCGTCCACATTTCGACCGATTATGTTTTCCCCGGCACTTCTGAGGCACCCTTAACCGAATTTGATCCGGTCGGCCCGAAGAGTGTCTACGGCATTACAAAGCTTGCCGGAGAAAATTTTGTAAAAGAGTTTTCCAGCCATTATTTCATTATCCGTACGGCATGGCTTTACGGTGAAGGAAAGAATTTTGTCCGCACCATGCTGAATGTCGCAAAAACACACGACGAGGTTACCGTTGTAGACGACCAGTTCGGTTCTCCCACCAGCACCAAGGAACTGGCAAAGGCCATTGCCTGCCTGCTTCCCACGGAAAATTATGGTCTCTTCCACGGAACCTGTGAGGGTTCTACCAGCTGGGATGAGTTTACCCGCGAGATTTACCGTCTTGCAGGCGTTGCAACCAAGGTAAAGAGTGTTTCCACCGAAGAGTATCAGGCCATAAATCCGCAGTCTGCTCCCAGACCGCATTACTCGATACTCGACAATTATATGTTCCGTCTGACCACGGATCACCGCTATGCGGATTGGAAGGATGCACTGGACGTCTATATGACTGAAATGGGGTACAAGGCCTGAATGACTGCTTTTTTTTACGGTATTACTCATAATCCGCTTTTTGTTGCAGCCGCCTGCAGCTGGTTCACGGCGCAGCTGGCCAAAACCATTATCTATGTAATTATCAATCATAAATTCAACTGGGAAAGAATCGTTGGAGCCGGCGGAATGCCCAGCGCACATTCCGCAACAGTCTGTGCACTCGTCGTGTCAACCGGTCTGGTCTATGGTGTTCACGGATTTGAATTTCCGATGGCTGTCTTTTTTGCATTCATCGTTATGTACGATGCCATGGGAGTTCGAAGGGAAACCGGTGAACAGGCAAAGGTTTTGAACGAAATTGTTTCTCAATGGTTTGAGATGGGCAATAAGCTTCAAACTATGGACCCTATGGAGCAATTCAAGGAATTTGTGGGACACACACCGCTCCAGGTTCTGATTGGTGCCCTCGTAGGATGTGGCATCGCAGCACTGGTTTGTGGTGCTATGATGTAACAATTCAGAGCCAGACAAAAGACGCACTATACTGCAGCTATATTTTTGTTTGAGTGATGAATTGTTGCGATACAATAAACAGCCGCAGCAGTCTGCGGCAGGAAGAGGTGTAAATGAAGAAAATCACAGCTGCTTTTGTAGCCGGTATTGCTTCTGCTTCCATGCTACTTTCCGGATGCGGAAGTGAAGAAACAGAAAAGTATTCCATTGCAGAAACTATTCCTCAGCAGGATGTTTCCACAGCCTCCACAGAGGAAACACCCGCAGAAGAAACCACTCCCGAGGGGAAGGTTCGCAGTCAGCTTACCAATGAATGGATTGACGAAGAGCTCTATGACCAGCGGCCCATTGCTGTCATGTATCCCATCAATCAGGAAGCTATGCCGCAGTATGGCTACGACAAAATTGATATCTTCTATGAGATCCTCGAGGAAGATGGCATGAGCCGCCAGATGGCCATCATGAAGGACTGGAAGAATCTTGATAAAATCGGCAATATCCGCAGCATCCGGGATTATTTTGTTTATGCTGCACTGGAGTACGATCCGATTATTGTTCATTTCGGCGGACCCATTGTCTACGTGAAGGACATTCTTACACGCGATGATGTACAGAACATCAATGGTGTAGGCGGAGAGCTGGGAGAGAGCTATGATGCCTTCTTCCGTGAGAATCCGGACGGACGTGCTTCGGAACATACGGCATACACATCCAGTGAGCTTTTGTTGTCGGCCTGCGATACTGCCGGTTATTCACTGAGTTATCGGGATGATGTTTTCTCCGACTACAAAGATCAGTCCCATTACCAGTTTACGGACAGTTCCAACAAGAATACATTGGAGCAGTATGATTCTGCTGTTTCTGTAAAGTCTCTCGACTTCTCCGATGCCTTCCCTCACGATACTCCTACTTTCGAGTACAACGAGGATGATCACCTGTACTACCGCAGTATTTACGGTGAACCTCAGGTTGATGGTACAACCGGAACGCAGCTTGCTTTTGAGAACATTCTTGTTCAGTGGGCGTATTATGAAGTCCGTGATGATAACGGCTATCTTGCATTCAAAATGCACGACAAGACCCACGACGGCATGTTCATCACTGAAGGAAAAATGATTCACGTTACCTGGGAAAAGGACAGCGACTACGGTCCGACCAAATATTACGATGACAACGGTGATGAAATTACCCTGAATACCGGTAAAACCATGGTCTGTGTTTTGGAAGATGACAAGCCTTTCTCCGCAGACGGAAGCAGCATCAATCCTTCCAAGTATTGATTAAAATAAGGCCGCTGGCAGCCATAATGAAACAGGCTGCCGGCGGCTTTTAATATTCTCTGTAATCATTCCAATCGTCATTTCCGTAGTACGGATCATCTCTTTCATAGCGATGATTCTCATAATAATCATTGCGCTGGCTGTGTGCCCTTCTGGCCCTGCGCCTGCGCTGCCTGGCTCGTTCTCTCGCTTCTCGCATTGCAGATTGAAAACGAAAGAAAACTGCTGCCACTACAGAAATCAGCAGTATCGTTATCAGGAAAGATGAAACATTAATATATACGGTGTCGTTCAAGCCAAACGTAACGTATTTGGAAACAATATGACGAAGAATGGAATAGTTTTCCATCTGTCTGGAATAGTTCTCCGCTGCCTGCGTTGCAATGGAGCGATCCGTTGTGCCGGAAAGACTGGCCGGGACCAGTTTTGTTGTGCCGACAACAGCTCCTGTCGCTTCGTCACCAAAATAATAAGTGACTGTATTTTCTTCTCCATATACCGCGTGAAGATCTTCTGCAGCTGTTCCCTTCGGCAAAATAACCTTTCCACCCGATGCCACTGTAAGTGCCGGTGTACTGGTCCCCAAAAGATCCATCCCTTCTGTCAGAAATTCTGCGACATTTGCAGCAGCAAGAGCAGAAGAGGAGACAGATGCAAGCGAAAACTGCTCATACCCATAATCAAACAGCGTTGCAGTATCTTCAAACTGTGCAGGATCATCCTCGCGCATGACAACACAAATCAGCTCCATTCCGCCTCGCTCACAGCCCGTTACAAGATTCTCATGAGACTGGCTGGTATATCCTGTTTTGCCGCCGATAATGCCGCTGCATGCAATTTGGCCGGTAATCAGCTCATGCTTGTTCGTTAACGTAAAATCATCCGGCTGCGTCTGGGTTGCCTGAAAATGATAGGATGCACAGTTTCCAACCTGTCTGCATACATCATTATCAAAAAATGCCTTGGCAATCAGGCACAGGTCGTGTGCACTGGTGTAATGGTTGTCGTCATACAGTCCATTTGTATTGACAAAATTTGATTCAGTGCAGCCAAGCTCGGCTGCCCGGGTATTCATCAGCTGAACGAAGGAATCGATGGAGCCGGAAACCTTTTCTGCAAGGGCATTGGCACATTCGTTTGCCGAACCTACCATCAAGCCATACAGCGCTTCCTCCACAGTAATGGTTTCCCCAACACTCATTCCAATGTTGGAGCCATCCGCCGGCACCGCAGCAATGGCGGATTCTGAAAACGTTATGGTATCATTCAGTTCCAGATTCTCCGCAGCCAGAAGACAGGTTAAAATTTTCGTTGTACTGGCCGGATACATACGATCATGGATATTCTTAGCATAGAGTACCGTTCCTGTTTCTGCATCCATGAGCATTGCACTCTTGGCAGAAATGGCCGGTCCCTGCGGCCATCCACTAATTGAGTTGGTTTGTA
Organism: bacterium; assembly: GCA_963658695.1. Classification (GTDB taxonomy): domain Bacteria; phylum Bacillota; class Clostridia; order Lachnospirales; family Lachnospiraceae; genus CAG-791. Next base: position 5,903 of record CAVKRN010000011.1, read on the forward strand.
TAGCTTCTGCCTTTTGCTCTGCCGCCTGCGCTTCGTTGATGACATGTCCATCGGACGTCATCACATCGCCGGCTGAACTGTCAACCACCGTATCTGAATAGGCATTGTCCGATACCGATGCAGCGCAAACCGCAAACGGCTGTGTAACGCAAAGAACGCCGCTGCAAACAGCGGCGCTCAAAGCAACTCCAAGACGCAAAAGCGCCTTCTTCATACTCATTGTAAAGTTGTGATGCATTCTGATTTTGATCATTTACGAATAAGAGCTTCGATCTTTTCCTGAAGCGCATCCTTGGAAATCAATCCCACACTGGTTGCTACCAGCTGGCCATCTTTAAAAAACAGGAGAGTGGGAATCGACATTACGTTGTATTTTTCAGCAATATCGGTCGAATCATCCACATTGAGCTTTCCGATCTTCACCTTTCCCTGATAGAGGGGCTCCAGAGCTGCAACAAAAGGAGCAAGCATCTTGCAAGGACCACACCAGTCAGCATAGAAATCTACAACAACGGGAAGACTACTCTTTAACACTTCCTCTTCAAAATTGGCGGATGTAAAAATCATTGTTTTCTCCTTTCCGATTACCATAAGCAGTAACGATTCAGAGTTTCATTCGCAAAACCGCTGCTACCGCAGATTATAGCACAGCATCTTTGCGCCGCAGAACGTACTTGTTGATTTTATTGCCCTTTGCAGAGAATCGTTCTTCATATTCCGTCATGATATTCCCCTGATTCAAAACAGGATCAGCATGAAGATCATAGGTAAGCACCGAGATTGCAAAAGAGCTGAACGGGACTTCCTCTACGGCAAAATCAAACAGCTCACGATTGTCCGTTTTGAATTCAATACTCCCTTCCTTCGCAAGTATTACATCATACCGGCGAAGAAATTCCTTGGACGGCAGTCGGCGCTTGGCATTTCGCTTTTTGGGCCACGGATCTGAAAAATTCAGATAGATTTTCTGAATTTCCCCTTCCGAAAAGTATTCTGTAATCAATTCTGCTTCTCCCCGGATAAAGCGCAGATTCGGAAGCTCCAGCTCATTCTGACGATCCACACCGCGGAGAAGTACGCTGGAATACTTTTCAATACCGACGTAATTGATGTTCGGATTCTGCTGCGCAAGCTCAAGAATAAATCTTCCCTTTCCCGTCCCTATTTCCAGATGGAGGGGATGATCATTTCCAAAAAGTTCCTTCCAACAGCCTTTTTGCTGCTCCGGAAACTGAACCACAAAGGGACTGTCCTGAATTGTATCGCGCGCTCTCGGAATATTGCGTAGTCTCAAATCTTGTTCCTGCTTTCTTTCTTTTTCTGACCGAGTGCATTGTACCATAGGTTTCATCGGTTTGTAACTGTACAGACACCTTCGTAAGGACCCGTCGCGTAACAGTACAGACGCCGGCCAATGACAAGTCCTTACGCTGGCGTCTGTTTCGCTGCGAATGTCTGCTTGCAGGCAGAATTGTAAATGGAGTATGATGCCCTTGTTAGCAGATGATAACGGTTCAAAAGCCAATCATGTTTTGCAAATAGGCTATGAATCGTTTCCCTGAAATCTAGAAAGGATTCGAGTTAAATGGCAAATCATAAGGAAATTATTGAATTTCGCTACGATACACAGCTTCTTCTGGACGTCTATGGTCTGGACGATGATGCTTGCGACGACCTCGTAGATGAAGTGAGAGATTACATTCTGAACAATTTTGAAGGCGACTGCCTGATCGTTGCCGGAGACACCGGCGAGGATGAAGTCGGTGGAGAAAAGGCAACACTGAAACTGCATTATCACACCAACGAACCGTGGCTTGTCCTTGCCTACTTCCGTACGCTTGGCGAAATCTATGATATCGTTGTGGAAGATATGCAGCGCCAGACAGATGGACTGCACGGTTAAACACCTTTCATAGCGGTACAGCTATCATTTCAATGAAATAATACCTTGCACAGCAGCCGGTTTCAAAAACCGGCTGCTGATTTTTGCTTTACAAATACCCCCATGGGGTATATAACATAATTCAGATACCCCTCTAGGGTATTACATTGCTTATTATTAAAATAAGTCAGTGTGTAATATTTTCGTAATTATTCATCATCGATATCTACGTCAAACGGAGAACACCATGACAGAATCCAATCACAATATTCATCATGCAGCTGATATGCAGAATCTCGCCGAAATGGAGCAGGCCGAGCAGGAAACTCTCGCAGCAGTCTGTCCCTGCTGCCGCAAAAAGGACCGCACTCTCTCGGAAACAAAGGATTTGATTCAAAGGTTGAACCGCATTGAAGGGCAAATTCGCGGAATTCGCCGAATGGTAGAAGAAGAGACGTATTGTATCGATATTCTTACGCAGGTTTCTGCTGCCTCCTGTGCGTTAAACAGTTTTACAAAGGAGCTTCTCACCAATCACATCAAAACCTGTGTGACGGAGGATATCAAAAACGGCAAAGAGGACAAGGTAGATGAGCTTGTTCGGATTCTTCCGAAGCTGATGAAATAAGTGGGGATACTCAATAATCCTCAGATAGGAGTTATGTATGGAACAATATACCGTCACCGGCATGAGCTGTGCTGCATGCCAGGCAAGAGTTGAGAAAGCGGTGGGAAAAGTTGCCGGTGTAACCTCCTGCTCCGTGAGTCTTCTTACCAATTCCATGGGCGTAGAGGGAACAGCGTCTCCAAAGGATATCATTAAAGCCGTGGAAAACGCCGGATACGGCGCAGCCATTAAAAGCAAAAAGGATTCGTCTGCCGCCGGATATACACAGCACATGGCACAGGAAGAGGATGCCCTTCGCGATAAAACCACACCGATTCTGAAAAAACGGCTGGTCTGGTCCCTTATTTTTCTTCTCATTCTCATGTACTTTTCCATGGGAGCACATATGTGGGGATGGCCTGTTCCCGGATTTATGAAGGGTAACCACGTTGCTATGGGACTGATGCAGCTTCTTCTGTCCGGCATCATTATGGTAATCAACCAGAAATTCTTTATTTCAGGATTCAAGAGTTTATTCCACGGTGCTCCGAATATGGATTCCACCATTGCGCTTGGAGCCGGTGCTGCGTTTATATATTCCACCGTTATGCTGTTTGCCATGACGCGGGCACAGACCGATGGCGGCAGCGAGGCAGCCATGCCTTACATGAATGAGTTTTATTTTGAATCAGCAGGAATGATATTAACGCTGATTACAGTAGGCAAGATGCTGGAATCGATTTCAAAGGGACGCACGACGGACGCATTGAAATCTCTGATGCGTCTTGCTCCGAAAACGGCAACGCTCCTGCGCGATGGCAAGGAGATTACCGTCAGTGTTGATGAAATTGTCATTGGGGATCTTTTTACCGTTCGCCCCGGTGAGAATATTCCCGCCGACGGAATTGTCGTTGATGGAACCAGTGCTGTGAATGAATCGGCAATTACCGGAGAATCCATTCCTGTGGATAAAGAGCCGGGATCTGCCGTAACCTCCGCCACCACCAATCAAAGCGGTTTCCTTACCTGCCGTGCGACAAGAGTGGGAGAGGATACCACACTTTCTCAGATCATTTCCATGGTTAGTGATGCGGCAGCCACAAAGGCACCGATCGCTAAGCTGGCTGACCGGATTTCCTCTGTTTTTGTTCCATCCGTGATCATTTTGTCTATTACTACCATTATCCTTTGGCTGCTTCTTGGGAAGGATGTCGGTTACGCACTGGCAAGAGGCATTTGTGTACTGGTGGTTTCCTGCCCCTGTGCGCTTGGTCTTGCAACACCGGTTGCTATCATGGTTGGAAATGGAATGGGGGCCAAATCCGGTATTTTGTTCAAAAATGCAGAGGCACTTCAGGAAACCGGAACCATTCAAATCGTTGCTCTTGACAAAACAGGAACGATTACAAATGGAGCTCCTGTCGTAACCGATGTAATTCCTTACGGAACCCATACGACAAACGAGCTGGTTTCTATGGCTGCCTCATTGGAAGTGCGCTCAGAACACCCACTGGCCAAGGCCATTGTTTCCTACGCCAATGAGCATGCTGTGAAAGCTTCCGATCTTCAGGATTTTCAGGCCCTTCCCGGAAACGGATTAACCGGTTCGTTACAGGGAAGTCACCTATTCGGCGGAAATGCCTCATTTATCCGGTCACAGACTATTCTTCCGCAGGAATTGGAAGAAAAGGCATCTGTTTTGGCGGAGAGTGGGAAGACGCCGATGTATTTTGCAAAGGAGGGTGAGCTACTTGGTATCATTGCAGTTGCTGACACGATAAAGCCGGATTCGCATCAGGCAATCTCTGAGCTGAAGAAGATGGGCATTCATGTGGTCATGCTGACAGGCGATAATACGAAAACAGCTACAGCCATCGGTAAACAGGCAGGTGTTGATGAGGTTGTTGCAGGCGTTCTTCCCGATGGAAAGGAAGAAATCATCCGCACGCTGCAAAAGGTGGGAAAAGTCGCCATGGTCGGTGATGGCATCAACGATGCTCCCGCATTAACACGCGCCAACATCGGTATTGCAATCGGGGCAGGAACCGATGTAGCCATCGATGCAGCAGATATTGTGCTTATGAAATCAAGGCTTACGGATGTGGCCGCTGCCATTCGACTCTCCCGCGTGACCTATCGCAACATTGTAGAGAATCTGTTCTGGGCATTGATTTACAATGTTCTTTTGATTCCTCTTGCAGCGGGACTCTACGCGCACTGGGGATTCACTATGAATCCGATGTGGGGTGCTGCAGCCATGAGCTTATCCAGCTTTTTTGTCTGCATGAATGCACTTCGTCTTAATCTTTTTAAAATGTATGACAGCTCCCATGATCATCCGGGAAAGCATGTCTTGCATGTTGGTAACATCATTTCTGATCCTGCAGATCAGAATACAAATGGTCTCTCAAGGAAGGAGACAGAAAAGGAGAATACGATGACAAAAACAATGAAAATCGAGGGAATGATGTGCTGTCACTGTGAAATGACAGTAAAAAAGGCGCTGGAGGCACTGGATGGTGTTATACAGGCGGAGGTTTCCCACGAAAAGGGTGAAGCGGTGCTCACTCTTTCCAAGGATGTAGAAAATGATCTTCTGAAGAAAACCGTTGAGGATAAGGATTATAAGGTTCTGTCTGTATGCTAAGCGACTGATATGATACACTGTTATCGATTCAGTTCCTGCCAATTTCAACGTGAACTTCCTGCCTGCAGACAAGTTCACAATTGTAATTGACAGACGACCTAAGCGCGAAGCGCCTCTGGTTATCCACATCGAGACGGGTGCTGAATCGTAATTTCTATCGCAGATGTCAACTGGTATATCGATTTTTTAATGCCTAGTACATCGTTTGCATCATTACAATAATCGGAGGTTGGTAATGGCAGAAGTGAATGAACAGGAACAGAAGAGTAATGAGCCTATTCGCTCGGATATGATCGTGCGGGACGTTATTCTGGCACATCCGGATGCAGCTGAGGTTCTTATGCGGGTAGGTATGGGATGCATCAGCTGCCCGGCCGCTCTTATGGAAAGTCTTGCAGATGCCTGCATGGTGCATGGTCTGGACGGTGAGGAGGTTGTAAAATACCTGAATCAGGAACTGAATCTTCCGCAGGCAGAATAGTATATAGCGTTCTGCGCACAGACAGGGGATAGCAAAGGCAGCATGGATGATATCCATGCTGCCTTTGTTTTATTCTTCAGACTCTTCAATTTCTTCCCGAACCTTGGCGATCTTTACAACCTTTACTCCTTCTTCAAGGTTCATTAGCTTTACACCGGAGGTAATCCGGCTGTGAACCGGTACCTCATTCATACGGATCTGTATGATGATGCCGGCGGAAGTGATCATCATAATCTCATGATTATCATTCACCGCTTTAATACCAACCACATTTCCCGTCTTTTCCGTGATCTTATAGCTCTTAATTCCCTTTCCGCCGCGGTTCTGGATTCGGAATTCATCGAAGGAACTTCGCTTTCCCATTCCCTTCTCAGACACAACCAGAATGGAATCTCCCTGTGAGCTGAGCTGCATGCCCACAACCTGATCTCCGGATGTCAGTGTAATGCCGCGCACGCCCATGCTGGTACGACCTGTAGCACGAACCTGATCCTCATGGAAACGCACTGCCATTCCCTTCTCGGTAACAATGATGATGTCATCATCCTTACACGTTTCCTTTACCTCGATCAGTGCATCTCCTTCCTGAATGGTAATGGCATTGATACCGCCGTTGCGGATATTCGTAAATTCCGTACATTTTGTCTTTTTCACAATACCATTTCTGGTAACCATGAATAGATACTTATCCTCGCTGATTCCCTTCACGGGGATCAGTGCGGAAACCTTTTCGTCCGCATCCAGCTGCAGAAGATTGACGATTGCTGTACCGCGGGATGTTCTGGAAGCTTCCGGTATCTTATAAGCCTTCAGCTTATACACTCGACCCTTATTGGTAAAGATCAGCAGCATATCCTTGATAGCGGTCATCAGGAGATCTTCCACATAGTCGTCATCAATGGTATGAGCACCCTTGATTCCTCTGCCTCCTCGATTCTGTGAACGGAACTCATCCGCTGAGGTTCTCTTAATATATCCAAGACTGGTTCTGGTGATGACACAATTTTCATTCTGGATCAGATCCTCCATCTCCAGCTCGGAAAGATCGGCATGAAGATCGATTTGTGACCGCCTCTCATCACCGTATTTATCGGCAATGACATTAAGTTCGTTTCGAATGACACCCAAAAGAAGATTCCGGTCACCCAAAATTGCCTCCAGCCTTGCAATGGTCTTCAAAAGCTCTGCATGCTCTGCCTCCAGTTTATCATGCTCCAAGCCGGTAAGCGCGCGCAGACGCATGTCAACAATTGCCTGAGCCTGGACATCATCCAGACCAAATCGCTCCATCAGACGTCCCTTCGCCTCCTGTACCGAAGAAGAAGAGCGTATGATCCGAACAACCTCATCGATATGGTCGATGGCAATCAACAAGCCCTGTACAATATGATCTCTTTCCTTGGCCTTATTCAGCTCATACTGCGTCCGGCGGGTTACCACATCCTCCTGGTGCTTTAGATAATAAGTCAGAACCGCTTTGAGCCCCAGCACCTTCGGCTCACCGTTCACCAGTGCCAGCATGGTAACGCCGAATGTGTCCTGCATCTGCGTATGCTTAAAGAGCTGATTCAGGATGATATTCGCATTGACATCGTGCCGAAGCTCGATAACAACCCGCATTCCTTCACGATCTGACTCGTCACGAAGATCGGTAATCCCTTCAATCTTTTTATTTTTAACAAGATCCGCAATGTTCTTGATCAGATTGGCTTTATTGACAAGATAGGGCAATTCCGTGACCACGATGCGATTCTTACCGTTGGCCATAGGCTCAATATTGGTCACAGCCCTGGTAATGATCTTTCCTCTGCCCGTCAAATAGGCATCCCTTGCCCCTTGCAGGCCCATGATGATTCCGCCGGTAGGAAAATCAGGGGCCTTTATGATTTCCAATAGCTCCTCATCATCGGTCTCTCTGTCTTCCTGAACCCGGTTGTCGATCATTTTGGTGCATGCGGCAATCACCTCCCTCAAATTATGAGGAGGAATGTTGGTTGCCATACCTACAGCAATACCGGTGGTTCCGTTTACAAGAAGATTCGGAAATCTTGACGGCATTACCGCCGGCTCTTTTTCAGTACCGTCAAAGTTATCGGCAAAATCAACCGTATCCTTGTTGATATCTGCCATCATTTCGGTAGAAATCTTTGTCAGACGCGCCTCGGTATATCGCATCGCCGCAGCGCCGTCGCCATCAACTGAGCCAAAATTACCGTGTCCATCCACCAGACAATACCGCATAGACCACGGCTGTGCCATATATACCAATGCGCCGTAAATCGAGCTGTCACCATGCGGATGATACTTACCCATCGTATCACCGACAATACGCGCACACTTTCGATGCGGCTTATCCGGCGTATTTCCAAGCTCACTCATCGCCCAGAGGATTCGTCTCTGAACCGGCTTTAATCCATCCCGCACATCCGGAAGCGCTCTTTGCACAATAACGCTCATCGCGTAATCAATATAAGAGCTGCGCATGGTCTTATTCAGATCCACATCATGTATTCTGCTGTCAAACACGTTGTCTTCCATGAAGTTTCCTTATTGTCTTTTCAAAAATTACACATCCAGATTCTGAACAAATCTGGCGTTCTGCTCTATAAACTCACGTCTTGGCTCAACCTGATCGCCCATCAGTGTATTAAAGGTCAGATCAACTTCAGATTCGTTTTCCTCATCCACATATACCCTGCGAAGAATACGACGCTCCGGATCCATGGTTGTCTCCCAAAGCTGCTCCGGATCCATTTCACCAAGTCCCTTGTATCGCTGAATTCGATTGCTGTTGTCTCTGCCAACCTCATTCAAAATCCCTGCAAGCTCCTCATCACTGTAGGCATACCATACCTTTTTATTGCGTTCGAGCTTAAAAAGAGGCGGCATGGCAAGATATACATGTCCCTGACGAATGAGCTCCGGCATGAAACGATACAAAAATGTCAGCATCAATGTATCAATATGCGCACCGTCTACATCGGCATCCGTCATGATAATAATCTTGTCGTAGCGCAGCTTGGAAATGTCAAATTCCTCGTGAATTCCGGTTCCAAAGGCAGTTATCATCGCCTTAATTTCTTCGTTGGCGTAGATTCTGTCCTCCCTTGCCTTCTCCACGTTCAAAATCTTACCGCGGAGAGGAAGAATGGCCTGTGTAAACCGATTTCTCGCACTTTTCGCCGATCCGCCTGCCGAATCTCCCTCTACCAGGAAAATCTCACACTTTTTCGGATCCTTATCGGAACAATCCGCAAGCTTGCCGGGAAGTGACATAGTCTCAAGAGCAGTCTTACGTCTTGTAAGGTCTCTTGCTTTCCGCGCAGCCTCCCTTGCCCGCTGCGCCAGAAGAGCCTTCTCACAGATTGCCTTTGCAATATCCGGATGCTGCTCCAGATAATAGGTCAGCTTTTCGCTGACAACCGAGTCCACCGCACCGCGCGCCTCGATATTGCCAAGCTTCTGCTTAGTCTGTCCCTCAAACTGAGGATCCTCCACTTTGACGGAGATGATGGCTGTCAGACCCTCACGGATATCCTCTCCGGACAAATTCTGCTCGCTTTCCTTCAGGATGTTATTCTTTCTTGCGTAATCGTTGAAGGTCTTCGTCATTGCATTGTGGAAGCCGGTAAGATGCATACCGCCTTCCGGGGTATTGATATTGTTGACGAAGCTGTATTCCGAAGCATTGTATGCATCGTTATGCTGCAGAGCCACCTCTACGTATACGTTGTTCTTGGTTCCGTCAAAATAGAGAATGTCCTCATACAGAGGCGTTTTGCTGCGGTTTAGATAAGCAACGTACTCCTTGATTCCACCTTCGAAATGGAACACCTCTTTTCTGGGATTTCCATTTTCATCCATTCCTTCTTCACGAAGATCCGTAAGGGAAATTTTTAATCCCTTTGTCAAGAAGGCCATTTCACGAAGACGGGACCGGATGATCTCGTACTCATAAATAATAGTCTCCTGAAAGACCTCCGGATCCGGCTGAAAGGTTACACTGGTCCCGGTATCTGTTTTGTCACATTCCCCTATAACCTTTAGAGAATCCGCCACATGTCCGCCGTTTTCAAATCGAATCTTATGGATCTTTCCGTCCTGACGAACGGTTACCTCCAGCCAGGTGGAAAGTGCATTTACAACAGAGGCACCTACACCATGCAGTCCGCCGGAAACCTTGTATCCTCCGCCGCCAAACTTTCCGCCGGCATGAAGAATGGTATACACAACCTCTACCGCACTTTTCCCTGTTTTGTGATTGATACCAACAGGAATTCCGCGTCCGTTATCTGTTACTGTGATGCTGTTCCCGGGGTTGATGAAAACCTCAATGTGCGTGCAATATCCTGCCAGCGCTTCGTCAACGGAATTATCGACAATCTCATACACAAGATGGTGCAGACCTCTGGACGAGGTTGTGCCAATGTACATTCCGGGACGCTTTCGAACAGCCTGAAGGCCTTCCAGAATCTGAATATCATCTGCCGTGTAGGAGCCAACGTCCTTTGTATCCTTGACATTGTCATCCTTATATTCCCTGGAATTCTCAGCATACTCCTGCACAAATTCTTCCTCTTCGGAGATAACTTTCTCCTCCATCTGTGCCTTCTGATCTTCCTCGGCTGCCTGTAACAGGTTTTTAATTTCTTCTGCTGCCATTATTACCTTCCTACTGTTGTCCGCAGTATTGCAAACTCTGCCTACTGTTCCACATTCTGGTTGGTTTCTGCCACCTGTCCGTTTCGGATTCGATACAATCGATCAATGGAAAAACGATTATTTACAAATTCATCCAATCCGGTGCACGTGATGAACGTCTGGATTCCTCCCAGCGAATTAATAAGATAGTTCTGACGGCTGGTGTCCAGCTCAGATAAAACATCATCCAGCATCAAAACCGGCTCTTCTCCGATTTGCTGTTTCACGAGCTGGAGTTCCGATAACTTCAGCGAAAGAGCACAGGTTCTTTGCTGCCCCTGTGATCCGTATCTTCGAAGATCAATTTCATTGCATATAAATGAAAAATCATCCTTATGCGGTCCAATGGCAGTGGAACCTATGTATTTTTCCCTCTCACAGATCCGGTTCAGCTCATCCGCAAAATGTTCCTCTGTCACATTCGGTTCATATCGGAGTGTTAAACGCTCCATGCCGCCGGACAGTTTTCCGTGCATTTCTCCGATGATTTCATTCAGATCCTGCAGAAAACTGCGGCGACGTTTTATAACCTTGGTTCCGTAATCCAAAAGCTGATCATTCCAAATGGAAATGGTTGATGCCAGTGAAGGCATCTCCTGAATCTGACGGAGCAGCTTATTGCGTTGTTCAACCACCTTGTTGTACTGACTTAGATCGTGCAGATAGGACGCGTCCAACTGACACAGTTCCATATCCATGAAACGTCGTCTCTGGGATGGCCCATCCTTGACGATTGACAAATCTTCCGGAGAGAAAAAAACAATGTGAAGCAGACCAATAAGATCCGATGCCTTTTTGATTCGCTGGCCATTGATGGCAATTCCCTTTGCCCTGGCTTTGCGAAGATGAAGATCAATCTGATAATCCAGGCCATTTTTAATTATGACACTGCGAATATGTCCCTCATCACACCCAAAGCGAATAAGGTCCTTGTCAAATACACCTCTGTGCGATTTTGTCGTGGCAATCAGATACAATGCTTCAAGAATGTTGGTCTTTCCCTGCGCATTGTTCCCATACAGAATGTTTGTTCCTTCCGAAAAATCCATGGAAAGAGACTCATAATTCCGATAATTATCCAAACGCAATGACTTAATATACATTCTGCTCACTCAGCGGCTCTGACGACAAATTCCTTTCCATCCGCCGCTACAACATCACCATTTCGAAGCTTTTTGCCGCGGCGCGTATCGACTTCGCCATTTACCAATACGCTTCCTTCTTCAATCATGTACTTGGCTTCCACACCAGACTGTACAATTCCGGCAAGCTTTAGCGCCTGTCCAAGCTTGATAAATTCATCCCGAATCTTTACTTCCGTCATTGATGCCTCTTTCGCTAACAATGCAGCGCACTTATTTATTTGGCGCTGAATCGTCACATTAATCGATATTGATGAAATTCACAGGAAGAACCATGTAGCAATAGGATTTATCATCACGAATAAAAGCCGGTGCCCTCTGCGTCATCAGATAAATGTCAATTTCTTCATCATCCACTGCGCGTATGGCATCGATCATAAATTTGGGATTGAATCCTATATTCAGATCCTCTCCTTCTTTTTCGATGGAAATATTCTCATCCATGCTGCCAAGTGCGGTTCGGATCTTCATTTGAACCATATCATCTGCAATCATCAGGATAATCGGTTTTTTGTCTTCTTCTTTGACAAGCAAAGTCGCACGTTCAAGACAGGAGAGCAGCTCCATTCGATTGATTCGGATGTGCGTTCGATAATCCACCGAAAGCATCTGATCAATTTTGAAGTATTCTCCCTCAAGAAGTCGTGAAACAACGATGGTCTCATCAAATTCAAAAAGAATATGCCGTTCTGTAAAGTAGATATGGACACTCTTTTCCATATCACCGGACAGTATTTTGCTGACATCCGATAGTGTCTTTCCTGGAATTACAACTTTTCGATCATCATAAGACTGTTTCAGTTCAACTGTTCTGGTAGAAATCCTGTGTCCATCCAGTGCTACGACACGGAGTCTGTTGTCTTTGATTTCAAACAGCTCTCCTGTCATTAGTTTATTACTTTCTGTAGTGGAAATTGAAAAAATAGTTTTAGCGATTACATCACGTAATGTGAACTGAGACAATTCGATGCCATATTCACGATTGATTTCCGGAAGGTATGTGAATTCGGATCCATCTTTTCCCAGGATCGTGAACTTTGCTTTCCCACATATAATAGTGACCTTTTCTCCATCTGTTTGTAAAAATACGATACCGTCCGGTAATTTTCTGACGATATTAGAGAATATGTCTGCATTAATGGCTATAATGCCATGCTCATCAATGACACCGGTTACCGTGTTTTCAATACCAAGGTCATTATCGTTGGCAATCAGTTTAATTTTCTCTGTAGATGCATCAATAAGGATGCATTGGAGGATTGGCATCGTTGTTTTACTGGCTACCGCTCTTGAAACGATATTGACTGCGGATATCAACTGGTTTTTCTCAATTTGAAGTTTCATATGTTCTGTCCTGCCTGTCGACAAAGTGCCGGCCGCCTATATGTAAAGAATAATCGTAGTACATAATAAAGGTCGTTCAATAGTGAATAACCTTTTCGATTGTAACAAAAAAGCCCTATTTTATCAATGAAACCGGGGCTGTCCGTACTGGTTATAGGCAGCCCCGGGATGTGTGGAAAGCAAGTATTTTATAAACATTGTCCGATAAATGAAGGTGTCGGTTAGTCCCTATTGAAGATTCAGCTTTTTCTTAATGATGGAGATATTTGTCTTTAATTCCTCATTATTCTCCATTTCCTCTTTGACTTTATCCACACCGTGCATAACGGTAGAGTGATCCTTCTTGTTCAGGAGGTGAGCAATGGAATCCAAGGTTGCATCCGTATATTCACGGCACATGTACATGATCACCTGTCGCGGAATGACACATTCCGAGTTTTTCTTACGGGATGCGACCATGGAGAGCTTTACGCCGTAGTGTTCGCACACGATATTGGCAATCATTTTCGGTGTAATGCTGTGCTCTGCATTCGGATAGATGATGTCTTTGAGCACATCCTGCGCCATTGTGAGATTGATCTCTACATTGTTAAGTTTGGAATACGCAATAATTTTATTAAATGCTCCCTCCAGTTCTCGAATATTGGATTTGATGTTCGTTGCGATGTATTCGAGAATCTGGTCTTCGATTACAAGGTGCTGTTCATCCGCATTTTTGCGGAGAATTGCCATTCTTGTTTCGTAGTCCGGAGCCTGAATATCTGCAATCAGACCCATTTCAAAGCGGGAACGGAAGCGTTCATCCAGCGTTTCCATTTCCTTCGGAGGACGGTCGGAGGAGAGAACGATTTGCTTTCCGGCGGCGTGCAGCTCGTTGAAGGTGTGGAAGAATTCCTCCTGTGTGGACTCTTTTCCTATGATGAACTGAATATCATCAATCAGTAGAACATCTACCGTGCGGTATTTATCACGAAGCCGCGTCATGGATTGTGCGTTACCGCTTCGGATGGATTCGATGACTTCATTTGTAAACTGTTCGCTGGTCACATAGAGGACTCGTACATCCGGATTCTGCTCGAGAATGTAATGACCAATGGAATGCATCAGGTGGGTTTTGCCCAGTCCTGCGCCTCCGTATAAAAAGAGCGGATTGTAAACAGCTCCCGGGGATTCCGCAACTGCAACGCAGGCGGATTGCGCAAAACGGTTGTTTGCTCCAACAACGAAGGTATCGAAACGATATCGCAGATTCAGATTTGCATCCTCTGCCTTTACGGCCAATGAATTCTTTTTCTGAAGCTGCTCCGTTTGTTCCTGCGTTTTCTCATCGTTTTTCAGTACGAACATAACCTGAATCGGATGATTGATATGCTCGGAGATGGAGGCCTGGATGGGTTCCAGGTATTTTTTCTCATAATAGGAGAGCATAAGTGGATTATCGCTTGGAATACAAACGCTCAGAACATCGTCGTTTATGCTTCCAAGCTCCAGATCCCGGATCCATGTATTATAGGAGACATCCGAAATTCGATAGATATCCCGAATATTCTCTTTAATTTCATTCCATCCAAGCTTCAATTCGTCGATGTTCATAACTTATACCCCTACTTATAGCATCCGTTGATGGTCCTGTAATTCAAGCTGCAGCTGCGTTTTGGGAGTAGAATCCGTAGATCATTCACAAATAACCAATGTGTATATGTCGCGAAAATGTGAAAATCAAAACGCAGGGTGTTTCGTCGAATGTGTGTGGATATCAGAGTGGATAATGCTGAAAAACACTGTAAAATCAACACTTTTTCGAGATGCAGATGTTATCTTATACTACTTTTGGGGATCTTTCAAATTGTGGATAACTGGAAAAATCAGATGTAAAGAGATAAGTTATCACCAAAATTGTGGAAATGTGGATAACTTAGTGGATAAACCGATTTTTCCCTTGAAATGCTTTATTTTATTGGGTTTTTATTACGGCTATCCGCATGTATGCGCGTTAAACCACAGGGTTATCCACAATTTATCCACAAAATGTGGATAAAATTTCCGGAATTCACATTTTGTGGATGAATTGTGCACACCAAAATGTTGGTGAAAAATATTTCAAAAATCTATATCTGGTAGATGTAAAAAGCCTTGCAGTTGTATGAAGATAAAAAGAGCAAATCAAATGTGCTTCAGAGTATGTGAGTGCGGCATTTATCCTTGAAATACAACGTTTTTGGTAGTTGACACCCTAAGTTTTCCTACCATATAATACTAGAGCTGTTCGTAAAACGATTCTGTTATTACAGAGCTGTATATCGAACGGATTGGATACCTGGGCAAGGGGTTCGTATCGGAATCTGCCGATTGGGTCAACATCGTTCGATGGGGTAGAATATTTCTGAATAAAGGAGGTGTAACTGAAATGGCAAAAATGACACTTCAGCCGAAGAAGAAGCAGCGTGCCAGAGTTCACGGTTTCCGTGCAAGAATGGCAAGTGCTGGCGGACGTAAGGTTTTAGCAGCAAGAAGAGCAAAGGGAAGAAAGCAGTTAACTGTCTAAGCTTTCAACTTTCAGGGGCCGCAGCAATGCGGCCCTTTTTGTTTCATCATAAACACGGATGTAAAGCAAGGGGAATCGTGGAATCACTAAGGAAAAACGAAGATTTCAGGACATGCTATCGGGACGGAAAGTCCTATGCCAACAAATATCTTGTTGTCTATGTCAGAGAAAATGGACTAGACAGAAACAGAGTCGGAATTTCTGTGAGTAAGAAGGTTGGGAACAGCGTTGTTCGGCATAGAATTAAACGTTTGGTGCATGAAAGTTATCGGCTGCATGAAGGAGAATTCGATAGCGGTTCGGATATTGCAGTCGTTGGGCGCAGATCGGCAGATGGTGCCAGTTATAAAGAGATCGAAAGAGCGCTCCTTTTTCTTCTGAAAAAAGCCGGGATCTGTTGTTGTGATGGAGGATCCTATCATGGTGAAAAAATGCATGCTGGCAGCAATTAAATTTTATAGGAAGTATTTGTCCCCTCTTAAATCAACCAGGTGTCCTTATACACCGACCTGCTCCGAATACGGACTGCAGGCCATTGAGAAGTATGGGGCGCTGAAGGGCGGGCTGCTTACCCTATGGAGAATACTGCGATGCAATCCATTTTCCCATGGAGGATATGACCCGGTACCGTGAGACAAACTACAGATCTTTAGCTGTATAAGTCAATGGTTACGGAAATACTGCAGAATATTACACGATTTTAATTCTGCTGATAACTGCTTACTTTATGCCGCCATGCGGCGCCACACAAAGGAGAATTGTTCCATGCTCTTAACGCAGGATACGACCTTTATTATCGGACCCATTGCTACCCTTCTGGGTTATCTTATGAATGGTATTTTCTGGGTTCTCGATAAAATCGGGATTCCAAGCATTGGCTTGTCTATCATTTTTTTCACAGTCATCATTTATATGGCATTGATGCCGCTGACCATCCGTCAGCAGAAGTTCTCAAAGCTCCAGCAGAAGATGCAGCCGGAGATTGCGAAGATTCAGGCAAAGTATAAGAATCGCAAGGATCAGGAGTCCGCAATGCGGATGAATGAAGAGGTACAGGCGGTATATAAGAAATACGGCGTTTCTCCGATGGGAAGCTGCGTGCAGCTTTTGATCCAGATGCCGATTCTGTTTGCATTGTATCGTGTTATTTATAAAATTCCGGCTTATGTTGGTCTGGTAAAGGATGCCTTTTTCCCGCTTGTCGCGAATTTAATGGCAGAATCCGGAGCGACGGAATATCTTCAGAGTACATCTGCTGCAGCACAGTATGCCAATGAGTTTAAAGCGGATGACTTTGTAAATGGTGTTTCTACGGTTGTTCAGAATACGTATATCGATGTACTGAACCGTTTTTCTACGGGAGATTGGACGGCTCTTGGCGAGCATTTCACCAATCTGTCTTCTGATATCCAGACGACAGTTGCAAAGCTGGAGCAGTACAACAATTTCCTGGGTCTCAACATTGGAAACTCCCCCTGGTTTACATTAAAAAATGCGATTGCAGCCGGCTCTATTCTCGGAATCATCGCTGCTGTCATCGTTCCGCTTCTGGCTGCGGTTACACAGCTCATTAACGTGGCACTGATGCCGACACAGAGTGCGTCAACGGGAGATCCCCAGCAGGATCAGATGGCCTCTTCCATGAAGACCATGAATTATACAATGCCGATTATTTCTGCATGGTTTTGCTTTACGCTTCCGGCAGGTATGGGACTCTACTGGATTTCCGGTTCGGTTATTCGCTCTTTGCAGCAGATTTTTATCAATCGAAGCGTTGATAAGATGGATATGGATGCGTTCCTGAAAAAGCAGGAAGAGAAGAACCGCAAAAAGGCAGAAAAGCGGGGAGATAAGCCTACTGCATACGAAAGAATGATGGAGTATTCTCAGATGAATACGAAAAATGGTCAGCAGTCTCTTTCCGGAAATGAAACAGTTTCAAAGAGACAGACCCTTTCGCAGAAGGCTGGCTATCAGAATCGCAGTTCGAAGGGGGCATATGCAGATCCTGCAGACACTTCGGTGCGTCATTACAAAAAGGGCTCTCTTGCGGAGAAGGCCAATATGGTAGCGGAATATAATTCTGTGTCCAGAAATTCCACTTCCAGGAAAGAGGATAAGGAGGGGAAGTGATGGAAAACGAGTATATTGAAATTACAGAAAAAACATTGGACGACTGCATTACAGCGGCCTGCCGCAAATTTTCTGTGACCAGTGATAATCTGGATTATGAGGTTGTCGATGCAGGAAGCCTTGGTTTTATGGGCTTTAATGCACGCAATGCTGTGATTCGTGCCAAGGTTAAAGAAAATGAACATGGATCCTCGGCGGTTGGAGGGGATGTTCTTGGAAATGTTCATGAGGAAAAGACCCAGGAGGAGTATGAAGCGGATCGCAGAAATTCCTCAAAACGCTACGAGGGAAAAGGGCGTAGCTATGAGAAAAAGGATTTCACAAGATCCTCATACAGTAGCTCCAAGGAGACTCATACATCCAAAAAGAATCCTCCTGTAAGATCCGAAGAACCCAAGGTAGTTTTTACGGAGGATCAGATTGCTTCTTTCCAGGATAAGGCGGAGAATTTCCTGCAGGCTATGTTCGGAGCAATGGGAATGGAGGTTACCATTTCCTATTCCTTTGATCCGGAAGAAAATATTCTGAATGTTTGTTTTGATGGAGATGACATGGGGGTTCTCATCGGCAAGAGAGGACAGACCTTGGATTCCATACAGTATCTTGTATCTCTTGTTGTTAATAAAAATGTGGATGGATACGTTCACATCAAGGCAGATACCGAGGATTATCGCGCAAGACGGAAAAAGACATTGGAGAATCTTGCCAAGAACATTGCGTTTAAGGTGAAGAGGTCTCATCGGGCACAGGCGTTGGAGCCGATGAATCCCTATGAGAGACGAGTGATTCATTCTGCATTACAGTCGGACCGGTATGTTACAACGTACAGTGAGGGTGAAGATCCGTATCGCCGCGTCGTGATTGCGCCGAAGAGATAAAGGTAAATTTATATGGCGAGAATGCCATATGTATGATGATTGATTATTTCAGGAGGAGGTCTGCGTTTGTGCAGGCCTCTTTTTTACGTTATGATAGGACTTTGGAAATTAAAACATATGTAACTATTCAGCACCCGCATCTATATTCTCCTTCGGAGAATATTAATGTGGTTGGACAGAGAGCAAGCTGGAGTAAAAATGGCACTTACATTTGATCACGACCAAAAAGATACGATAGCTGCGATTGCGACAGGAACTTCGGAGGCCGGAATTGGTATTATTCGGGTGAGTGGTCCCGATGCAGAGAATATCATTTGTCGTTTATATCGAACAAAGAGTGGCAAGTGCAAGAAAACATGGCAGCCCAATACCATCCATTACGGAGTTATTGTTGATCCTCAGCAGGAAGAGGAAGTGATTGATGAGGTGCTTGTCTCCTGGATGAAAGCTCCTCACAGCTACACAACGGAGGATACGGCTGAAATTAATACCCATGGAGGCCGCTTTATTCTGAACCGTGTTCTGGATGCTGTTCTTTGCTGTGGAGCAAGACTTGCTGATCCCGGAGAATTTACAAAGAGAGCCTTTTTGGGTGGTCGAATGGATTTGTCAGAAGCCGGTGCTGTTATGGATTTGATCCATGCGCAGAATGAGTTTGCCAGAAAGGTAAGCCTTCATCAGTTACAGGGGAGCGTTTCCGGAAAGATAAAGGAGCTGCGCGGAAAAATTCTGTATGAGATTGCGTTCATTGAATCCGCACTGGATGATCCGGAAAATTATTCGCTAGAGGGGTATCCTTCCAGGCTTTCCAATATTTGCAATGAAATACATGAGGAACTGAGATTGTTTCTTCAGCGATCGGACCAGGGGAGCGTTCTGAAGGATGGAATCCGTACGGTGATCATCGGGAAACCGAATGCCGGAAAATCTTCACTGATGAATGCGATGGCAGGAGAGGAGCGCGCCATTGTTACGTCCATTGCAGGAACAACACGGGATACTTTGTGTGAAACCATTCGTTTGGGCGACATTTTGCTTCATGTAACAGATACGGCCGGAATTCGTGAAACCGAGGATGAGGTTGAGAAGATCGGAGTCGACAGAGCCAAAAAGGCATTGGAGGATGCACAACTGATCCTGTTCGTTTTGGATTCATCGGCCGGTATTTCCAAGGAAGATCTGGAAATTTCGAGCATAGTTCAGAAGGAAATTAATGATGGAAAATGTGGTATTGTAATAACAAATAAATCAGACCTTCCTTCACATGTAGGAATGGAAGAAGCCCGGAATCTTCTGCAGGGAGACCGGGTTCGTGTGATGGAAGCCTCTCTTTTTCCGGGCAATCCGGAATCAAAGAATTCTGTACTGGAGAGATTAAAGGCTGTGATTGAGGAATTGTTTCAATTTGATATGGTTTTGAATTCCAATGAGCCTTTTGTCTCTGCTGCATTTCAGAAAAATTCCATTCGCGAGGCCATGCATTCCCTGGAGCTGGTACAGGATAGTATAGAAATGGGAATGAGTGAGGATTTTTTCTCAATTGATTTGCGGAATGCGTATTCGTCTCTTGGAAAAGTGATTGGTGAAGAAGTTGAGGATGATCTTGTGGAAGAGATTTTCAGCAGATTTTGTCTTGGAAAGTAGATGTGGTTGGGCAGAGGAATACTATTTTGTGTGAAATGGATCGAGAGCATTCATATTGTATAGATACCGATGTATGTGTGATCGGAGCAGGGCATGCTGGTTGCGAAGCTGCTCTTGCTGCCGCCAGAAATGGATGGCGGACTGTTATTTTTACCATGAATGTGGACAGCATCGCCATGATGCCCTGCAATCCGCATATCGGAGGTTCTTCCAAGGGACATTTGGTGCGTGAAATCGATGCCCTTGGCGGAGAGATGGGAAAAAATATCGATAAGACCTTCATTCAGTCCAAAATGCTGAATAAGTCGAAGGGACCGGCTGTACATTCCCTTCGAACTCAGGCAGATAAATCGGAATACTCGAAAAGCATGAAGCAGGTTCTGGAGAATCAGGAGAATCTTGAAATCAGGCAGGGAGAGGTTACGAGGATTTTCACCGAGATGGTGAAACATGCTGAGGGCTTTGAACATCGAACAGTTACCGGCGTTCAGTTGCAGCAGGGGACGATTTATACCTGTAAGGCGGTTATTATTTGTACCGGAACGTATTTAAATGCAAGGTGCCTGGTTGGTTCTGCCATTACGGAGACCGGTCCATCCGGTATGCAACGATCGACATTTCTCTCCGAGGATCTTCGGAATATGGGAATTTCGCTTCGCCGTTTTAAAACCGGAACACCGGCAAGAATGGACGGAAGGAGCTTGGATTATACAAAGATGTCCATTCAGAAGGGAGATGAAAAAGTTATTCCTTTTTCATATTCCACAGATCCGAAGGACGTTCAGATTGAACAGGTCCCATGCTGGCTTACTTATACTAATGAAGAAACGCATGATATTATTCGGCAAAATTTGGATCGTTCGCCCATTTATGCCGGGATTATAGAGGGAACAGGACCTAGATATTGTCCGTCTATTGAAGATAAAGTTGTTAAATTCTCTGAAAAAACAAGACATCAGGTTTTTATTGAGCCGGAAGGACGTTCAACCAACGAGGTTTATGTGGATGGGATGTCCAGTTCCATGCCGGATGATGTACAGCAGAGAATGTATCGGACTGTTCCCGGATTGGAGAATTGCCGGATTGTTAAAAACGCGTATGCGATTGAGTACGATTGCATCAATGCTAATGATTTAAAGCTTTCTTTGGAATTAAAGGCAGTCGATGGATTGTTCTGTGCGGGACAGTTTAACGGTAGCAGTGGGTATGAGGAGGCTGCCGCTCAGGGCCTTTTGGCTGGGATTAATGCGTCTCAGAAGCTAAAGGGGAAGGATCCTCTTATTTTAAAACGATCGGAAAGCTACATCGGTGTATTAATTGATGACCTTGTCAGCAAGGATAATCGGGAACCGTATCGCATGATGACAAGTCGTGCGGAATATCGTCTTCTTCTTCGGCAGGATAACGCGGATCTTCGACTGCGCAAGTATGGTTATGAGGTTGGCCTGATCAGTAAGGAACAGTATGAATATGTATGTCAAAAGGAAAAACTGATTTCGGAAGAGATGGATCGTCTTCGTAGTGTTTATGTGGGAGCAGCTTCTAAAAATCAGGAATACCTTGCTGGGGTTGGTTCAACTCCGCTTAAAACAGCAGTTTCTCTTGCTGAACTTTTATGCAGACCGGAGCTTGATTATTCTAAACTGGAGGGATTGGATCCGGATCGTCCAAGACTGCCGGAAGCGGTAACGGAACAGGTTGAAATTAATCTGAAGTACGAGGGATACATTCAAAGGCAGTGCAAACAGGTTGAAGAGTTCGATAAACTGGAAAATAAAGGAATCCCAGACCATATTGATTATGATGATGTAACCAGTCTGCGTTTGGAAGCGCGTCAGAAACTGAAGGCGTTGCGGCCGTCATCCATTGGTCAGGCTTCACGGATGTCAGGTGTTACACCGGCGGATGTTGCTGTTTTATTAATCTACATTGAGAAATATAAAAAGGAGTCTTCGGTACAATGACAAGGGTAGAGGAGCAGTTTTTAGACAGACTGGATCAGTTTATTGCTGATTTTACACTGACAGAAGATCAGATGCACCAGTTGAGGGTCTTTTATGACAATCTGCTGGAGTGGAATAAGGTGATGAATCTTACTGCTATTACAGAGGAAGAGGATGTCTATACAAAGCATTTTCTGGACAGCTACTCTTTTCTTACCAGTGTTTCACGTGAAACATTTTGTACGACAGATGGTACTTTTCGTCTTATTGATGTAGGAACAGGGGCGGGGTTCCCCGGAATCCCAATTGCCATTGCTTTTCCGGAAATCAACGTTACATTAATGGATTCTTTGAATAAGAGGGTAAAATTTCTGGAAGATACTGTTCATAAACTGGGCCTAACGAACGTTACGTGCATTCATGCAAGAGCAGAAGAGTTGGCACATGATCATAAATATCGTGAACAATACGATGTTGTTGTATCCCGCGCAGTTGCGAATCTCAGCACACTTTCTGAATACTGCATTCCCTTTGCAAGGGTAGAGGGGAAATTTATAGCGTATAAGGGGGATAAAGTTTCAGAGGAGATTCCTGCAGGAAATAAAGCGGCTGCAATTCTGGGTGCTAAACTAACAAGAGAGTTTTCGTTTTATCTTCCGGAGACGGATTATCGTAGAACGATCCTGACTTACACAAAGAAAGAGAGTACGGGGAAAAAGTTCCCTAGAAAAGCGGGTACACCTGCAAAAGAACCATTGGGTATGTGATCTCGGTTTTCCTGCGGAAAACCGAGATGGGATTGGCCAGAGGCGCTGCGCGCCTTGGCCACCAGTTAATCTCAATCGTGAATTTGTCTGCAAGCAGCCAATTCACGTTGAAATTAACTGGTGCTGAATATTTTTCATATCTGTATCCTTGTCCACTTTCCGAGTCGGTATCGAATTGCTGCAAATGTAAAGCGACACATTTGGTCTGCTAAAACACCCATCCAGATTCCAATCATTCCAAATCCCATAATAAAACCGAAAAAGTAGGAAGCAGCGGTCCGAACAATAGTTACACTAATAGTGGAAGCAAAGGCGGTGTAAACCGTGTCACCGGCGCCGCGAAGACAACCCATGTAAATAACCTGAGAAACCTGGAAAAGAACGATTATAATTATGGTTCGTATAATATCTACGCCAATCGCCACAATTTCGTCTTCTTCAAAGAAAAGACGGTAGAGAGCTTCTCCACCAAAGAAATAGATGAGTGCAAGGCAGCAAGAGATGAATAATCCGATGTGCTGGCAGGTTCTCCCATATTTCAAGGCTTTATCCGGTCTTTTCTCTCCAAGGCTTCTTCCTATTAATGCAACGGCAGCTACCTGCATACCATCTCCAAATGAAAAGGTAAGACCTAGAATATTCATGCCTACCTGATGAGCTGCTAATGCATAGGTTCCCATTTTGGCAGCCATCATTGCAGTAGACATAAAGCCGACGCGCATCAGTACCTGTTCAATGAATACAGAGAGTCCTAATTTAACGATGGCTATAATGGACATTACGGTTGGACGAACCTTTTCTCTTATAAGATAATGCGCACTTATAAAGCCGTTATGAGTGAACAATGAGTGGAAACTCATGATGCAGGCAATAATTGTGCCAATTACAGTCGCTATTGCAGCACCGGCTATTCCAAGTGCAGGGAATCCCAAATGTCCCTGTATCAGTAAATAATTGCAAATAATATTTACGAGATTAGAAACAATGTTGGTTCGCATTGCGATCATTGTATTGCCGGAGCCTCGCTGTGCAGCGTTAATTACCATGGATAGAGAACTGAAAATCATACAACCCATGATGATACGATAATAGATCACAGCCTGTGCATGCGTTTCAGCAGTAGAACCGCAAAAAGAAATGATTGGATTCGCACATATAACACAAACAGAAGAAATAACTGCTGCGGCTGCAATAACAAAGAAAATAGAGGTTAGAAGAATTTCATTTGCGGAATTTCTTCGATCTTCCCCCTTCCGTCGCGCCACCAATGCAGATACTGAAACATTCATTGCAAAAAAGAGTGCAAATCCCATAAATTTCGGCTGCGTCGTCAGCCCTACAGCTGCTACAGCACTCGCACCCAAAGAACTGACCATCAGTGAATCTACCATTCCTGCCAAGGCAACAAAGAACGACTCACAGACAGCAGGCCAGGCCATTTGAACAACTTCGCTGGTTATGCTTTTATTGGTTGATTTCATTATTCTTCCCCTCACCTTCGATGCGACCGTTGTAATTTATTGGATCTCTCGCTTTATTGTTCTGTAAACGGTAATGATGTTTCGTAACAGTTCCCTGTCGCCGGATGGCGTTGTACTGTGACGATGTTTCACGTGGAACATCAAATCAATACAAGTTTTTTTGACCCTGTCATCTTAAAATGTTACTATGAGTCTACTGCCTGTGGAAGGGAATTAGAAGAGACCACAGACAATTCTATGGAACTATTTATGCGGAAGGATCAGATGTAATGGGAAAAATAATCTCCGTAGCAAATCAAAAGGGTGGTGTCGGGAAGACAACAACAACCATTAATCTTTCAGCTGCGATCGCAGAGAAGGGAAAAAAAGTCCTTATCATTGATATCGATCCGCAGGGAAATACATCCAGCGGCTTTGGAGTTGACAAGAATCAGAAGGAAGATACGGTTTATGAACTGATTCTGGGATATTCAACGATTAATGAAGCTATTATCCGTGATGTGATTCCGAACATCGACTTAATTCCTTCCAATGTTAATCTTGCCGGTGCGGAGATTGAACTGATTGATAAGGTTCATAAAGAAGGAATATTGAAGAAAGAGTTGGATTTTGTCAGAGATGATTATGATTTTATCCTGATCGATTGCCCACCTTCCTTAAATATATTGACAGTGAACGCAATGGTAGCATCGGATACGGTTCTGGTTCCCATTCAATGTGAATTCTATGCATTGGAGGGATTGAGTCAGCTCATTCATACGGTGAATCTGGTCCGGGAGAGGCTTAACAAAAAGCTTGATATCGAAGGTATTGTGTTTACCATGTATGATTCCAGAACAAACCTGTCGCAGCAGGTGGTTGAGAATGTAAAGGAACATGTGACACAGCACATCTATAAGACGATGATTCCGCGTAATGTGCGTCTTGCAGAGGCTCCCAGTTATGGAGAGCCAATAACCATATATGATCCCAGATCAGTTGGTGCAGAGGCGTACCGTTCGCTTGCAGAAGAGGTTCTGGAAGGTCACTGATCGGAGAAAAGTACTTCGGAATGACTGTCAGATTTCAACATGAATTTGCCTGCAAGCAGTAGATTTATATTGAAATTTGGCAAAAGCTGAACAGATACGAAAGGCTATTAAATATGAAGAAACACAGAGGTTTGGGAAGAGGACTGGACGTTTTAATCCCTGTGAGTGAGGAACCGGAACAGATAAACCAGAATGATGAATCATCCAATGAGAATCTAACAAGTAAAGAGAAACTCCGCGATATCGATACAAGAGAAAACAGTACGAATACCCAAAAGAACTCTAATTCATCCTCTGCTGCTAAAGAGAATCAGCAAGGAGAGAATTTAGTAACAATAGTTCGTTTGACGAAGGTGGAACCAAATCGAAATCAGCCAAGAAAATCCTTTGATCCGGAAAAGCTGCAGGAGCTTGCGGATTCCATTAAAAATAAAGGACTTCTCGAGCCGATTATTGTCCAGGATTTCGTGGACCATTACGAAATTATTGCCGGAGAACGAAGATGGCGAGCATGTAAGCTGGCAGGACTGAAGGAAATTCCGGTAATCATTAAGAATTACGAGGATAGAGAACGTGTTGAAATCTCTCTGATTGAAAATATACAGAGAGAGAATTTAAATCCCATCGAAGAAGCAAACGCATACAGACGGCTTATCGATGAATTTCATCTGAAGCAGGATGAGCTGGCAGAGCGCGTTTCAAAGAATCGCTCATCCATTGCAAACTCCATGAGACTTTTGAAATTGTCTTCCAAAGTGCAGGAGATGGTTATTGAAGGGCTGCTCTCCATGGGACATGCGCGGGCACTTCTTGCGGTGGAAGATGAAAATACACAGATTGCACTCGCGCAGGAAATTATTGAGAAAAAGCTAAGCGTTCGTGAAACGGAGCGGGCAATACAGCTTCTTACTCGAAAAAAAACAAATAAGAAGGAAGAAAAGGATCCATCGCTTCAACTGATCTACAAGGACCTGGCTTCAAAAATGAACGCTGCACTTGGAATGAAGGTTTCCATAAAAGACAAAGGGAAAAAGCGGGGGAGTATAGAGATTTCCTTTGAAAATCAGGAGGATCTTGAAAAAATAATGGATAAAATTATGTAGAAAGGCGAATATGAGTATAATATTTGGATCGGCAATCGATATTGTTGTTATTGTTTTAATTCTGGCAGTGATTGTCCTGATGGTATTTCTGATTTTACAGGGAACAAAATTAAGAAAGCTGGATGATCGCCTTTATAATCTTTCTGCAGGGTCTGATGGAGAAAGCCTGGAGGAAATGCTGGTTAAAATTCTGGACAACTACGAGGGAATTAACAAGCAGTTGGAGAGCAACACAGGAGATATTCGTGATATTTATCGAAGACTTCATGGAGTAGTCCAGAAGACAGGTCTTGTTAAATACGATGCGTTCAGCCAGATGGGTGGTAATCTAAGCTCCGTAATCGTTCTGCTTGATCAGGACAATAATGGAATTATGCTAAACACGGTGCAAAATGTAGATGGCTGCTATTCTTATGTGAAAGCTGTTCACAATGGGAAAAGTGATGTAGCATTTACAGACGAGGAACAACAGGCAGTTGATATGGCACTGGATCAGAGGAGTACTACATCCAGAAAGCGTCAGAAATAAGAAATGTTCCACGTGAAACATGCAAAATGGTTACACGAATAGAACGGAGTAGGAGATATCCGCGTGAGGCGGAAAAGGAGAAGAAATGATTGATATCAAGTTTCTGAGAGAGAATCCGGAAGTTGTAAAAGAGAACATTCGCAAAAAATTTCAGGATGAAAAGCTTCCATTGGTAGATGAAGTCATTGAAAATGACGCAAAGGCCAGAAAAGCACAGCAGGAAGCCGATGAAATACGAGCAAACCGCAAAAAGGCATCCAAACAGATCGGTGCACTCATGGCTCAAGGCAAAAAAGAAGAGGCAATGAAGCTGAAGGAGGAGTTGACCGATGACACTCGTCTGAAGGAACTGGATGAGATTCAGAAGAGCGCATCTGACATTGTCCGCAAGGATATGATGATTATACCGAATATCATTGACCCATCGGTACCGATTGGTAAAGATGATTCGGAAAATGTAGAGCTGCAGCGGTTTGGCGAGCCGGTAGTACCGGATTTTGAAATTCCGTATCACACCGACATTATGGCACGCTTTGACGGCGTGGATTTTGAAGCAGCAGGACGCGTTGCCGGAAATGGATTTTATTATTTGAAGGGAGATATTGCCAGACTCCATTCTGCTGTTCTGTCTTATGCGCGGGATTTCATGATTGATCGCGGATTCACCTACTATGTACCTCCTTTCATGATTCGTTCCGCTGTCGTGGACGGGGTTATGAGCTTCGCTGAGATGGACGCAATGATGTACAAAATCGAAGGAGAAGATTTGTACCTGATCGGAACGTCCGAGCATTCTATGATTGGATCCTTTATCGATCAGATTCTTCCGGAAGAAACACTTCCGAAGACATTGACGTCCTATTCGCCTTGCTTCCGCAAGGAAAAGGGAGCACACGGCATCGAAGAAAGAGGTGTTTACCGTATTCATCAGTTTGAGAAGCAGGAGATGATTGTAGTCTGCAAGCCGGAAGAATCGATGATGTGGTACGAGAAACTCTGGAAGAATACCGTAGACTTCTTCCGGAGTCTGGATGTTCCGGTACGCCAGCTCGAGTGCTGCTCCGGTGATCTGGCAGATCTGAAGGTAAAATCCTGCGATGTAGAAGCATGGTCTCCCCGTCAGAAGAAGTATTTTGAAGTGGGATCCTGCTCAAATCTGGGAGATGCACAGGCAAGAAGACTTCGAATCCGCGTAAAGGGTGCGGACGGAAAGCTGTATCTGGCACATACATTGAACAACACATGTGTAGCAACACCCCGTATGCTGATCGCCCTTCTTGAAAACAATCTGCATGCGGATGGATCGGTTTCTATTCCGAAGCCGCTTCAGATGTATATGGGTGGTAAAACCGAATTGACACCTTTGCATGATTAAGCAAACAGATACAGGACGCTGTTGCAGACGCATATCTGTACAGTAGTGCAGAAACAAAGCACATGAAAACGGTATAGAATCCATTTTGACAGGAAAAGTACGAGCGTATAGAATGAACCTCACTGAAGAATCAATTCTTTGGTGAGGTTTTCTATATTTAGGAGTACGAAATTGAACAGATTTATGCGTGCCATAGGCTTTTCGAAGCCATTGAAACGAAAAGAAATTCAGGCGTTAATTGAGGCCGGTATCAAGGATTGCAGATACAGGGCTTATACGACGGATGATGAGGATGAGAACATCGTTCTTGCACAATTTGAAATAAACTTCGGAGATGACTTTGGAATTTGCGTCTGCGGACAGTTTGATGAGGACGATCAGTTCTATCCGGATTACTATTATCCGTTTCTGGATACCAAAATGATCAGCAGTACAGAGGAGATTTCGGTAGAGCCACGCATTGATAATGATTCCTATGCAGGAATCTGCGAGGATTTGCGGGTTGGCGTTACCCTGATATTTCGCCTTCGAAACTCCGTGGAGTATCTAAAATGCAAGCACACAAGCTTTGCTCCTTTGGAAAATTCCAGTGTCCTACTGACAGCATTGGCTGCAGAAGGAACGATTTTGATGCCGGTGTATAAAACCGAAGCGCAAGTACAGCAGATACAAGAAGAAAATGAAGAACGAATGATTCGTCTCCGGAAAGCCAAACGCGGCGATGAGGATGCCAGCCGGGAACTTACAGCACAGGAAATGGATCAATATGCAGGATTGATGGAACATGTTCGGCAGGATGATATTTACAGCATAGTGGATTCGTATCTGATGCCGTACGGGGCGGAATGTGAATTGTATTCCATTCTTGGTGAAATAAAACGGACAGAGAAACGGGTAAATTATCTGACAAACGAAGAGTTGATGCTACTTCGAGTTGACTGTAATGGGTTGGAAATCGATATTTTGATTCATCAGGATGACCTTATGGGACAACCGGAGATAGGAAGAAGGTTTCGCGGTTATATATGGATGCAGGGTAAAATCTGGTTCGGAGCCATGGGAAAACAGGAACAGTAAAGGAATATGCAATCTTAGAGCAGGAGGTTACTATGAAAATATATCCAGTTGGTGACATGGCAATATCGGTTGATTTTGGAAATGTCATTGAGGAAGCGGTAAATAATCAGGTAATGCGGTTGAAAGCGATGCTAAAAGACAGCAATATTCCGGGAATAGAGGAGATGCTGCCTTCCTATCGGGCACTGATGATATGCTATGATCCCCATCGAATTTCCTATGCAGAGCTTTCGGAGAAGGTGGTGGAACTCCAGTCCCTGGGAGAAAAAGCAGCAAGCAGTGCAGAGGCCAAAGTCGTGCGTATTATTCCCTGCTGTTACGGAGGAGAGTATGGCGAGGATCTGCAGGGAATGGAAGAACTGACCGGTCTTTCCCAAAAGGAAATCATCGATATACACGCAGGAACAGACTATAAGATCTATATGCTGGGATTCCTACCTGGTTTTGTATATCTGGGAGGTATGGATGAGAGAATTGCAGCGCCGCGTTTGGAATCACCTCGGGTAGCGATCCCTGCCGGCAGCGTTGGTATTGGCGGAAAACAGACGGGAGTCTATCCGATCGCCTCGCCGGGAGGATGGAGACTCATTGGGACAACACCGGTTAAATTCTATGATCCAAAGGCGAAGAAGCCGATTCTGTGCAATGCAGGAGAATACATTCGATTCCAGCCGGTTTCCAAAGAAGAATATCAGTCCATTGCGACGAAAATCGAGGAAGGAACATGGGAACCGGAAATTCTACGCATGTAGCGTAGATGAGTACCGGGGAAATGCTGATTAAATCAGCATTTCCCTAATGCATTGCGATGAATGCAAAATGGTGACCAGGAGAGAAAAACGAGGTGTAATATGCTGAAAATTCAAATAGAAATACCGGGAATACTGACTACGGTGCAGGATCAGGGAAGGGCCGGATACATGGAATATGGTGTCCGGACCGGCGGTGTCATGGATCGTCAGAGCAGCCGACTGGCAAATGCGCTGGTGGGCAATACAAATGCTGCAGCTGTTCTGGAAATGACATTGATGGGAATTACTGCTGTATTGGAAGGGGAAGGAACCATTGCTTTTACCGGTGCAGATATGGGAGCGTGCATGGATGGAATCCCGGTAGAGCGATACCAGGCAATATCGGTTAAAGGGAAATGTCGTCTGACCATGGGAATGGCCAAGAACGGCTGCCGAGGATACCTTGCGGTATCCGGGGGAATCGATGTTCCTCTTATTATGGGAAGCCGGTCAACGGATGTGAAATGCAGCCTTGGCGGACTGGACGGTCGACCGTTAAAGGCGGGGGATGAGCTGCATTCCGGGACGGATTTTGCGAAGGACGCAGAAAAGGCCGCTATGCAAAAAGAAATTGATGCGTTGCCACATTCTGTAAAATTTGATACAGCACCAACCGTACGTGTTGTGGAAGGACCACAGGCAGATTGGTTTTCTGAAGAAGCAAGAACGCACTTTTACGGGAGCGAATATAAGGTATCCGGTGAAAGTGATCGCATGGGAATGCGATTGGAGGGAGAAAGTGTTGAAAGCCTTCATGGAGTGGATATTGTGTCGGATGGCATAGCGTTTGGATCCATCCAGATTCCCAAAAACGGAAAGCCGATTGTCATGATGGCAGACCATCAGACAATCGGAGGCTATGCAAAGTTGGGAACCGTTTGCTCATTTGATTTGCCAAAACTGGCACAGTTAAAGCCTGGGGATAAGGTATATTTTGAAAAAATCAGTGTCGAACGGGCGCAGTTCCTGCTGCAGCATCCGGAAGAACAGGAGCGCAGCACGGATCTGGTATTCCGTTCAAGAACAGAAGGCGGCAAGGGAAGACGGCATCACTTTCAGAAATACAACTATTATTACCGGCACGGGTGTTGACAAGGCAAAAGCCGGAACTATAATGGTGTTAATTGTGAGCGGCAAGGAGGCCGGGTGGAGGGTTCCATCCGGCTTTTTTTGATGTTCGGGCGCAGATAGCGTGCCAATATAAAAGTAGACTGGTTGAATGTGGATATCTACGGAATGGTTCTGTAGAACAACAAGTCGAAGTGCCGCAGAGGAGAGAGAATATGAAGACATTAGGCTACTACAACGGCAAGTATGATGAAATCGAGAACATGTCGATTCCTATGAGTGATCGCGTGCACTGGTTCGGAGATGGCGTGTATGATGCAGGCCCTTGCCGCAATTATCATATCTTTGCAATCGATGAGCACGTGGACCGTTTCTTTAACAGCGCAGCGCTGCTGGACATTAAGATGCCGGTAACCAAGCAGGAGATGAAGGACCTGCTGAATGACCTGGTGAAGAAAATGGACACGGGAAATCTGTTCGTTTATTATCAGGTAACCAGAGGAAGCCAGGTTCTGCGCAACCACATTTTCCCGGAGGGAGCCGGTAATTTGTGGGTAATGCTGACACCGGCAGAGATCGGAGACGGCATCGCACCGATTTCCTGTATCACAGCACCGGATACACGCTTCTATCATTGCAATATCAAGACATTGAATCTGATTCCTTCCTGCGTTGCAGCAGAAAAGGCAAAGGAAGCCGATTGTGTAGAGACCATTCTCTACCGCAAGAATATGGACAATCGTGTAACAGAGTGTGCACACAGTAATGTTCACATCATCAAGGATGGCAAGCTCTTTACGGCACCTACCGATGAACTGATCCTTCCCGGTATTGCCCGCGCGCATTTGATTCGGATGTGCAAGCAGCTGGGATACGCGGTAAGTGAGACACCGTATGATCTGGATACGCTTCGCAATGCCGATGAAATTCTGGTAACCAGCTCCAGCAAGCTGTGCCTGCACTGCAACACACTGGATGGTCAGCCGGTTGGCGGAAAGGCTCCGGAAATGCTGGAGGACATTCGCAGCCATCTGTATGCGGAATTTGAGGAAGCAACAAACTGAGCAAAAGGAACGCTGCGCGGCAGTGGTTTCGCGAAGGTGGGCTGAATCGTTACATCAAATTAAAGTAACTGTTTGCGTAAGGTATGCACTGCAAAAGATTCTCTTGGTTATGGCTGAGAGGATCTTTTGCTGTAACAGCAGACATATGAAGTGTTGAGGATTTGAATCCAGCCGTTAAATTCAGGTATCAGGAGGGAATATGGATTATACATCGATTATGCCGTCAGAGCTTAGAAAGCTGATCCGGGATGAAGTTATTACAACCGAAACATCGGGCATGTGCCGAGGATATGCACAGGCAAATCTTGTTTCTCTGCCAAAGGAAATTGCCTATGATTTTCTGTTGTTTGCCCAGAGAAATCCAAGAGCCTGCCCGCTTCTGGAGGTGAGTGATGTGGGAAGCAGACAGCTTCACAGCATTGCGGCGGATACGGATATCGCGACTGATATTCCGAAATATCGCGTCTATGAGCACGGAGTGCTGACACATGAGGTGACAGATGCAAGACCCTTCTGGAGAGATGATCTTGTCAGCTTTCTGATCGGATGCAGCTTCTCCTTTGAGGGAGATCTGCTGGAGGCGGATGTGCCGGTACGACAGATTGAGGAAGGCTGCAACGTGCCGATGTACAACACCAATATCCCCTGCCAGTCTGCAGGAATCTTCCATGGAAATATGGTGGTTTCCATGCGGCCTATTCCGTATGCACTGGTACCCAAAGCTGTGCTTATTACAGGAGCAATGCCGAAGGTACACGGCGCACCGATTCACATCGGAGATCCGTCGGTGATCGGCATCACGGATCTGGAGCATCCGGATTACGGCGATATGGTAACCATTCGTGAAGGTGAAGTACCGGTATTCTGGCCCTGCGGAGTAACACCCCAGAACGTGATCATGCAGTCCAAACCGGAATATGTTATCACACATGCGCCAGGTCACATGTTCGTAACGGATGTGAAGAACATAAATCTGAAATATTGATTTATTGAGGATATCGAATACGTAACTATTCAGATAGCAAGAAAGA
This sequence comes from bacterium, assembly GCA_963658695.1. Lineage (GTDB taxonomy): Bacteria > Bacillota > Clostridia > Lachnospirales > Lachnospiraceae > CAG-791. Next base: position 39,167 of record CAVKRN010000011.1, read on the forward strand.
GGAACGCGATGAAAATCGATTTAAACTGTGACATGGGAGAGAGCTTCGGCAATTATAAAATCGGCATGGATCAGGAGGTTGTGGCACATATTTCATCTGCCAATGTAGCCTGCGGATTTCATGCGTCGGATCCGCTGGTGATGGAGAAAACAGTGGCGGCCTGCAAGGCGGCAAGCGTTGCAGTCGGTGCGCATCCCGGGTTTCCGGACTTGGTCGGCTTTGGCAGACGGAATCTGAAAGTTTCCGCTTCGGAGCTGAAGGCGATGATCATCTATCAGATTGGCGCGTTGAAGGCATTTTGCGATGCCGCAGGGGTTCCGCTGCAGCACGTCAAGCCCCATGGAGCGATGTACAACATGGCCGGAAAAGATCCGGAGATGGCAGATGCCATCTGTGAAGGCATTAAAGCGGTAGATCCTTCGCTGATACTCCTGGGACTTTCCGGATCGGAGCTGATCGAGGGAGCAAAGAGAGCCGGAATTCCCTACGCAAGAGAGGTGTTTGCGGATCGGGCATATGAGGAAGACGGATCCCTGGTTGCGCGTTCCAAAGAGGGTGCTGTCATCACAGATGAGGAAGAAGCCATTCGCCGGGTTGTGTCGATGGTAAAAGACCATAAAGTGACTGCAATCACCGGAAAAGAAATCGAGGTTGTGCCGGATTCGATCTGTTTGCACGGAGATAATCCGAAGGCAGTGCTGTTCTCTGAAAAGATAAGGAAAACACTGGAAGCAGAGGGCGTGAATGTAGTACCGATCAAGGAGGTAATTGCAGGATGAGCGAGGCATTGATCAGCAAAGACCTGGATGAAATTGTTCTTCGCTATACGCAAAGAGGAATGCACGTTTTAAGAGAGCATCAGGAAGAGAATCTTTGCGGAAAGGCTGCCGAGGAAATTCTGTCCTGGGAAAAGGGAACTGTTCTTCTGGCAACCGGCTTCTATGTGGCAGGATACGCAGAAACCGACGGACCGGCCGGGACGATGGTGGAGGCAAAGGCTCTGCAGGCACTGGGATATCACCCGGTTGTGATCACAGATTCCTTCTGCAAGGGATTTTTTGAGATGGAAGGCATCGACGTTGAGTACCTTCCCATGGAAGCAGATGATGCTGCCTGCCTTGCGGTAATAGACAAGTATAAGCCGGTCGGCATGATCTCCATTGAGCGCTGCGGGAAAAATATTGAAGATGATTACGCCAACATGCGAGGCATCAGTATTCTGGAAAACACGGCACCTGTGGATCGCATTTTTGAGCTCGTCGGACCGGATGCAGCAGAGGGAGCTACCAGAATCCGCACCATCGGCGTGGGTGACGGCGGTAATGAAATCGGCATGGGAAATCTTGCGGATATTATTACAAAGGACCTGTCGCTGGTTCCCTGCCGGGTTCGCACCGACATTTTGCTGACGGCAAGCGTGTCAAACTGGGGTGCCTATGGCATTGCCGCAGCGCTGGAGAGAGCAACCGGAACGGTTGTTTATTCTGTCATTGACGGCGTGCCGGTAGACAAAAAGGTAGAAGGCTACATCCAGGCAACCGTAGAGATCGGAAGCGTTGACGGCGTTACCCATGAGAGAGTAGCTCATGTTGACGGATATGAGGCCGAGATCGAGCAGGAGATTCTGAAGGCACTGGCCGGCGCGGTGACGGAGTAATCGTAGTGCCATCCACAAATCGAGTAACAGCTTGCAGGCAAATTCAGTCATGGATTTGCCTGCAAGCTGTTAAGAAGGTTCACGTGGAAATATGGCAGGTGCTGAGCAATAATGTATTCTTGTATACAAAACAGTGAAACAAGAACTGCATAATTGTATACAATTACTATTGCAGCTTAAAAAAACTTGAATATAATAAAGCTTACATTACAAAGAGGTGATGGCAGGGAGACCTGCGATCACCTTTTTGTGTTTCCTCCGAATACGGCAAAGGCGTCGGACATTCCAAACAAGTAAGGGATGTCGGGCGCTTTTTCTGTATCCGGAGGAACGCAAACTCGGCGGGAGCAACGAGTCGCCGGAAACATGTCATAAGGAGGACATTATTATGAAAAAGAGAATTTTAAGCGCGTTACTGGCAGGAGTTACCGCATTGTCGATGGCAGCCTGCGGCTCCACCACATCCTCTTCTTCCTCTGCATCTTCGGAAACCTCGGAAGCATCGGAAGAGACAACGACTGCGGAGAGCACAGCTTCCGGCGATACGATTAAAATCGGAACCATTGCTCCGAAGACTGGTTCGTATGCTTCCTTCGGCAGCGCTGCAACCAACGGTGCCAGCCTTGCCGTAAAGGAAATCAATGAGGCCGGCGGAATTGACGGCAAGCAGATTGAGCTCATCAGTACCGATGACCAGTCGGATCCTACCGAGTGTTTGAATGCATTTAACTCTCTGGTATCGGACGGTGTAGGACTGGTTGTTGGCTCCGTAACCTCCGGCTGCACGAGTGCAATTACCGGTGCAGCGAATGAGGAAGGCATCGTAATGATTACACCTTCCGCAACGGCAGATTCCATTACAACGGCAGATGATTATGTATTCCGTGCCTGCTATGCAGATTCCTTCCAGGGCGCTATCGCGGCTGCTTATGCAAAACAGTCCGGATACACCAGCGTCGGCGTTGTGTACTGCGCAGCAGATACGTATTCCAAGGGACTGTACGATTCCTTCTCTGCAGCATGCGAGAAGTACGGCGTCAGTGTAGATGCAGTAGAGTCCACCGCATCCATGGATGTACAGGATTATACAAACCAGTTTGCTTCTATGGTGAAGGCAGGTGTTGAACTGGTTTACTGCCCGTACTACTACGATGTAATCGGACCTTACCTCGTAACACAGGCACGTGCTGCTGGTTATGACGGAATCATCATGGGAGCCGATGGCTATGACGGATCTCTGGATTACACCGTTGACGGTGCTGATCTGACCGCTTTCAACAAGGTTTACTGGACAAACCACTTCGATTCTTCGGACACCTCTGAGGTTGTTCAGAACTTCGTTAAGGCATATGAGGCAGAGTACAATGAGACACCCATCTGCTTCGCCGCTCTGGCATATGACTGCGTATATATGTACAAGGATGCCATCGAAAGAGCCGGCAGTGCTGATCCTTCCGCTGTACGCGATGCACTGGCAGATACCTCTGCAGAATATACCTGCGTAACAGGTACATTCTCACTGGATGAAACAGGAACGCCTTCCAAGGGTGCATCCATCATTTCCTTCGTATCGGACGGCACCACCGTTTCCTCTGAGCTCCTGGACGTTGTAACCAGCCTGCCTGAGGAATAAAGCAAGGAAGAGAAAGTAAAGCTCTGATAAGACGCCGGTTCCGGACAAAGGAAAGTTTCCAATGCCCGGAACCGGATTTATCGCATCATCGGATCCTGAGAATAAGAATTCTACGAAGAAAGAGTGAAGGCATGAGCACATTTATTCAGACACTGATCGTCGGGCTCCGACTCGGCAGCATCTATGCACTGATCGCACTTGGCTACACGATGGTCTACGGTATCATCCGTCTGATCAATTTCGCTCACGGCGATTTCATCATGGTGGGCGGCTACGCCATTATTTTTACTACACCGATCATGACAGCACTGGGACTTCCAATCTGGCTTTCCGTTATACCTGCCATTGTGATCTGTGCACTGGTAGGCATGGGAACAGAGATCATCGCCTATCGTCCTGTACGCAAGAAAGGGACCGCAATGACAGCACTGATTACTGCCATTGCGGTGTCTCTCATGCTGGAGAACCTCGCCCAGGCCATTCCTGCCATCGGTCCGAACCCGAAGGTAGCCAGCCAGATCTTCCCGGCAAGCGGCATCAGCATCGGTTCGGTTACGATGGAATGGGCGACCATTCTTACGATTGTGATTGGCGCACTTGTCATGTTGGCATTGTACATGTTCACACAGAAGACAAAGCTCGGACGCGCCATGCGCTGCGTATCCGAGGACAAGGAAGCGGCAACTCTGATGGGTATCAACGTCAACCGCACCATTATCCTGACCTTCGCGATTGGTTCCGGACTTTCTGCAGTAGCAGCACTTATGTATATGGCACAGTATCCGAAGATCTACACAACAATGGGATCTCTTTTGGGTCTGAAGGCATTTGTCGCAGCAGTTCTTGGTGGTATCGGTATTCTTCCTGGAGCAATGATCGGAGGAATTGTAATCGGACTGGTGGAGTCGTTTACAACGACCTATGTAAGCTCCAGTCTGGCCGATGCCTTCGTGTTCCTGATTCTCATTGTCGTTCTTATTCTGAAGCCGGCAGGACTGCTTGGTAAGAACGTGGGAGAAAAGGTTTAAGGGAAACAGACGACATGTGATCGTATCAGAGAAGCAGACAGTATATGAGAGCTTCTCTGGGCGTGCCGCAGGCAAGACTGCGGCAGGAAGAGTACGTTATGAAATTTAAATCACAAACAGCCAAAGGCTATCTGATCAATACCATTGTTACCGCGGTTTTGTTTCTTCTTCTTAGCATAATCAGTTCGTCTCCCGTTGGACAAGGCGACTTTTTCAAGCTGATACTGACACCGAATCTGTGGCAGTGCTGCTATCTGGTCCTCTTGGCAGCATCCTTGAACCTCGTACTGGGATTTCTGGGTCAGCTTTCTCTTGGTCACTGCGGATTTATGGCGGTGGGTGCTTATACGGCAGCACTGATTTCACTGGCGCTGCAGCGGGCCGGCGTGTATGAGGAAAAATCCGGCATCGGATTTACACTGATCCTGTTCCTATGCATTCTCGCATCCGGACTTCTGGCAGCGGTGATCGGCTTTGTAGTCGGTATTCCGGCTCTTCGTCTGAAGGGAGATTACCTGGCGATCATCACCCTTGGTTTTGGCATGATCATCGTCAATATTATCAACAACCTTCCCTTTGCCGGACAGAACGGCCTGGAGCAGGGAAGCGCTGCAGCTTCCTTGTATGCAAACGGCTTGGGCTTTGGTACGAAGACCAAGGTGGAATATCTGTGGGCAGGTGTGCTGGTTACCATCGTAGGCGTTACGATGATGTTCATGTTCGTTCGTTCCAAGTACGGCCGTGCCATCAAGGCCATCCGTGACGATGAGATCGCCGCTTCGGCATCCGGCATCAACACTTCCCATTACAAGGTGCTGACGTTTACCTACTCGGCATTTTTTGCCGGTGTTGCCGGCGCGCTGTATGCGTGCACCAATCAGACACTGTCGACATCGTCCTTTGCATTCACAAACGGCGGCATCCTGAACTCCACCTTTGTCGTGGTCATGGTTGTGCTGGGCGGCATGGGATCCCTGACCGGTTCTGTGGTTGCGGCAATCATCATGTTTTTCGTGAACTATGAAATTAAGAACGGCGCATGGGTGAAGGCACTGCCGGCGGGACTGCAGGGCGTATTTACCTATCCGATGCTGGTATATGCAGTTGTTCTGGTTGTCATTATTATCTTCCGGCCGAGAGGAATTTTCGGGACTTATGAGTTCTCGCTGGTAAATCTTCGCAGTGATATCCGCAGCTGGAAGGAGAAGAAGGCACAGGAAAAGGCAGAGAAGGCCGGAGAAGCGAAGGCATAAGCGGCAGGAGGGAAATGAGATGAGTAAAGAGATAGCAAACCGTGAAGGTCAGATCCCCGTCCTGGAAACCCGCGGACTGGGTATCACCTTTGGCGGACTGAAGGCAGTGACGGATTTTAATATCAAGATTTATGAAGGAGAGCTGGTGGGTTTGATCGGACCCAACGGAGCCGGCAAGACCACTGTTTTCAACATGCTGACAGGTGTGTATGAGCCTACAGATGGTTCGGTGCTTTTAAACGGGCAGCTCTTAAACGGCAAGAAGACTTACCAGTTCGTGGAGGCCGGTATTGCCAGAACCTTCCAGAACATTCGTCTGTTCCATGATATGACGGTGCTGGACAACGTAAAGGCAGCATTTACCAAGGACATTTCGTATGGCCTCGTTGCGGCAACGCTTCGCACCAAGGCGTTCTGGAAGGCTGAGAATGAGATTACGGAAAAGGCGATTGAGCTTTTGAAGATCTTCCATCTCGAGGACAAAAAAGACTGGCTTGCCGCCAATCTCCCTTACGGTCAGCAAAGAAAGCTTGAAATTGCAAGAGCACTGGCGACGAATATGAAGCTGCTGCTTCTGGATGAGCCGGCGGCCGGCATGAATCCGACGGAGACGGACGATCTGATGAACTGCATCAATACCATTCGTGACCGATTCGGCATTGCCATTCTTCTGATTGAGCATGATATGTCCCTGGTTATGAATGTATGTGAGCGCATAAAGGTCATCGACTACGGCAAGACCATCGCTGAGGGACTGCCGGAGGAGATTGCAAGCAACCCGCAGGTAATCGCGGCATATCTTGGCGCGTAAGGGAGGAACATCGTATGCTGGAAATCAAGGATTTAAATGTATATTACGGTGCAGTGCACGCCATTAAGGGCATTTCCCTGCAGGTCAAGGATGGAGAGCTGGTATCTTTGATCGGTGCCAACGGAGCCGGCAAAACAACGACGCTCCATACCATTACCGGTCTGATTCCTGCGGCATCCGGCGAAATTCTTCTGGACGGAAAGAACCTGCAGAAAACGCCGGCCTCCAACATCATTCGCATGGGTCTTTCCCACGTGCCGGAGGGACGCCATGTTTTTGCCAGAATGACGGTAGAGGAAAACCTGTACATGGGTGCCTATATCGAGAATGACCGCAAGAAAATTGCGGATAATCTGGAGATGGTATATGCCCACTTTCCTCGTCTGAAGGAACGTCGCCGCCAGCTGGCCGGTACGCTTTCCGGCGGTGAGCAGCAGATGCTGGCAACCGGAAGAGCACTGATGACGGGGCCGAAGATGGTGCTGATGGATGAGCCGTCCATGGGTCTTTCTCCGCTGCTGGTGAAGGAAATTTTTGCTATCATTGAAGAGCTTCATAAGAGCGGAATTACCATACTTCTGGTGGAGCAGAATGCTAAGATGGCGCTGTCCATTTCGGATCGTGCCTACGTTCTGGAAACGGGCAAAATCGCCATGGAGGGAACGGCAAAGGAGCTTGCAGAGGACGACCGGGTGCGGAAGGCCTACCTTGGGGCATAAAGTTCACAAAAGGATCGACGTGCGGTAGCGGTTTTCGAATAAGCTTAGGACATGGTTATCACAACATCAGGCGCTTTCAGCGAGGATTTTGAGATGAAGAAAAATTATGTGATTGCGATTGCAAGAGAAAAAGGAAGTGGCGGCACCAGAATTGCACAGCTTTTGTCGGAACGGTTGGGGATTCCCTATTATGACAGAGATTTACTGCGAAGAGCATCGGATGTGTCCGGAATCAATGAAAGGCTCTTTGGTGCAGCGGATGAACGGATCGGCTTCCGGGAAATGATGAGTGCTGCAGAGAAGGTTTACAACGGTGAAATCCTTCCGCCGGACTCCAATGATTATGTCTCTACGCGGAACCTCTTCAGCTTTCAGGCCAAAGTCATCAAGGAGATGGCGCAGACGGAAAGCTGCATCATCATCGGACGGTGTGCCGATTATCTGCTTTCGGACAAGGACAATGTGCTGCGGGTATTCATCCATGCACCGGTGGAATATCGGCGAGAGAGACTCAAGCACGATAATCTGGGACTGTCTGATCGCGAAATAAACAAGCGGATCCGGGATTGTGACAAACGCCGCAGTGAGTATTATCATTATTACACGGGCGACGACTGGAAGGATGTGACGCATGAGGACATCTCGTTGGATTCCTTCCGCTATGGCATTGATGGCTGCTGTGACAGAATCATTGCTGCGATTCCGCTGTTCCTTGGAATTGAAGTAGAAGATAAGGGTAAATAAGATTCGGATGCAGAGCCATGAATGTGGCTCTGTCTCTATGTAATAACGGTTGTGCGGGGAGGAAGATATGCAGTTTAGTAAGAGGATGGACCGGTTTGGCGATGAGATTTTTGCTGCGCTGAATGAGCGGAAGCTCGTCATGGAGCAGCAGGGAAGGACAATTTACAATCTGAGTGTCGGAACACCGGACTTCGAAACTGCTCCGCACATCAAGGAAGCACTGATCGAAGCGGCCAAGGATCAGGATAACTGGAAATATGCGCTGCGGGATACACCGGAACTCCTGCAGGCGGTTTGTGATTACTACGAAAAACGCTTTGACGTGCAGATCACAACGGATATGGTTTGCAGCTGCTACGGAAGCGAAGAGGGAATGGGTCACATCGGACTGGTGCTGTGTGACGAAGGCGATACGGTGATTCTGCCGACTCCCTGCTATCCCGTATTCATTGCCGGCGCGCAGCTGGCCGGCGCAGATCCGTTTTATTATCCGATGACGGAGGAAACGGGATTCCTTCCCAGACTTTCGGACATTCCGGAGGAGATTGCCCGTAAGGCAAAATACATGATCGTCTCGCTGCCATCGAATCCAACGGGCAGCATTGCAAGCCCCACCATCTACGACGAGCTCATTGCGTTTGCCGCAAAATACGACATCCTTCTCATCCATGACAACGCATACAGCGATATCATTTTCGACGGAGCTGTGGGCGGGAGCTTTTTCCAGCATGAGGGCGCGAAGGACGTTGGAATTGAGTTCTTCAGCCTTTCCAAGAGCTTTAACCTGACCGGTGCCAGAATCAGCTTCTGTGTCGGGCGGCCGGATGTGATTGCTGCATTCCGGAAGCTCCGGAGTCAGATCGATTTTGGCATGTTCCTTCCGATCCAGAAGGCAGCCATCGCAGCGCTGACAGGGCCGACCCAGATGGTGAAGGACCAGTGCGGTGTCTACCAGGAACGAAGAGATGCGCTGTGCGGCGGTTTGCGCAGCATTGGCTGGGAGGTTCCGGACAGTCACGGGAGCATGTTCGTCTGGGCGAAAATTCCGGAAGGACATGGATCCAGCATGGAATTTTGCCTGGAGCTGATGGAGAAAACCGGTGTCATCTGTACGCCGGGATCCAGCTTTGGACCGTTGGGAGAAGGGTACGTGCGGTTTGCTCTTACGCTTCCGTCCGAGACTATACAGATGGCAGTGAAGGCCATTGCAGACAGTGGAATCCTCGGATAAGGAAGGTAGGGTAGTAAGGAGAGCGTTACGATGAGCTATGAAGAATGGGAGCATCACGACAGAGTCTGGGCGGAGATTGATCTGCAGGCAGCTGTCGACAACATGGAACATATGCATCAGAATCTCCGACCGGGGACGAAAATGATTGCCGTTATTAAAACGGATGGGTATGGTCACGGTGCGGTTCGGCTGGCTGAGAAGCTGGAAGCGTTGGAGTATGTCTGGGGCTATGCGGTTGCAACCTATGAGGAGGCAAAAGAGCTCCGGACGGCTGGGAGAAAGAAACCGATCCTTATTCTGGGATATACTTTCCCCTATTGTTACGAAGGCTTGGCGCAGGAGGAGATTCGGCCGGCATGCTTCCGCGAGGATATGCTGGAGGCACTTTCGGCAGCAGGAGAAAAAGCCGGGAAAGCTGTGAGAATCCACGTTGCCGTGGATACGGCTATGTCCCGCATCGGTGTTCGCCCGGATGACGAGGGCCTTGCCTTTGTGAAAAAGGCGTTGGAAACGCCATATGTGGATGTGGAGGGCATATTCACCCATTTCTCAAAAGCGGACGAAACGGATCCGGCCAATACCAGGAGGCAGATCGCAGAATTTACGGCTTTCTGTAAACGCATTGAAACGGAGCTGGGGTATCGCGTTCCCATTCAGCACTGCTCCAACAGCGCCGGCATTGTTCGTTTCCCGGAGGCAAACCTGGATCTGGTGCGTGCCGGCATAACCCTTTACGGACTCTGGCCTTCGGCAGAGGTACCGCAGGATGTGGTGCCGCTTCGGCCGGTGTTGTCCCTCTATTCGCATGTTGCATATGTGAAGACCGTGCCGGCAGGAACACCGGTCAGCTACGGCGGGACATATGTAACTAAGAAGGATACCGTTCTGGCTACAATCCCGGTTGGCTATGGAGACGGCTATGCAAGAGGACTTTCCAACAAAGGCTATGTATTGATTCGCGGGCAGAAGGCGCCGATCTGCGGCCGTGTATGCATGGACCAGTTCATGGTGGATGTCAGCGATATTCCGGGCGTGACGGACGGCGATCTGGTGACGATGGTCGGACGCGACGGAGAAGAGACTATTACACTGGAGATGCTGGGCGATTTGTCCGGACGGTTTAATTACGAGTTCGCCTGTGATCTTGGAAAGCGAATTCCGAGGGTTTATCGATAGAAAAAGGGCCAGTTGGGTAGGCTAGTACATCGATGTACTGGGGAAGGGCTACTTTAACCAACATTTCCATTACAGAAGCTGTATACGCAGGATGTCCTCCAGTGGGATTGTCCTGCGGTTGCCGGAGGCAGTTTTCAACACAATTGCACGAACATCCGATGGAAGCTTGCGGATCACACCGTCTTTAGAGACGTAGGATCCGCCGGCTTTTTTTATGTCCGGAACGAAAAAGGTGACACGGATTTGCTGTGAGAAGCCCTGCGCCTGCAGCTGGGCGGAGAGAAGCTGCAGAGTGTGATTCAGCTCCTCTCTTGCATCCTCGTCTAAGTCAATTCTCTGCGATGTAAGGCGTGCCGATTCCTGCACTGCGTCGCCATAGCCCGTCAGTGCGGCAAACGGTGCAAACTGCGCGGCACGTTCAGCCTGCGGCATGCGAGGGTGCGCTGCAGACACGTGGTGCGGCAGGTCAAGAATATCCGCATAGGGAAAATCGCGGTAATCCATATTCGCTGCCGTATCTTCCTGACGATCCGTCTGATGTTCCGTTTGATTCCCATGGCAGGGGGAGATGTCAGGCATGATGTCCTCCGATCTGTTCATTTCGTTGTCTTGCGGTGGCGCCATCTTCCAGATTCATTCCGCGCAGCACTGCATTCTTTCCATAACGCTCTTTGATTTTTAATACCGCATCCTGAAGCTGGCGTTCCTTTTGCTGCTGTGCCTTCTGCCTTTCCTTCTCTTGAAATTCTGCTTCGTAATCAGTAAACAGATCCAGCTGCTGATACTCCTCGTTCTGAATGGCGTCCTCTTCCGCGATAACCTTTCCGGCTGTGAGATTGATTCGCCGAATCAAAAGCGCAGGATTCACAATTTGATCAAACAAAGCGGCAGCCGTATCCGGAAGGAGGCGGGGGGAGTTGGTCCAAAGGTCCAGACGGGAAGACCCGTGAGCCGGCTTTGGGACCGGCTTTCCGTAGCGGTCAGACACCACAGGACCGCGATAGATATAGCCGGAGTCGCTTCTGGTAAGGCTGGAGGCGTCATAGCCGATATCCAGAACCAGCTGATCGGTTACCTGATGCCGGGAGGCCAGATCCAGCGACAGCTGATCGGCCATTTCCCGCAGCACAAGTCTTGCCTTGTCAAAGGAATACGGGCAGGACAGAACCTGACCGGAGCCGGTGCTGCGTGTGGCAGGGCGATAAGCCTTGATGTCTGCCATGGTGCAGGACTCATATCCCCAGGCATGATCGATGAGAAGCTCGGCGGAGATGCCGAACATGCGGTATAAAAGATCTTCATTGTAGAAATCACTGGGAGCACCCAGTGAACAGCGTGCAATGTCACCCATGGTGTATAACCCGACACTGTGGAGCCTTTTCGTCAATCCGCGTCCGACGCGCCAGAAATCCGTCAGTGGTTTATGGGTCCAGAGCTTTTGCCGGTAGCTGATTTCATTCAGTGCGGCGATGCGAACGCCGTTTGCATCCGGCTCGATGTGCTTGGCCTCAATGTCCATGGCAACCTTACACAGGTATAAATTTGTTCCGATGCCGGCGGTTGCGGTAATACCGGTTTCCTGCAGCACATCCAGGATCATTCGCATTGCGAGCTGCCGCGGGGTCAGCTGATAGGTTCGAAGGTAAGCGGTAGCATCGATAAAGACCTCATCGATCGAATATACGTGAATGTCCTCCGGCGCGATGTAACGAAGATAAATCTGATAAATCTGCGTGCTGATCTGCATATATCGTGCCATGCGGGGCGGCGCGATGATGTACTCCAGGGAAAGGGAGGAATCTGCCTTCAGCGTTGCAGCGTCATAGGAGCTTCCGTTCAGCTTCTGGCCGGGGACAAACCGCTCTCGCTCCTCGTTGATAGCGCGTACCCGCTGCACAACCTCAAAGAGCCGAGGACGTCCCGGAATACCGTACGCCTTTAGCGAAGGTGAAACGGCGAGACAGATGGTCTTCTCGGTACGGCTGGCATCAGCGACCACCAGATGCGTGCGCAGCGGATCCAGCCCACGGTCGACACACTCCGCGGAAGCATAGAAGGACTTCAGGTCGATCGCAATATAGGTTTTGTTGGCAGAGGGTGTATTCATAAGAATATAGTAGCAGAACACATGTTCGAAAACAAGCGGGTGACAGTGGTGTCGCCTGCTTGTTTTCGCGAGGGTGTTACAAGAAATTTAGCAAGTGAGGCACCCCTCAGAAAAAAGTTCTGCGTTATTAGGCCAGTTATTTTGCAAACGATGTACT
>CAVKRN010000012.1:0-44507 GCA_963658695.1 bacterium
AAAACAGAACTCTATCACCCATTATTCTCCAGGCAGCGTTCACAAACTTCCTCGAATGCTGCGGCTCCGGCCCACAGGTTGTAGGAATACCAGGAGCTGTAGCTGTTACCGTCGGAATCCTTCTGGATGACAAGGCCGTCCGAGGGGCACCATCTCTCCGACAGGACACCGTACTGTCCATACCCGGTTTCCTTCGGATAGAGCTCCAGAGTCTGCATCATCCACGCCGTTCCGTCCAGTGCACGGTCTGTGTAATAGTCATCTCCCGTCACACGTCCCAGATAGTACAGGTCACTGTCCACGATCATTCCCATGGGGTGAATGTGGGGATTCGATACGGAGGTTATGCTGCCGCCGCAGGAATTCCAACCATTTACGAGTGGCCGGTGAAGCGGTCTTGTTTTATACCCGTAGCGCCAGAGGAACTCATACTCCGCGCCGCTTTGGAGGGCCGCCAGATATTTGGCCTCACCGGTGTACTCATGCAGGAGCCGTGCGCCGCGGATAAAAGCAAGGTTTCCTTCCTCATCCGGCGACTTCCAGGTGTCCATCGGCGTACCGTTGCAGGTCAACGTGTCAACGTACGCTGCATAATAGTCCAGTCCGGCATCCGCTGCCGCAAGGTACCGCTTTTCCCCGGTCAGATGGTACAAATACGCTGCGCACGGAACAAACCAGCAGCCGGCAAAGCCGTTCCAGTCCGCCGCCTCCTTCCGATCTATCCGGTAGGTATAGGCAAAGGCGCCGTCCTCTCGCTGCAGTTCAACAACCGTATCCATGACCTTGCGGGCGCTGTCCATCCAGGAAGACGGATACGACGTTCCCCTCTCTGACAGGAACGTCATTGTCTTTAAGAGATAGTGCAGCGCGCTGCCCACGGTGTAGGAGCAGTGCACGTCCTTGGCGAGGCCAAACGCTGACCACCAGCCATTTACGCGCCGCGCGCGGTCACTTTGTGCCTGCACCTTCACATTGGCAAGTCCGGAGGATTCGTTGTGGTGATCCTGCACCGTGTCTTCATCGATGGGGGATGTCAGGTCATAGAACAGGCCGGAGGCCTCGTTGTAGGCGCCGGCAATCTGATCAAACATCTCATACCCCGAGCGAGCCTTTGCAATCTTCTCCTCGGCCTCTGCGCCCAGAATCTCCTGTGCCAGAACTAGCGGATAGGCCAGTACGCCGCCGCCCGTCCAGCCGATTTCCTTTACATTTCTCCAGGGATGGAGATCCGGCTCCTTCGGCGGCAGGCAGTTGCAGTTGGTGTACTCTTTGGTTTCCGGATTCCAGCTGATGGTAAGAAAGCTGTCAAGGCATCCCTGTACTGCTTCCCGGAAGGTCTTCTCGTACACCGGCCGCTCATGCCGGAGAGCATATTCCTGCCGAATGACGTTGTGAATGGCAAGGCGCGGAGCGTTTTCTTTTGCCAGAACGTAATAGATCCGTCCGCTTACGCTTCCCTTCTGTACCCCCTCGCTCACCGGTTCCCCCGGGGTGCGCTTATTGATGAAGCTGATGGGAGCATTTTCATAGCCAAGGCTGATGCCGCACAGGTCCGGCAGCGCAGCGAATACGCCGCTTGGAACGCTGCCGATGCTGTCATAGGGATCCACCGAAACGGCCAGAGTTCCCTGCCTCGTGCAGATCGCCGATAAAGGCATCGCCGCCCGGTCCGCCCGGAAGGACCAGTACGGTGAGCGGAAGACATCCTTACTCTCCTTTCCATCAGTACTCTTCCCGCTTTGTCCTTCGTCCGCTTCCTTACACAGGAGCGGAAACTCTCCCGCCTGTACCTCTTTCTCGTTATTGTCTCCATAGATGCAGCACGGGATCACATGAAAAATATCCTCTCCCCCTGCCACACGTGCCGAAAGCCGGGCCTGCGACGGTGCAGAAAAGTCTGCCTCCAGCTCGTAGGGAATGTAGTCTTTGCAGGGCGTTCCCAGTGTCAGACGGACCGGAGATTCCTCTCCTGCTTCCTTCCAACCATCACCGCTAAGGTATTCCAGCGTTACCTCCAGTTTTGCTCCATTTATTTCCAGGCTGTACATAATTGTTCTCCTTTAATGTCTTCAGCAGTATATTCAACAACAGGTCCCCACGGAGACATCCGATATGGAACATCTCTGCAAGGACCTGTCTTCTTAATCCGTATTCACTACTATTTAGTTCTTCATTCCGCTTGTTGCAATGCCTTCTACAAAGTACTTCTGTGCGGCAAAGAACAGTACCATCAACGGAACGACAGCCACAAAGGCCATGGCCATTACCTTGCCCCACTGTACGACGGACTCCGAATCCAGAGACAGACGAACCGCGAGGGAGATGGGATACTTCTTCACCGAGTTGATGAAGATCAGGGAGTTAAAGTAATCATTGTAGGTCCAGAGGAACTGGAACAGTCCTGCGGAGAACAATGCCGGCTTCATCAGAGGCAGGATGATCTTCGTCATGGTGGTCCAGGTGCTGCAGCCGTCAATGTAGGCCGACTCATCCAGATCTCTCGGAATGCCCCGCAGGAACTGAATCAGCATGTAAGGGAAGAAGGAGTTGCAGCACAGGATTGCCGGTGCGTAGAAGGGCATGTAGCCGTCGATCCAGTGGAAGTTGTTGTACAACAGGTAACGCGGGATGATGACAACCGTGTTGGGCAGCATCATCATTGCCAGCAATAAGGTAAACAGGAGCTTTTTGTGCGGCAGATTGAAACGGGCAAAGCCGTACGCTACCAGTGTTGCTGAAACCAGGGTCAGCAGCGTTGTCGGGATAACCAGTTTAAACGTATTCAGGAAGAACTGTGTGTAGGTATAGCCCGCGCTTCCCTTCCAGCCGTTGATGTAATTCTCCGGATGCCATACCTTCGGCCAAAGGCCAACCGATCCGAAGATCTCGCTGTTATCCTTAAAGGTGGCAAAGAACATCCATACCAGGGGATACAGCAAAATGATTCCAATGATAACGATGATGACATAATCCAGGACCGAAGCCTTCTGCTTGATGTCCTCATCACGTTTAGCTTTCTTCTTCATAGATCATTACCTCTTACTCTAAGATAGAAACCTGTGCCATCGGCATCGCCGACAATCATTCGTCCGCATAGTGTACCCAGAATTTGGATGTGCCAAACAAAAACAGTGTGAACACCAGAATGATCGCGAATTCGATCCAGGAAATCGCGCTGGCATAGCCCATCTTAAAGTAGCCAAATCCTTCCTTGTACAGCATGATTCCCAGTACGTTGGTGGACTTAAGCGGTCCGCCGCCGGTAATCGTGTAGGGAGAGGTAAAGTTCTGCAGCTCCTGGATGGTCTGATTCAAAAGGGAGAAGAACAGCACCGGCGAAATCTGCGGAATGGTGATGTGCCAGAATCTGGAGAATTTTCCGCTGCCGTCAATCTCTGCTGCCTCGTAGAGCTCCTTCGGAACGTTCTTGAGTGCTGCCAGGAGCATTACCATGGAAGAACCGAACTGCCAAATCTCCAGCATGCAGATCGTCGGAAGTGCCATCTTGATATCTCCGAGGAAGGAAACATTCGGAAGGCCGAGCTTGGTCAACATCGTGTTGAATACTCCGTTGTCCATGAACATCAGACGCCACAAAAGCGCAATGGCAACCGATCCGCCGAACAAAGAAGGAATGTAGTACAGCGTGCGGATCAGGTTGATGCCTCGAATGTTCCGGTTCAGAAACATAGCAACCAAGAGTGCGAGGATGACTTTTCCCGGGACCGTGTACAGGGCGAACAGAATCGTAACCTTCAGGGAATTCCAAAAGTCTCTGTCATGCGTCAAAAGCTCCACGTAATTCGCAAGTCCGACGAATTTCATAGTTCCGCCAACGGTGTAGTCATTGAAGGAATAAATAAACGAGGTTACAAAGGGATAGAGCTGCAGAATTGCAAAGCCCAAGAGCCAGGGGAGCAAATAGAGCAGTCCCTTATAATCCCGCTTGGAATAATGCGGCTTTGCCGCAACACGTTTCGTGCCTGCCATAGGATCCCGTCCTTTCTTAAAAGGTCCCCTGCGGTTTCCCGCCGGGGACCCAAGTTTCTTATTGCCTTGCTCTGTTCCGTGCCTTATGCCCGTCACTTCAAGGTTTCCCGAAAACCAGAAAAACATGTCATCGGATATCTTCAAGTACTAAAGGCGAACCAAGGGTCGAACAGACGCCCTTACGATTATTTCTGCAGTGCACTGAACTCATCGATTACAGTTGCTGCTGCATCCTCCGGAGACATCTGGCCGTAGCCGACTGCCTCAACGGCATCAAAGAGGATGGTCTTTGCTTCTGCAGAGGAAGATACCTTGTCGTTGGGTGTTCCGCCGACTGCTACTGCGATATCGGTAGCTGCGGTAACAACTTCGCTGAGCTTTCCGCCCTCTTCGCAGATCTTACGAGCGCTCTCGGTCGGAGGTACGGATCTGGTTGCTCCCAGCGTCTCCTGTGCCGTAGCATCGTTGAAGAAGTAGTTCAGGAACTCTGCTGCAATGTCAGGGTTGGTGCAGGAGTTCGTGATCGCCAGCAGCTGCGGTGTGTTGGAGGCAAAGCCGCCGTCCTTGGCATCAGCCAGAACCGGAAGGGTTCCTGCAACATACTCTGCGCTGTCGTTTGCTGCTACCATGACATCCATTGTGGAAATGTAGCAGGGAGCTGCCACATATTTGCCAGCAATCCAGTTAGCATCGGCCTGTACATCATCACCGATGTAGGAAGCCTGATAAGAAGCCGGAGCAACTACATTGTTGTCATACAGCTCTTTTACATAGGTGAATACCTTGGTCATAGTCTCTTCGGTTGCAAGGAGCTTGCCGTCATCATCGAAGAGAGCGCCGCCGTACTGCTTAGCCAGCGGGAACACTACCAGGTTGGTGATGTACTCCTTGTTAGCGCACAGGAGGTATGCTTCCGGATCCTTCTCATGTGCAGCCTTTCCTGCCTCGATCCAGTCCTCCCAGGTAATGCCTTCCTTGGTAAGATCAACGCCCAGCTCATCAGCCAGAGTCTTGTTCACCAGAACAGCAGGTCCTGCGATACCGGTAGGAAGTCCGAGCTGCTTGCCATCATAGTTTCCGTTGATCTGCTTGCTGATGTAATCCGCATCGAATGTGGACATATCAATGCTCGTCGTGTTCAGATCTACGAAGTAGTCGCCGGCATCAACGAAGGTCGGCATGGTCTCGGGATCGATCTGAACGATGTCCGGTGCAGTGCCGGAAGCCAGCTGCGTTGCCAGCTTGTCGTGATAGCCATCGTTGGAACCGGGCTCACCCTCGATCGTAACGCCGGGATGTGCTGCCTCGAACTGATCGATAACGGCCTGCGTTGCTTCGTTTCTCTCGTCGCCGCCCCACCATGCAAAGCGAAGCGTTACCGAGTCGCCAGAGGAAGCGGTTGTATCCGCTGCAGCCTCGGTTGTCTCCGTCTCCGCGCTCTCGGTAGAAGCTGCTGTGGAATCTGCGGAAGAAGCTGTGTCGGAGGATGCGCCGCATCCTGCCAGCATGCTTGCTGCCATCGCTGCCGTCAAAAGAACGGCAATTGTCTTCTTTTTCATAGATTATCCCTCCTGTTGCCTTTGTCAGGCATTCATTTGAACTATCCTTATTATCAGCGAAGGCCTCCTGCCGAGGCAGGGGGCCTTTTTTTCATTTGGTCACTTTTCTTCTGAAGTTTTCCCATCCGGTCGCAGCTTTTTGGATTCGGTCACATATTTTTCGATCTGAGAGAGCTTCATCTGGAATTCCACGATGGTCCCTCGCCCCAAAACGCTGCGGATCCGAAGGCCCGCCTCCTCGCCAAAGTAGAGCTTAAGGCGGCTGTTGACATTGGAAAGCCCGATGCTGTGGACATCAAAGGTGTTGATGCTGCGCCGCAGCTGCTCCAGGCGCTCGGGGCTCATGCCGACACCGGTGTCGAACACGCGGAACCGCACCACATCCTCCCGCTGGAACACAGTCAGCTTGATGTACCCCGTCTCGCCCTTGTCCCGAATGCCGTGCAGAATACTGTTCTCAATGATCGGCTGCAGCATCAGGCGGAACACCGGGAGGTCCAGCTGTTCCTCTTCCACCTCATAATACAGAATGAACTGCTGCCCGAAGCGCATGTGCTGGATGGCAACGTATTTTTTCAGGTACTCAATCTCCTCCCGCAGCGTAATGGGCTGGAGCGGATCCGAAAGCGCATACCGGAGGATGTCCGAAAGCGCCTCCGTCATGCGGACGACGTCCTCTGCGTGCCGGCCGCCGCCCGCCGCCTTGAACTGGATCATCTGCAGGGTATTGAACATGAAATGCGGATTGATCTGTGCCTGCAGGGCAGTCAGGGATACCACCTCCTGCTGGTGCTTTTTCTGCTCCAGTTCGGAGCTTAGGCGCTCGGTCTCCAGATGAAGCCGGATGATGTTGTTCAGAATGGTATCGTACTCATCCTCGGTTTTGCGCGGGTCCTGCAGCCGGCTGTAATTGCCCCTCTCCGCGTCGCCCAGCACCGATATGATGTGCTCGATATAGCCAAAATTACGGCTCGTCGTCACATAGGTTGCCAGGAGCGCCGCCGCAATTCCCGCCGCCAGCATCAGTCCCCAGGAGGGGAGATACCGCGCAGCCTGGGACAGGACGCTTCGAACCGGCGTCATGGCGACGATTCGAATGCCAAAGGACGCATTATCACTTTGCTGCAAAAGGTAGAGATGCTCCCCCACCATTTCCCAAACGCCCGGATTGCCGTCCCCCGGCAGTGCTGTCTCAGAAAGGGCCGATGCATCCGTATCATCGCCCCAGCAAAAGAGTACATCGTTGTCCATATTGATAAAGACAACGGAGGTGTCCTCCTGCAGCAGCGCACTGGACAGAAGATTCCGGAAATCCGAGAGATTGATCCGCATGACAACGACGCCGCTGAAAAACGGCATCTTCTGCATAACGGTCAGCTCTCTTGCCTCTCCATCCCGGTCGCGGTCACCGGGCAACACCCAGATCTCCGTATCCTGCCCGCCCATGTTTTCATAATATTGATACCACTCCTCCTGCCGCGTCAGCCGGGCGATGCGCTCATCCGAAGTGTAATAATAATCATAGCCGTCCATGTACAGGTAGATGCTGTCCACATAAGGGTAGGTGATGATCGCACTCTTCAGCGTCGCATTGATGCTGCGGATATTAATGGAATCCGCATACGAAAGGTAATCGCCCTTTTCCAGAATCCGCTTCAGGGACAACACCATATAGGCATTGTTGGCGAACTGCACGTTCTGCTGAGAGATGTTATTCAGCGACAGCTCGACATCGGTATTCACCGCATTGACAAGATCACGTCCGGCCCGTTTCTGATTTCCGGACAGCTGTGAAACCGAGATTAGAAAGGAAATGATAATGACCACCGTCACCGGCAGGAGAAAGAGCAGAAGATATTGCCGGAACCGGCGGAAAAAATACTTGCGCCGCTGCATCAGCTTTCCCTCCCGCCGTGCTGCCGGTATTCCATGGGTGAACAGCCGTAGTAGTTTTTAAAAGCCCGTGAGAAGCTCTTGGGGTTGTCGTAGCCGACATAATAGGCAATGTCATAGGCTTTATACTGCACATCCCCCAGCATCTTCGCCGCCTTTTCCATACGGATTTTGGTCAGAAGCTCCGAAAAGCCGCAGCCGAGCTTGTCCTTCAGGAGGCTCGAGAGGTAGGCGGAGCTTAGATTCGCGCGGTGTGCGGCCTCCTCCAACCTGGCATTCTGGTAATTCTCCTCCAGATAGTCGATGACAATCTTCCGGATGGATTCGTAATACCCGGAGGGGTGCGCCTCCTCTTCCTCTGCGGGATGTCTGGCATCGAGCTTGGCTTTTATTTTGCCGAAGCACTCCATAATGTCATCGCTGCTGATGGGCTTTAGGAGGTAATCCTCTACGCTGTAGCGGATGGCACTGCGAAAATAATCATAATTCTGGTGGCTGGATAAGAAGACCACAATGATGTCCTTGCCCTGGAGCTTCTGACACAGTTCGATGCCGCTCATTCCCGGCATCTCAATGTCGGAGAGCACCACGTCACATCCATTTCGCTCGATGTCGGCCAGCGCAACGCGGGGGTCTGTGTAGGAAACGGCTTCAAAGCCGATGCTGCTCCAGGGGAACAGCGAGGCAATGCCCTCCGATATGGTTTTCTCATCATCCACAATAACAACGCGGTACATCCTGATTCATCCTTCTTCCAAAGTCTTCAAAAGCGACCACACAGAATGGTCTGCATGATCGCTTTGCATCATCGTTTTACTATCTGTAATAATGGTTGTAACCATTCAATCTCAACTCGATTTTCCTTCGCTCCCCGATGCGACTGGCCGATGCTGAACAGATACCAATTGTTCACTTCTCCAGCTGGGATGTGCAGTGCGGGCACCGGGTGGCCTCTGCCGCAATCTCACTCCGGCAGTAGGGGCAGATCTTCACCGCGGGCTTGGCCGGCTCCGCTTCCTTTTCCTTGCCCTGAAGGGCCTCCACCTTGGAGTGGAAGCTGTTGAAGCCCTTCACGATGCAGAACAGAATCAGTGCCATGATGACGAAATTGATCACTGAGGACAGAAAGTTTCCGTAGTTTAAGGATACGGTGGCATCCTCCGTGGCGCCCTGCTTGATCACCAGCTTCATGGCGTCCAGATTGTGTGACCCGAACAATCCCAGAAGCGGGCTGATGATGTCGGACACCAGCGAATCTACGATAGACTTAAAAGCGGCACCGATGATGACACCGACTGCCATGTCCAGTACGTTTCCTCTGCTGATAAATTCCTTGAACTCTTCAAAAAACTTCTTCATTTCTGTGTTCCTCCTTAATCGTGCTATAACGTGATGTTGAATACCTCTCCCATGGTGAAGGTCAGTGGCTCTTCCTTCTCACTGATCAGACTCTTGAGCTTGTGGAACATCTTCTCATCCCGGGTCTGCCGGAACAGATTCGCCGTGTTGCGTGCGTCCACCAGTCCGTCATGAGCCCGTCCGTCAAACTCCAGACCACCCAGGCTCACCGCATCCTGCAGATTCACCGCATGGTGGAAGCCGATGAGCTTGCTGAACTCCTTCTGAAAGTCCGACCAGTTCCGAAACAGGTACACCAGTTCCGGGGAAGAGGGAATTCCCTTCTGTCGGCACTCCCCCTTGATCTGTGCCAGATCCGACTTGCTCCAGGAATACATCATATAATCTGGGCCGCACCAGGCAAGAAACCGCTCCAGAACCGTCGGAAACGGATCCGCATCCTGCAGCATCTGCGTCGTAATGCCGGTCAGCTCGGTATACCTTGCCTGCACGCTGTCACTGAACATCGGATGCACATACTCGCAAAAGGAGGAAATCTCCGCATCCTTTTCGTCCAACATTACCGCACCAATCTCCATGGTCTCAAACCGGAAGATGGCCTTTTCCTTTGGAAAATCCCCGGTCACCGGGTGCATTTCCAGATCCACAAAAATACGCTTCATTCCGTCCTCATCTCATCGTTCCCGCACAACGCCCTGGTGCTCCACCCGGTAAACCATATCACACTTTTCGATGGTTTCCAGCCGGTGCGCAATAATAATCAGGGTCTTCTTGCCGTGCAGACGGTTGACACTGTCCATAATCGCCGCCTCCGTCTCATTATCCAGCGCCGAGGTGGCTTCATCCAGCACCAGCACCTCCGGATCCTCAAAGAGTGCCCTTGCAATGCCGATGCGCTGGCGCTGGCCACCCGAAAACCGGATGCCGTGCTGGCCGATCTCGGTGTCAAGACCCTCCGGAAGGGAGCGCACGTGTTCGTCGAGCTGCGCTTCCTTCAAGGCTCTCCACACCTTCTCATCGTCAATGTCCTGATCCGGCACGCCGAAGGCGACGTTCTTGCGGATCGTGGTATCCAGCATATAAATCTGCTGCGGGATGTAGCCGATGTTGCGCAGCCACCCCCGGTAATTGGTCTGCACGTCCACGCCGTCTGCCAGAATCTGGCCGGACGCGGGACGCAGAAGCCCCAGCATGATGTCGATGAGTGTTGTTTTGCCACCTCCGGAGGCGCCCACAATGCCGATGGACTTGCCGACCGGGAATGTCACCGTGGCATGATCAAAGATCTTCACCTCCGAATTCGGGTAATGATAAACAATGTCCCGCAGCTCGATGCAGGTGGTTACCGGGAGCTTTGCAGCCGTTTCACTGGGATCGTAGTCCTCGACCCGGTAAGAAATGCTCCGGTCGTGGATTTCCTCCTGCAGGTTCTCGCTGACATTGTCCAGAAACGGCTGGAAGTAGGAAATGTTCGTCATGTAGGTGTTCATGCGGTTGGCCGAGGGCAGAAGGCGCGCCGCTGCCACCGCAAAGGCGCCCAGCTGCGGGACAAGTGCCGTCAGATCCCCGTCGCCGCGCAGCACCTGCACCATGATGTACAGCACAATGCCGGTGATGAAGATGCACTCGATCAGAAGCCTTGGCGTCGAGCTGAACAGCGTATACTTCTGCACAGCGTTTACGTATCCGTCGCCGCACTTGGAATACTCATTGATAAAGTAATTCTCTCTGCCGGCGATCTTGATTTCCTTCACTGCATCCACCGACTCCGAAATCCACTGATACAGCCCGGCGTAGTAGTCCTGATTTTCCTTGCCTGCCTTGAGCATGACGGGCTTTAAGAACCGCTTGATCACCACGAGCACCACCACCAAAAGGGCGGCAATCGACAGCGTCATCACAGCATCCATCAGCAGGAGCACCGCCACCAGAATCAGAAAGACAATGACCTCGGAGGTCATCTGCAGGATATTGAGAATCAGTGCGTACACGTTGTTGATGTCAGAGGTAATGTTGCGCTGAATGACCGCCGTATTGGCATTGAGGTAATACTCATAGGGCCGCTTCATGAAATTGATCATCATGCGGTTGCTGGTTGCAAACTGATTGCGATAGATGAACCGGAGCAGTAGCTTTTGCTCCAGGAAGAGGTAGATGTTCTTCCCAATAAAAACAACAATAATCGCCGCCATCATCAGAACCGCGAACTGCTGCACGCTGCCGGCACCGCTGAGGCGGTACACATCTCCCATGTGATATTGATTCTCCGTGATGGCAGACGGATCCACAATGGCCTGCATCACCGGCAGTACCAGTGTAATGCCAAGGGCCTCCAGAACGGCTCCGAGGAGCATGATAAACACCAGCAGCACCATGGTCATCTTCTGCCTGTGGTCCAGAAGCTGGTTGATTCTCTTCATTGTTTTTAACATAGTAGATTTCTTTCCGGTGAGTACTTGTACATCGTCTTTTTTCTGAGGGTGCGTGTCAAAAAGCCTTGATGCGGCGGCTCAGAACGTTTTCTGCTCGCTGTGGCTGCCCGCGTCCCGATGGAGCGAGGGCTCCTCGTAGCGGTCCATAAACTCGTCGCCCAGATAGAGCTTCTCTCTGGCGCAGTGGATGGAGGTTGGAACGGTGTACACCGTAACCACCCGTGTAAATGCAATGGACAGCCGTTTGCAGACGAAATTCAGAATTTCCATCGGGAACTTGGCATCGAGCACAATGTGCTGTGGGAAAACTTCGTGGTAATCCAGTAGGTCTCTCGGATGCGGCTTTACCAGCACAACGCCGTCCCCGGCATAATCCCGCGCCATATCCTCAAAGAGCTTTCTGCGCATAGCAAGGTCCTTGCAAAGAGGCTCGGTCAAAAGGAGTGTAATGGGCTTTTCATCCGCTGCCGCACGCTTCAATGCTGCCTCCAGCGCATCCTCATTAGCAATGAACAGGCGGGTGATGGCCTCCTGCGCCGCAGCGTCGAGACCGGCCGCCAGCTCCTCTCGTGGCACTGCCTTCATCTTCGGGATGGGATAATCCAGTGCGGAGATGTCATTGACCTCCATGTCGATGCAATAGCGTCCGTACCCGTTCTGAATGAAAATAAGACCTCTTGCCGCCATCCATGCCTTCAGGGCAAAATGCCCCCGGTTGTCATACCGGGCCGTGTCGTAATAGCGGATGCAGTCCAGGCCGTCCTCCACCGCATGATAGCGGATCCGGTGTCCGCTGAGGTAATACCCGATGGGATCCGAATCGCAGAATACATAGATATCCTTATATTCCCGAAAATCCACAGGGACATACGGCTCCTCCAGTCTGGAGAGCTCCCGGCAGAATTTCATGCGGTTGATAAGATTCTTTGGCAGGGAACCCGTATTCTGCTTCAGTGGAAGGAGCTCCGGAAAGAAGGTGTAGGGCTTCTCATCAAACCAGAACACCTCTTCAAAGATTCCGCTTTCCCTCGCGCGAAGGTCCAGATCGCCGAAGTCATTCGACATCTTCGAGAGCACCAGCGACGCGCCGCCCTGCTCCTCCTTGGGGAGGTTCAGCTCCTTGAGGCAGGCGACGTATACATGATAGAAGGTATGGCAAACGTAAATTCGCTGCTTTGGCATGGTGCACGCATCCTTTCCTTACCGATGCACCGCCTTCGATCGAAGCGCGGTACGGGACTCATTCTACCATGCCGGCCGCATCCTTTCTACACTTGCGGATGCGAGTAGCAGTAGCCGGCATGCGAATGAGCCCGAACCGGCAGAATATTCCGTATATGTATGTCACCCCGCGAATATCCCCCAGAGCCTTGGGCCGCGGCACCTCCTCGCCGATTGCCGTTATGCTGCGAAAGGCCAGTCGCACGGAGCTCCAGGCCAGGCTCTTACTCTTCTCCCGCCGGTCAATCCATAGCTCCTTTGTGTAGCTGCCGTTTTTGCCCTTCCGAATCTCATAGGTAAACGGCAGGCCGGAATAGGTGCAAAATTCTGCCTTCTGGAAGGCGAGAAGTGCTTCCCACAGGTGCTCCTCGCTGGGTTCTTGTTGCAGAGCCTCTAACGCCAAATGCCGGCGCAGCTCTATGTCTGCGCCGGCCGTTGCACCGTTTTCCTGTTTGATTGAACCTATGGTTGGATTTACTTCATTTTCCTCCGGCAAAGTAATCACCCTTCCCGGCATTTACTGCAGATACAGCACTCTTTCTCGTCATAGATGTCGGCGTGCTGCGTCCACACACCCTCAAAAAACTCCAGTTATCTGCAATCGATGCACTGGACACTCTACTGCAGCTCGCCGCAGCGAAGAACTGTCTCGATCACATGCAGGGCGCAGCTTTGCAGCTCGGCTTTTGTAATGGCAAAGCCGGCCTCGCTCTTTTTCCCGCTTTCGACGGCTTCTACGATGGTGTTCTCGATGCGCTGGCTGCCCGGCATCTGCACATCGTTTCCTGCATACACCGCTCCTGCCATGTCCGACACGGTGTATTTGTTCTCACCGCCCATCAGCGACTCCAGACGCTCCGTTGCAAACCAGTCGGTCATAATAAGACCGTCAAATCCCCACTCATCTCTTGCCGCGCACTGCAGAAGATCACGGCTGTTGGCTGTATGAACGCCGTTGATCATATTATAGGATGTCATGATGCAGATCGGCCGTGCCGAGCGGATGCAAATTTCAAAGCCCTTGAGATAGATCTCGCGCAGTGCCCGCTCGCTGATGTTGGCATTCGTGCAATACCGGTTTTCCTCCTGGTTGTTGGCTGCGAAATGCTTGATGCACACTGCCTTGCCCGGATGCGACTGTACGCCCTTTGTAATGGCGGCCGCCGTAAGGCCTGATACCAGCGGATCCTCCGAATAATACTCAAAATTGCGACCGCAAAGCGGATTGCGGTGGATGTTCATCGCCGGTGCCAGCCAGATGTCCACACCGAAGGTTTTCATTTCCTCGCCGACCATCTCAGCCGTTTTCTCAATCAGCTCCGTGTTCCAGGACTGTGCCAGTCCCCAGCCGATGGGAATGGCGGTTGTGTACTGATAATGATCTTCTACCGTCTCCGGATGCTCATAGTCCGGAAACGGTGCTGCCGAATCGCCAAAGACTGCACCGCCCGGCAGGAGCTCTCCGCTGGTTCTGGCTTTAAAATGCGGCTGCAAACGAAGCCCGGCAGGTCCGTCTGCCATGATCAGCGGACGAATGCCGCGGCTCTTCTCGCAAAAATCGTTCGTGTCGCCGGCGCCGCCCGGTACCATGGATGCCATACCGATGATGGAAACTTCACCCTCTCTTGCAAACCGCCCTGTGCAGAGCGCCGCCATCTCGCGAACGGAGAGCTGCGATACCAGCTCCTCCTTGGTGCAGGCTCCGCTCTTCACATCCTGCAGCGTCAGCGCAGCGCCGTCCTTTTGCGGTATTTCACTGCACGTTGTGTAATCTGTGACGATCGTCTGGATCGCATCGGACGAGAGTGCCAGAACCGGCACATTCCCATTGGGATCGCAGGAATCCGGAAGGCTGCCGGTTTTAGCCCCTTTCAGCTCTTCCAAGGGCGCTTCCTTAGAAGGATCTGTCGCGAAGAGATTTTGCACCTTCTGCGTGGTCGCCTCCGCATCCAGCCGCATAACAGCCGCCAGTTTCACCTGTAACGCGTCCTTGCCGATATAAATCCGGTAGTCACCCGGCTCCAAAACCCAGGCAGCCTTCTCCTCGCTATAGGAGGCCAGCTCCTCCGCCCGGACGAGAATGGTCAGCTTCTGGGAAGCGCCCGGCTGTAAGAGCTCTGTTTTGCCATAGGACTTCAGCTCCTTTGCCGGCTTATCCAGCTCCCCTGCCGGCGCGCTGACATAGACCTGTACCACCTCTTTTCCGGCATATGCAGTCCCGGTATTGGTCACCAAAACCTGCAGGGAAATCGTTGTCCTGTCAAGCACCGCTGCCACCGGCACGGCCGTAAACTCTGTATAGGAGCGGCCGTAGCCAAATGGATACAACACATCCTTCCCATAGGTATCAAAATACCGGTAGCCCACATAAATTCCTTCGATATAGTCATCGTCGTCCAGATTGCCATTGTTGTGTGAGAAAGTAGCCGAGGACGGATAATCCTCATAGCTCTTTGCCCAGGTGTCAGTCAACCGTC
This sequence comes from bacterium, assembly GCA_963658695.1. Classification (GTDB taxonomy): domain Bacteria; phylum Bacillota; class Clostridia; order Lachnospirales; family Lachnospiraceae; genus CAG-791. The sequence continues at coordinate 14,932 of CAVKRN010000012.1, forward strand.
CGGACGGATTGACGGTTCCGTCCAGAACATCTGCAATGGCAAGTCCGCCGATGTTGCCCAGCTGTCCCATCAAAACAATGGCGCCGATTCCATCGATTCCGCGGATTTCCGACAGATCCATCACGCCGCCGATGTTCAGCAGCAGCACGACCTTCTGAAAATGTGCGGTAAGGACCCGCAGATCCTCCAGCTCCCGCGCCGACGCCCGGTAATCTCCCGGCTTGTCCCAGCGGTCTGCGCCCTCACCGGAATTGCGCGCGATGACATAAAGAGCGGTATCTGTGTCCGCCGTTTCGAGATCCTCCTTGGTAATGGGTGCCGCATCCGGGATCTCGAACGGATAGACAAAGGCCAGCTCGATCACCGAATATCCGGTCTCCTTCTGGAGCTTTTCCAGCTTCTGATTATGCTCCGCCAGCGCCTTCTCCCGCAGCTCCCGGTTTCTGGCAAGCCACTCCGTGTTCGTAATGGTCCAGCCCTTCTGCGCAAGGCCCTCTTCCACCGTAACGCTCGAGCGGGAATTCACATCTCCGGAGCCGGTTCCGCCCTTCACGGTATAATTTGCGCCCATGCCGAATACGGCGATCTTCCCGCCGCCAGTCAGTGGCAGCCCGCCATTATTTTCCAGCAAAACAACACATTCGCCGGCCATTTTTCTGGCCAGCTCCTGATGCTGCAACTCTTCCTTGGTTACCTGATCACTCGTCGGTGCATATAGCTTTCTCATGATTCTTTTCTCCTTGGCTTCGATTCTCCCTGCAATGCTTAAACCACTCTATCAGTTCTCCACAATCTGCAGTCCCCAGGGTGTAAGCTCCAGCTCCTGTCCTTCTTTCACGTTGACCTCGCAAGTCAATTCCGTTCCGTCCGCTGCTACTCTTACCTTCTGCGCCTTGGGCGAATAATTCAGGTAATACGTGATGCTCTTTTCCTCTTCGTTGATCCCCCTCCGAACGATAATCGGGAACTGCTCCTTTGGAACCGGAATGCCTGCATCCTTTGCCGCCTGCTGCAGAACCTTCGCAAGGAATTCGTCCCCGGCCCAGCAGCCAAGGTAGGTCGCCTGTCCGCTGCCATAGTGATTCCGAACCACCGCGGCAAACCGTCCCCAGGAGGGATGCTCATATTCTGCCATAACCTCACATCCTTCCGGCTGTAAGAGCTCCATCACCGTTTCAGCCCGTCCGTCTCCATAGACAGCGCTTCGAAGGCCCACATTCCCCGGAATGGTCACATGGCTATAGGATGCTCCGATGACCTTGGCCAGTGCGTGTGGCGCCTCATCCGGCCAGACCTTCACGTTCTCATCCGCAAAGGCAGATTTAAAGGTAACAAGAAGATGTCCGCCGCCTGCCGCATACTGCTCCAGCGCATCCAGAAGCTCCTGACTAGCCGCATAGAGTGCCGGCACAATCACCAGATCGTAATTCCCGATCTGCTCGCCTGCATTCTGCGGGAACAGGAAATCACATTCCAGATTCATCCGGTAAAGCTGCCGGTACAGTCCCATCAGCACGTCATTGTAACCAAAGCCGTTCGGGTCTGCGGCAACGCCGTGGTTGATGGAAAACCAGTCCAGAGCCTTCAGTGCCGTATTGCTGACAAGAATGGCGATCCGGTTCTTTTTTTGCAAATTGACCAGCTTGTGGCCAATGCGCTTCCACTCATTTCCAATGACCTTGCAGGCGTTGTAGGCCTCGTTTTCTTTAAAATCGTGGGACAACACGCCCTTCCAATATGTCTCACAGGCGTTGTGCAGCGAATGCCAGTGCCAGTACTCCACCATGTTCGCTCCGCCGGCAAGATGAGAATAGGCCTGGAGCCGGAGCTGTCCGTCATAGGGCATCCACTGCGGGAAACCCTGGCACTCTGTTTCCAGAACCAGGTAGTTGTCACGCTTCACCGAGCGCGTAAGATCTCCGCCAAAGGCAATCTCCATGCCGGTCAGATCGTCCTGGGACGGATGATAAATATCCGTTCCCACCACCGTCATGGCTTTCCCGTTCTCATACACATCCGTATCGCCGTTCAGTCCGTAGGAATAGCCGATCCAGTTGAAATCGGTGTTGTGAGTGATGAACTGATCCTCCCGCAGATACGGCGCAACGATATCCCGCTGCCACGAAAGGAACTCTGCCGTCAGGCTTCTTTGGTAGGCGGCAAATTCCGCACCGAGGCTGGCGTTGATCGTCCCGCGAACGTCCGGGAAGTCCTCCCAGGCATTAATGCGGTTGCTCCAGTAGTCAAGCCCATAGGCATGGTTCAGCGCATCCAGATCATCGTGAAACTTCTCTCGTAGGTATTTCACAAAGCCGCGCTGCACGTTCGGTCCTGCCGTGTCGTAAGCCTTGGTCTCATTGTCGAGCTGTACGCCGATCACGTTGTCATAGGAGGCGCATGTCTCCATCATCTTCCGAATGACACGCTCTGCATAGTAGCGGTAAACCGGATGCGTGATGTCCATGATCTGCCGCGGTCCGTAGATGCCCCTGCCGCGGTGAGTCGTCGCAAGGACCTCCGGGTAGGACTTCTCCATCCAGCTGGGGATGGCGTAGGTCGGTGTTCCCAAAATGACGCGGATGCCGGCCGCCTGCATGGCCTCGATCACGCGGGTCACGTGATGAAAATCAAAGACGCCCTCCTGCGGCTCGCACGTGGACCAGGTACTCTCCCCGATGCGCACCACGTTCATGCCGGCCGCCTGCATCAGCGCGATGTCCTTCTCCAGGCGCTCGTATGGCATGTATTCGTCATAATAGGCGGCGCCGTACAACAACTCCTTCATGTGTTTCCCCTCCTAAATCTTCTTTTGAATTTTGATTATGCCCCACTTGTGTGGTGTTCATGCACAAAATCACTGACCGTCCGCTTTCCCCTTGCTCCTGCTATCTATCCTTCCTGCAGTACGGAAAGGTGCACCGTCTCCTCCGTCTGCTTCTGTCCCTCATTTTCCATGGAGAGAGAGAAGCGAAGCCGCGTTCCGGCGCGAAGGAGCGATAAAAGACATCCCATCGTATCCTCTGTTACCTCTGCTCCCGGAATCAGGATCGGAATTCCCGGCGGATACGCCATCACATATTCTGCAGAGATTTTCCCCTTCGCCTCCCGCAGAAGTACGCTATCAATCCGATTCTCTCTAACCGCATCCCGAACCTGCTCCTGGCTGCGGACAATCCGCATGTCTGCCTGCCAAGGAGATCCTTGCACGGCTCCTTCTTCACGATCCAACAATTCACCACTCAGGCGGCCAGCCCCCCCATGCACAGCTTCTTCCTGATCTAACAGCGCATCGTTCAGGCGGCCAAGTGTCTCTCTCAGCTGCTCCCAGTCCTCCCGGCTGTCTGCCATGGACGTCATGAGAAGGACATTTTGTCCACAGCACATTTCCGGCTCAATTGGCCCCTGTTCGCGAAGAAATGCGCCAATCTCCTCTCCGGTCCATCGGTTTCCAGCTGCACGGATCACCAGCTTGCTGCGATCCAGAAGAAGCCCTTGCATTCCTTCCTCCTGCAGCTCTAAAACCTCCAACTGTGTCCATCTCCCTGCCATGGAGAGTGTTTTCTGAATTTCCGCCTCCCAGGCCGTAAAGAGTCGATCCCCCTCTTCGATCAAAAGTCCGGTGCAGCCATCCAGCGAGGTCATCAGCGAATACGACGGCGAGCTGGATTCAAAAATATCCAGTCCATGCTCCAATGCCTGCTCCGATACCCGCTCCGAGCACCGGTGTAATAAGGCTGTCTGCGTCAGTGACGGCAGCGTCTTGTGTGCACTTTGAATGACGACGTCTCCGCCAAGGTGCACGGCGCTGTCCGGGAAAAATCCCTTGTGGAGTCCCAAATGCGCTCCGTGCGCCTCGTCCACGATCAGCACCTTGCCGGCTTTATGCACCGCCTCTGCAATGGCTTTTATATCCGAAACCACGCCTTCGTAGGTAGGGCTCGTCACAACAACCGCCGATGAATTCGGGTACTGCTCCAAAAGCTTCGTCACGTCCGCTCCCTGCACTGCACCCCGGATATCAAAGGCAGCAATGCGCTCCGGCTCAAGGAAGTGCACCGCCAGTCCCAGAATCTCCGCGGCGTGATACACCGATTTATGGCAGTTTCTGGCAACGATGATCTCACCGCCCCTTGGCACTGCCGCATAGATGGCTGCAAGATTTCCACAGGTGCTCCCATTCACCAGATACCAGGTCCTTTGGCTCCCCACCAGCTGCGCAGTCCGGTCCATCGCCTCCTTGAGAATCCCTTCTGCGTGATGGAGATCATCCATCCCATGCACCTCGGTAATGTCCCATTGGTAGGGGAGCCCTGGCACCGGTGCCAGCCGCCGCTTGTGTCCCGGCATATGCATCGCCAGAATGCCGCTGCCGGTGTATTCTTCCAGCTTCTGCTGCAGTGGACTGTATCTGTTATCTGCTGTTTTGTTTGACGACTGTGACATGTTCTTTTCTCTCAGATTCATATCTGTTTTGCAAACGATGTACTAGCTAAGCGACAGTGTGGCGCCTGTACCGTAACCGCGTTACAACTGCGCACGAATCAGCTGCTGGAACACGTCTCCTCGCTCCTCAAAGTTCTTAAAATATCCATAGGACGCGGCCGCATTGGACATGATCACGGCGCCTCCCTTCGGCGTAATCTCCCTTGCCAGCTGTACCTGTGCCGCCAGATCTTCCACATAGTGAACATTCGGACAATCCTTCACAGACTCCAGGATTCGCTTTCCGGAGGCATAGGCCAGAATAAACTGAAATTCCGGATGTTGACTAATAAAGTCAATCAGAATATCATACTCTATTCCGCGATCCATCCCGCCAATCAGCAGCGTTTTCGCATTGGTAACGCTGGTGGCCGCCCGAATGGCAGCCTCCGGAATCGTGGAAATGGAATCGTCGTAGTAATCAATGCCGTCGACACTGCCGCAGTTCTCCAGTCTGTGCGGCAATCCGCAAAAGCCCTTCAGTGCCTCGCGAACCGCTTCCTCGCTGCAGCCGAACACGCGGGTTGCAATCTCCAGGACAAACTTGGCATTTAGCTGATTGTGCATGCCGGGCACTCGAAGATCAAACTGCTCGCCCGGTAAAAGGGTTATCGTGCTCGTTCCGGCCTTCGTCGCAATCTCCGGCACGTTCTCTCCGACGAATAGATAATCCTCTTCCGTCTGGCACCGGGTGATGCCGCACTTGGCTTCAAAGTAGTGCTGCATCTCGTGATACCGGTCCAGATGATCCTCATACAGATCCAGGAACACCGCCGTGTGCGGCGCCGCCTGCAGGCGCTGGCACTGGTGACAGGAGAGCTCGAACACCGCAATGGAATCCTCCGTCATTTCCGGAAGATAGTCCCAGCAGGGCTTTCCGATATTCCCCATCAGAAACGTTTGATGTCCGGAGCAGGCATCCAGCACCCGGTACAGCATCGAACTCGTCGTCGACTTGCCTTTGGTTCCCGTAATGCCAACCGTCTGCGCACCATACTCCTCCAGAAAGAGCTCTGTCTGCGAGGTAAACTTCCGGTTATCAAACGCCGGTGCATCCTCCTCAAAACAGATGCCGGGACTGACGATGACATAGTCATACGCATCATCCCGCACCTCTTCTCTGCTTCCTTCCAATATATCCACCAGTGCCGGCCGGCAATAGTCCCGGATGAACTTCTCCGTGGATTTACCTTCCCGTCCATAGCCCCAGATTAAAATTCGCTTTCCTTCCAGCTTCTCGATCGTTTTCTGCATGCATTCCTTCCCTGCCGCGACCCTTCTCGCAGCATCCGTTTCCTGCAGGTATCATATCATCAATATCGTGCAATGTACCAATGCCGATGCTATAATCCTATGCGTTTAGCGAGATACGCCGCAAGCGCAGCAGCGCAAAGGAACACAGCATGAACGAACGACTTTTGAACATTCTGATCCAGTCCTTTCCCAAGATCCTTCTTCCCGGACTGTTATACACCATCCCCCTGACAGCACTGGCCTTCGCCCTTGGTCTTGTCATCGCCATTATAACCGCACTGGTTCAGTTCGCCGGAATCCGTGTGCTGCGGCAGCTTGCCCGCGTCTACATATGGATCATCCGCGGGACACCGCTTCTGGTGCAGCTGTTCGTTGTTTACTATGGTCTCCCGAAGGTAGGGATTCTCATCGATGCCTTCCCCGCCGCCGTCATGGTATTCGCCATCAACGAGGGGGCCTATGCCGCAGAGACCATGCGTGCCGCGCTGGAAGCCGTCCCCTCCGGACAGATGGAGGCAGGACTGTGTGTTGGCATGAGCTGGTGGCAGATCGTCCGCCGGATTGTACTCCCGCAGGCACTTCGCACCGCATTCCCCACGCTGTTTAACGAACTGATCTCCATGGTAAAGGACACCTCTCTTGCGGCGAACATCACCGTCACAGAAATGTTCATGACCACCCAGCGCATCAACGCTGTCTACTATGAGCCGCTGGCACTGTATCTGGAGGTTGCCGCCATTTATCTTCTGTTCTCCACCGTGCTGACCAAGCTCCAGAGCATCGGCGAAAAGCGCCTTGGCTCCTACGGAAAGAGGTAATGTCTATGTCTATGCTGGAAATCCACGATATGAAGAAATCCTTTGACGGGACGACGCAGGTTCTGAAGGGTATCAGTCTGCACGTAGACAAGGGAGAGGTGATCGCCATTCTCGGTCCCTCCGGCGGCGGCAAAACAACGCTGCTGCGCTGCGCCAACTTTCTCGAGCGAGCTGACAGCGGCACGTTGACTTTTGATGGCGTATCGTATGATCTGGCTGCCATCTCCCGACGGGAAATCGCAGATATTCGCCGGAAAACTGCCTTTGTTTTTCAGAATTACAACTTGTTTCTGAACAAAACCGCACTACAGAATGTTACGGAAGGCCTGATCGTCGGCCGCCGGATGGAGAAGGCAAAGGCCGAAGAAATCGGCCGGGCTGCTCTTGACCGGGTGGGCATGACGGACCGTATGAACCACTATCCCAATCAGCTTTCCGGCGGGCAGCAGCAGCGCGTAGCCATAGCAAGAGCGCTGGCCACAGACCCTGAAATCATTTACTTTGACGAGCCGACCTCCGCGCTGGATCCTGAACTGACCGGCGAGGTTCTTGGCGTCATGCGAGGGCTGGCCGAGGAGGGGCGGACCATGCTGGTCGTCACCCATGAGCTTGGCTTTGCGCGGAACATTTCCTCCCGCACGATCTTTATCGATGGCGGTGTAATTGCCGAGGAAGGTCCTTCCAGGGAATTCTTCCGGAATCCGCGCCAGGAGCGCACCCGAACATTTCTCCGCGCCATTTCTACCAAGGAGGACTAAGGAAATGCTGATTACATCAGCGTTTCCTTAGTCCTCCGGTGGATCGCACGGATTTGCAAAGGAATTTGCTACTCGAAAGTGCCATCGGGCACTTTCTCCTTGCATTTGAGAATCCTCGATGTGGCTGGGCAAAGCTCCTTTGTATCTTACCCTCTATACTCTGCCGCCAAGGTTGCGACAGTTTTGACCACCTGGTCAATGTTAAACGGCTTAATAATGTGGTCATTCATTCCGGCTTCCATGGATGCCAGCTTCTCCTCGGTAAAGGCATTGGCCGTCATGGCGACAATCGGTATGGATCCGGCATCCGCCCGGTCCATGGCCCGTATCTTCCTTGCGGCTTCGTGCCCATCCAGCACGGGCATCATGATATCCATGAGGATGAGATCAAATTCACCCGGTACCGATTCTGCAAAAATATCTACAGCCTCCTGACCATTCCAGGCCTGCGTCACCTTTGCCCCCTGCTCTTCCAGAAGGAAGCTTGCAATTTCCATATTCAGCTCATTATCCTCTGCAAGAAGGATGCGCACATCCCGGAGGGAATAATTTTCTGCATCGTCCGCAACCGTTGTCTTCTCCGGCTCCGATGTATCGATTTCAAACGGAAGGATCACGTCAAAGGTGGAGCCTTCCCCCTGCACGCTCGTAGCCGTGATCGTTCCGCCCATCTGCTCCGCAAGATTCTTGACGATGGACATTCCCAATCCCGTTCCTCCGTACCGGGAGCGAGGGGTTGCGTTTTCCTGGGTAAAAGGTTCAAAGACATGCTCCAGAAATTCCGGACTCATGCCGATCCCGGTATCCTGACACTTAAACTCCAGCTGCATCGTCGTTCCGTCACAGCTTACTTCCTTGCAAGTAATGTAGATCTTCCCGTGTTCCTTATTGTATTTAACCGCATTTCCGATGATATTCAGCATCAGGCGCTTTAAGTGAACAGGACTCCCGATCAGTCTTGCATGGGAGACACTGCACCCCTCCTGAATAATCTCGATATCCTTATCTTCTGCCTGTTTTCTGACCGAATAGAACACTTCCTTCGCTTCTTCCCCTATGTCAAACGGGATGTGTTCCAGAACAATCTCCCCGGATTCCAGCTTGCTCATATCCAGTACTTCATTAACAAGGTCCAACAGAATTTTTGAGGAATTCCGGATCTTCTCCCTGCACTCTCCAAGACGCTCCACGTCATCTGCACACCGATCTTCAATGTCCAGCATTCCCATGATGCCGTTCATGGGAGTACGAATGTCGTGGGACATACGCAGCAGAAAATCTGTTTTGGCCCGGTTGGCCTTCTCTGTCTCCTGCCTAGTCACCCGAAGCTCCTCTAAGGCAGCCTTTAATTCCTCATTCTCCTGCAGCGCATAGATCGTCCGTTTCAGCTTGTTGGCGTCCAGAGCAAACAAACAGAATACCATTCCGTATACAATCGAAAGCCGCCCCATCCATTCCAGATCGTAAACGGTCGACATGATGGTCGATGCAATGATGAAAAAAGCAATCAGCAGCAGAATTGCCGTATCAACTCTCTGGATATTTCTCCACTTCCGGATAATGTAGTAAATAAAGACCAGAACATATCCTATGACTACTGTCATAAAGACCCAGCCCAACGGACCTCTGCAGAAGTGGTTGTCATCGCTGAACGAATAGACGACATCGGTAAAAAAAGGTGAGAATCCGCAGAGAGTACATATACAAAGCGGAATCGTCAAAATCACCTTGGCTTTTTGATTGTTCTCATGGGGCCAGATGCACCGTATGAACAGATATACCAGCACGGCGCGAAGCACATAGGCGATGGCAGACAGCAGGATACGGGAAACGGTCGGTTCACTCCAGTAACCTGTCACCTTCTCTAAATTGAACGCAATCAGTTCCGCGCACTCGCAGTAAAAGATGGTCAGGAATCCGCGCACATCCTTCTTATCGAGGAAGCTCTCTTTCGCAAGAATGAGCCAGATAAAAATCAACCCGATGATCTCCGCAAAATTGTTGCTGATAAATTCCTGAAATGTCATGTCATACCTCTGCTGCGCAGCTGTCCTTTTGCTCAAGTGGCGTTCACTATAAATAGCTATAGTTACAGTACCGACGTCACCTGCCGTTCCTGTCGCTGCGCCGGCGAGCGGACTGTAACCAACCATCTGCATTGTATCAAAAAAGGTGCATGTTTAGCCACATGAAAGCCCCCGGAAGTCTACTCTTCCAGGGGCTTTCATTACAGTACACTTGCCAGCCAAGCGATGGCTGGCGTCTGTACAGCAACAGGCTATGTCTGTTACCACTTTCATTTCAGTCAAACAGCAGGCAACTTACTCTTCCGGCTCAGTTGCGTCCTCCTCCTGCGCTTTCTGCACATCCTCGAAGGCCGAATACATGGGCTTCACATCCTTATGATGGAACTTTCGGTCAATATAATTCTTCGTGATCTTGTGCACCGTTCCGGACAGGGTCAGAACACCGATCAGGTTCGGAATTGCCATCAGTCCGTTGAAGGTGTCGGACAGATCCCAGGCAAGCTCCAGATTCATCGTAGCCCCCAGAACAACGAACAAAACAAAAATTACCCTGTACACCATTGCTGCCTTCTCGCCGAAGAGATATTCCACTCCCTTCGTGCCGTAAATGCTCCAGCCAAGGACCGTGGAAAAGGCAAACAGGAGAATGGCAACAGCAATGAAGCTGGCGCCAAAGCTCCCATAGGTTTTACTGAAGGCTTCCGCCACCAGTGCGGTTTTCTCCGCAGAGGAAATCATCGCACCGGTCTCCAGATCCACAACACCGGAGGAAAGAATGGCAAAGGCGGTCAGGGAGCAAACCACAATGGTGTCCGCAAACACCTCGAAAATGCCCCACATGCCCTGCATAACCGGTTCCTTTACATTTGATGTGGAGTGTACCATTACTGAGGAGCCAAGACCTGCCTCGTTGGAGAATACGCCGCGCTTCATGCCCCAGGTCAGAGCCTCCTTGACACCGGCACCGACGATACCGCCGCCGATGGCCTTCATGCCAAACGCCCCCTTAAAGATGGACGTGATCACTGCCGGGAAGGTTCCGATATGGGTCAGAACCACGAAGAGTGCCATCAGAACGTAAGCAATGGCCATGAAAGGCACCAGCTTCTCCGTCACCGAGGCAATGCGCTTAAGTCCGCCCACAACAACCAGTCCTGCAACGACCATCAGAATGATACCGGTCCACAGCGTGGGAACGCCAAAGGCATTCTTCATGTTCACGGCGATGGAATTCACCTGGCTCATGTTTCCGATCCCGAAGGACGCCAGTACACAGAAAATGCTAAACAGCACTGCCAGCACCGCACCGATTCCCTTGCAGCCCTTTTTCGCACCAAGTCCTTCCCGCAGGTAGTACATAGCGCCTCCGGACCACTCTCCGGTGCTGTTGCGTCTGCGATAATAAATTCCCAGCACGTTTTCGGAATAGTTGGTCATCATGCCAAAAAAGGCCACAATCCACATCCAGAACACCGCGCCCGGCCCGCCGCTGGCAATCGCAGCAGCAACGCCCGCGATGTTTCCGGTTCCGATGGTTGCAGCCAGTGCCGTGCAAAGGCTCTGGAACTGCGTAATCTGCCGGTCATCCTTGGCAGTATGTGCCGTCACCTGGCGATCCGAAAAAATACCGCCCAGTGTTTTCTTCCACCAGTAGCCAAAGTGGGTCAGCTGAAAACAGCCGGTCCGCATCGTCATCCATATGCCGGTCCCTACCAGCAGGACCAGCATCGGGACGCCCCACACAAAGCCGTTGACAATTCCGTTTACTTCCGCGATTTTATCCATATTCTCCCTCTTTCATCTCTGCAGGCCTTGCTGCGCTATGGGCACAAAAGAAGGCACACCCCACCAGAGGGGCGTGCCTTCCTTGGTACGCATTTGCTCAAAACCATACTATGGTTGGAAACATAATGCCATAGCACCTGTGCTCGCGCAAGCGTTTTCGCCATATTCGAATGTTTTTACGCCAAATCCAGCGTGTATTCCCGCAATCAGTCCACGCGCAGAATCAGCGTCAGGATGTGTCTGGCCGCCAGCTCCATCTGCTCTCTTGTGATCAGTCCCTTATGGAGCGCATCCAGCACTCGATCCGGGAAGCCGCAGCCCATCTTTATATCGTTGCCGGCGGCACATTCCTTGTAATGCTCTCCATAGGTCCACCAGTCGGTGGTTACCATTCCGTCGTATCCCCACTCATCACGCAGAATTCCCTTCAGCAAATCCCTGTTCTCGGATGCGCGGTGACCGTTGATCAGGTTGTAGCTGGACATGATGCTCCAAGGCTTTGCCTGCTTTACAATGATCTCAAACTGGCGCAAATAGATCTCCCGGATGGCCCGTTCCGAAACACGGGAATCGGAATCCTTCCGGTTGGTTTCCTTATTGTTCAGCGCGAAATGCTTGACGGTTGCAGCCACATTCACGCTCTGGATGCCCTTCACCATGCCGGAGGCCTGATGGCCCGCAAGATACGGATCCTCGGAATAATACTCAAAGTTTCTGCCGCAAAGCGGGCTCCTGTGAATATTTACAGCGGGTGTCAGCCACGCGCCGATGTTGTTCTCCTTCACTTCCTCGGCACCCGCCCGGCCGACTGCATAGGTAGTCTCCGGGTCCCAAGTGCAGGCAAGCAGCGTGGAGCAAGGGAATGCAGTTGTCTTTACACCAACCTCCGGCAGAACGCGCAGGCCCGCAGGGCCATCGGCTGTCATGATGTTCGGAACACCATAGTCCGACAGATTGCCATAGCCAAAGGTATTGGCAACACCGGTATTCGACTGTCCACCCAGAAGGGATGCCAGATCCTCGTCGGGCAGCACTTTAATAAACTCGTCCAGGGAAAGTTTTCCCTCCGCTACATCCATCAGCTGGGGGAGGCCGTTTGTTTTGCCGGTCCAGCTAAGATAACCGTGAGGCTTTTGCCGAACCTCCGGCGTGCAACCATCCATCTGCTCATAGGGAAGGCGCTCCAGGCCACTGGCATTCGGGTCATTCGGCTCGCCCAGCGGAAGATTCTCGTAGGTTCCGTCGGCGCGCAGACGCATCGCCAGCTGTGTCGGTGCCATACGGCTGACCAGTCGGCAGGTAATCCGGTTGTCTGCGACCTCATAATGGTAAGAAAGCTCTGCGGCAGAGTGCACATCCGTGCCCAGATAGAAGGCATAGCTTCCTTTCTCCAGTACCCAGGCCGACTTGCACACGCGGCCAAGGTCATCGTAGCTTGCAAGCTCCTTTGCCGGTACGCGAAGCGTGATCCTTTGCGTCTCTCCCGGCTGCAGAAGGCGCGTTTTCTGATAGCCGACAAGAACTTTCGCCGGTTTGCCAAGAAGCCCCTGCGGTGCGCCCGCATACAGCTGCACAACCTCCCGACCCGCATAATCGCCGGTATTGGTGACCGAAACGTTTACGACAATCACATCACCGCTGTCCGGATCCGGTCCGTTTTCGGTTTCTGCCGCAGGGTCCGGCTCCCCCTTTACAAGAACAGCCGCTGCCTGCTCCAAAGCAAAGCTAGTGTAGGAAAGTCCGAATCCAAACGGATAGACTACCTTCTCCGATGCGCCGGGAAGGGTTTCAAAATACCGGTATCCGACATAGATATCTTCCGTGTAATCCACGTGATCGCTGGCTTCATGGAACCCTGCCGTGGACGGATAATCCTCCAGGCGCTTTGCAAAGGTATCGGAAAGCTTGCCGGAAGGCGTGCCAATGCCCAAAAGGAGCTCGGCTGCTGCCGTACCTCCCTCCATGCCGCCCTGCCAGGCCATCAGGACACTGCCGATGCGGTCATTATCTGCAAACCACTCGGTTGCCACCATGCCGCCGACATTCATTACTACGACCACGCGGTCAAAGGCTTCCGTCGCAAGACGAATCAGCTCCTCTTCACCCGGTGTCAGATAGAAGTCGCTGCGTGCAAACAGTTGATTCTGCAGGCCCATTAACAGCTGATCATCGCAAACATTCTCTCCCGGCCCGCCCAGCTCCGACTTGCGGTCCCATGCTTCGCCCGAAAAGCGGCTGATGGATACAATGGCTGTATCGCAGGAGACAGCTGCCTTGCCCAAAAGGTCCTCCGGTACCTTCGCCTCTGCAATCATGCCCGGAATGCCGCCCGCTGCATACTGCTCTTCCACATATGCTCTGTAATAAGCAGCCAGATCCTCATCCACCTGTACGTGCTCCGGGTGCTCCAGCAGCCCGTCGTACAGATTCCGCACATACGGAACTGTCACATCACCGGATCCGCCGCCGCCCTTTACGTAGTCAAAGGTTCCCTTGCCAAGAAGCGCCACCCGGCTTCCCTTTGGCAGCGGGAGAATGTGCTTCTCGTTCTTCAGAAGCACCATTCCTTCCTTGGCCGCTTCCTTAGAGAGCTGAATATGCTCCTCAGAAGCTGTGACCCGCGTCTTCCCATACAAAGGAAGTCCCGGCTGATACTCTGCTCTTGCCCATTTCTTCATGTGATACCCCTCCTTTATACATGACATCGGTGCAGCACCTGCCATCATTCACCGTGCATCGACCGCCTGCAGCTGTCTGATACACGTTTTTCCCCATAAAACACCACTCTCGCTTACAGAATTTCCGCCCCTTCCGGAATCTGAAACTCGCTTTCCTTTACCTGGAAGCGCTCTGTGTGAATGCGATCCTCCTCCATGAAATCCGACACATAATTCAGGAATTCCTGAATCAGCGGACTCAGCCGCTGCTCCTTCGGCCAAACCAGCACGTATTCCACGTACTTTGCCGGATCCGTGATGACCTTGGACACCACATGCACATTCGGCGTATACGTGGTCTGCGGAAAAATACTGATACCCACATTTTGTTCCGTCAGTGCCACCGCATCGATGTAGTTGGACATCTCGCAGATGATATTCGGCTCCCTGCCAATACCGTCAAACCATTTCACGATGGCCTCAATGCGCGAGCTCCTGCGGGGAACGATCAGCGGATAGTCCGCCAGCTGATTCAGCGTCACGTAGTTTCCCTCTTCCTTCGCAAGTGGATGATCCTTGGGAATCAGTGCGATCCATGGCTCCTTCCCGATCACAATGCTGCCGAGGTGCTCGTTGTCAAAAGGGTATGCAATGACCGCCAGGTCCGAGAGTCCCCTTGCCAGATGTTCCAGAACGTCATCGGAGCTTCCGTTCCACATCTGGTATTTCACCATGGGGTATTCCTCGCGAAAGCCCGAGATAAACCGCGCCGCAATGTAGGGTGCCCGTCCCTCTACCATGCCAAGCGATATGGTTCCGGAAAGACCGCTCTCCATATGGGCCAGATCCGCTCTTGTTTTATCCGCCAGCGACAACATCTGGTTCGTACGGTGCAAGAGAAGGCTTCCTGCCTCTGTCAGCTGCAGATGCCTTTTCCCGCGGATGAACAGCTGCACGCCCAAATCATCCTCCAGAGCCTTGATCTGGTTGGACAGCGGCGGCTGGCTCATGTTCAGCTTCTGCGCCGCCCGCGTAAAGTTCAGCTCCTGTGCCACCACCGTAAAATATTTCAGTGATCGAAAATCCATCGTTTATCTCCTACTGATCCAATACCTGCAGAAGGCTTTGTGCAATGTATGCCATGCCCGCATTATTCGGGTGCAGCTTCACCGCATCCTTCGTGCAGGAGTGTCCCACTCCATTGGCATCGTAGGCCAGCTCATTTCCAAACACATACGGCGACTGCGTATTCGTCACATAAGGATCCACACTGATCCCCGACAAATCCACGTAGGACAATCCGTAAGCCTGTACGCACTGGAGCTTGGCCGCCGTCTCTGTCGCATCGTTCCAGAAATTCCCGACAATCACAATCCGGGCGTTCGGCGCCTTCTGGCGAATGTACTGAATCAGAAGCGGAAAGTCCTGTGCAAACCCGGCCGCGTCCGGAATGGCATTTTCACCCAGCTGAATGGTGACAAGCTCTAATTTCTCCGACAGGTACGGATCCAGAAGATACAGCACGCTGGAACGCTGTCCGCTCATAATCTCCCAGATGGCATAATTCAGTGCCGCACTGTTGTATGCGGTCCCCTTGGCTGCGCAGGAAGCTTCCAGCGCATTCGACACAATGTGATAATAATCGTATTCCTGACGGGTCGCTCCCATCCCCATGGCATCCGGCCAGTAGCTCTGCCTGGGATGCATGGTGATGCTGTTGCCGATGGCCAGATAATCGTAGCCATCCGACGGCGCCCAGGAGCCGCTCGTAATGACAAAGGCCAGATACTGATGATCCGTAGCAATTAAAACCGGAGCCGTCACCGAAACGATGTTCCCCGAAATGACCGTCGGAAGCTTGTAATAGAAGCCGTTGCCATTATCCAGAAACGCCTGCAGGCTTTCTCCGGTGCGAAGCGTCCGCCCGTTCATAGCATTCTTCAGGGTCATATTCACCTGTACGGTCTGCGTTCCGTTCACCAGCGTTCCCGTCGGCACCTGAAAATCCAGGTTCCAGATGCTGGCCCGTTCCTGCCCGCCGGCCATGCTCATGTAGCGAACGTCCTTGTCGCTTTCCTGCTCACCGGCGTAATTGATGATGCGGGTGCGGTCATTATTAAGGACTGTGAACAGTCCCTGCTCCACGGCTTCTGCCTCCGTATCCGGCAAAAGCTTCACCAGTGCCGACGGCTCCGACACCTGCGCGGTCTTGGTGGCCTTGCGCGTCGCTGTCTGGGAGGACGTCGTTGTTTTGGAGGATGTCGTCTTCCTCTTACTCTTTGCTGCATCGCTGCGCAGCGAAATCGCATTTCCCATCAGCACGGCCGCAAGCAATCCGCCCAGCACTGCAGTCCCTGCGCAGCGTTTTCTATTCTTATGATCCATTCTGATCCTTTTATCGATATACAATCATAATGCGTGTCTGTCTAATACATCGAGATTTTAATACTCGAAGTCGCTATCGCTGCCGGTACCGTTCATTAGCCCGCCAGCGACGGGACGTCCGTACAGATAACAAAATAGCAGTGATTCAGGCCGCATATGTCCCGAATCACTGCTGATTCTAACTGAATTTCCTATGATATACAAGAACAGCCCCTGCCTCAGTTCCCGACGCCTGTCCCCTTTTCCTTGAACTTCAAACGTGACAACGCTCTAGCCATGGCCGCCTGCGTCATGTGATACTCACGCATACTCTGATGCTGACGCATTCTCTCCTGCGCACGTTCCAGCGCCTCATGTGCACGGCGAACATCCAGCTCCTCCTGCGTCTCGCAGGTCTCTACCAGAACCGTCGCACGGTTGTTCGCAAAGACCATGGAGCCGACACCGGCTACCACATTGATCCAGGTGCCATCCGGCTTCTTAATGGACAGCTCGCCCTGGCTCAAGGCAACCATCGCCTGACAATGATGGGACAAAAAGGACGTCAGACCATCCACCGTATTCACGATCAGACACTGGGCATAGCCTTCATAGAAGATTTTCTCTGCCGCAATGACATGCAGGAAAAACTGATTGGACTCTGCCATACTACTCCTCCATTCCCTTTCTCTGCTGCCGCTGCAACGGTTCACCGAATACAGCTTCGCATCGCCGTATCATCCCCGGTACCTGCTTACCGAACTTCCTTTGCCTTTACGGCAACATCGTCGATGGTTCCGCAGTTAAAGAATGCACTCTCCGGATACTGATCCGCCTCGCCTCCCAGGATTGCCTGGAAGCTGTCGATGGTCTTCTCCAGCGGAACATACTGCCCCGGAATGCCGGTGAACTGCTCTGCAACCGAGAACGGCTGTGAAAGGAAATTACGAATCTTTCTGGCGCGGTAAACCGTCTGCTTATCCTCGTCGGAAAGCTCCTCCATACCGAGGATTGCGATGATGTCCTGAAGCTCCTTGTACTTCTGAAGTGTCTGCAAAACGGCCTGTGCCGTCTCATAATGCTTCTTGCCGACGACATTCTCCTCCAGAATACGAGAGGACGACTCCAAGGGATCCACGGCCGGATAAATACCCTGCTCTACAATCTTACGGGACAAAACCGTTGTGGCATCCAGATGCGCAAAGGTCGTTGCCGGTGCCGGGTCCGTCAGGTCATCAGCCGGCACGTATACGGCCTGCACCGAGGTAACCGATCCGTTTTTGGTCGAAGCGATTCGCTCCTGCAGTGCTCCCATCTCGGTTGCCAGCGTCGGCTGATAACCAACGGCCGAAGGCATACGTCCCAGAAGGGCGGAAACCTCAGAGCCTGCCTGCGTGAAACGGAAGATGTTATCAATGAACAGCAGCACATCCTTATGCTCCACATCGCGGAAGTACTCCGCCATGGTAAGTCCGGTCTCCGCCACTCTCATACGGGATCCCGGCGGCTCGTTCATCTGTCCGAATACCAACGCGGTGTTCTTGATAACACCGGATTCTGTCATCTCACTCCAAAGATCATTACCCTCACGGGAACGCTCTCCGACACCGGTGAAAATAGAATAACCGCCGTGCTGGGTTGCTACGTTGTGAATCAGCTCCTGAATCAACACCGTCTTACCAACACCGGCGCCGCCGAACAGTCCGACTTTACCACCCTTTGCATACGGTGCGATCAGATCGATAACCTTGATACCGGTTTCCAGGATTTCCTGAACCGGGCTCTGGTCCGTGAATTTCGGCGGTTTTCTGTGAATTTCCCAGCGCTCGCCTTCCACCGGTCCCTTATCATCAATGGCATCGCCCAGAACGTTGAAAAGTCTTCCCAGTGTCCCGGTGCCAACCGGAACGGAAATGCCATGTCCTTCCGACATAACCGGCATGTCCTTCTGCAGACCCTCGCTCGCGGAGAGCATGATGCAGCGAACCATGCTGCCGCCGATGTGCTGCGCCACTTCCATCACAACCTTGGTTCCGTGATTATCAACCTGCAGCGCAGTGTTGATCACGGGAAGCGGCTTCTCATCGAACTGCACGTCCACAACCGGTCCCATAACCTGTACAATTCTGCCGATTTGCATAGATACCAATACCTCCTACGCGGTTTCCGCGGCCTGCTTCTGCCGCAGACGTTTTCTCGCGCTTTCCTTCGCGCGCTCCTGCTGCCTGGCTCTTGCCTTGGCACCGGCGGCAATCTCCGTAATTTCCTGGGTGATCTGTCCCTGACGCTGCCGGTTATACTGGACGGAGAGCTCCTGCACGAGCTTCTGCCCGGCCTTGTTGGCTGCATCCATTGCTTCCATACGGGCAAAATGCTCCGACGCATAGGACTCCACCAGCGCAGAATAGATATAGCCGGAAACAAAGTCCGGAATGATATTATCCAGCAGCATCTTCGGATTGGGCTCCAAGGAGAAGTCCTCCTGATGGATACCTCCGATTCCCTGGAAGATGGACTTGTTCAGACGCACCAGAGGAAGGAGCTCGATCATCTCCGTCTCAAACTCCGCGGAATTCTTCATTCTGGTGTAAATCATGTACACCTCATCTACCTGATGCGAGCCGAACAGCTCAAGCATCTTGGATGCAATCTGCCGGGAGCGGGAAAGTGTCGGCTTCTGCGCGGTGTAGTGGAACTCGCCGTCGATCGGAATGTGCCTTGCTTCAAAATAATGACGTCCGTACTCGCCAACAACGAACAGCATGTCATCGCTGCTCGGCCGCAGACGTTCCTCCGTCATTTTCACCACGTTGTGATTATAGGAACCGGCCAGTCCCTTATCAGCCGTAACACAGATGATCGCCCGTCGCCGATTGGTCTTATCGACACGGCTCTCAATATACGGATGCTTGAAATCGTCCGGCAGGTGGCGAATGACACGCTGCAGCATTGACTGCAGTGCATAAAAGTACGGTTCCGTCGAAGACAGCGCGCGCTTTGCGTTATTCAGTTTCGTCGAGGAGATCATGTACATAGCGTTCGTTATTTTCAATGTACTCTGAACGCTGTCGATTCTCTCTCTCGTTTCTCGAATCGAACCCATGCTCTTACCTAGTTACTACTCTTTTCTTTCTGAAACTCATCCACAGCCATGAGGATCTGTGTCTTAAGATCCGCATCCAGAACGCCGTTCTTTTCGATCTGCTCCACAAGGTCGGAGTGCTTGTCCTCAAACCAGGCAAACAGATCGTTGCAGTAGGTTCCCACCTCCTGCGGATCCACATGCAAAAGCTTGCGGGACTGTGCCGCGCAGAGCACGATTACTTCGTGAGCCGGCGACATCGGGTGCTCCAGCGGCTGCTTGAGCATGGCCATCAGAACCTTTCCCTGCAGCAGCTGATTCATCGTTGCCTCATCCAGATCCGAAGAGAACTGCGTGAAGACTTCCATCTCGCGGTACTGTGCCAGATCGATACGAAGTGATCCGGCTGCCTTCTTCATGGCCTTTGTCTGGGCCGCACCACCGACACGGGATACCGACAATCCAACGTTCACGGCCGGACGCTGTCCCTCGAAGAACAGATCGCTCTCCAGGAAGATCTGACCATCCGTGATGGAAATGACGTTGGTCGGAATGTAGGCCGATACGTCACCGTCCTGTGTTTCAATGATGGGGAGGGCTGTGATGGAGCCGCCGCCCAGCTTATCCGAAAGTCTTGCCGAACGCTCCAACAGTCTTGAATGCAGATAGAATACATCACCGGGGTATGCTTCACGTCCCGGGCTTCTTCCCAGAAGGAGGGACAGTGCTCGATACGCCACCGCATGCTTGGACAGATCATCGTACACAATCAGGACATCCTTTCCCTTGTGCATGAAATACTCTGCCAGAGATGTTGCCGCATAGGGTGCGATGTACTGGAGCGGTGCCGGATCGGATGCAGTCGAGCACACAACAATGGAATAGCTCATGGCATCGTGGCGGCGCAGCGTCTCTACCAGTGTTGCAACGGTGGAGGCCTTCTGACCGATGGCAACGTAAATGCAGATGCAGTCGCGTCCCTTCTGATTCAGAATGGTATCCATGGCGATGGATGTTTTACCGGTCTGGCGATCACCGATGATCAGCTCTCGCTGTCCGCGTCCGATAGGGAACATGGAGTCAATGGCCAGAATACCCGTTTCCAACGGTACGTTGACCGGCTGGCGATCCACAATACCGGGCGCCGGCTGCTCAATGGTGCGGTATCCATGCTCCGGAATGGCAATGCCGCCGTCAATGGGAGCGCCGAGTGCATCCACCACTCTTCCGATGTACTCATCGCCGACCGGAATACCGGCGCGCTTCCCGGTGCCGACCACCTTCGTGCCTTCACCGATGGTTCCTTCGGAATCAAACAAAATGGCACCGATGGCATCCGCTTCAATGTTCTGAACCATGCCCTTTACGCCATTGTCGAACAGAAGAATCTCTCCGTACATGACGTGTGCCAGTCCGTCGATGGTTACGATACCGTCACCAACGGTGAGGACAGTTCCAACCTCTGACTTCTGTGCCTCTACACGGAAATCGTCTGCTGCCGTGCGCAGGATCGACATGATCTTGTGCTCGCCGGCCTCCGCCACGGGGATGCGAGGCTCATTGCCTTCCGCGTTGCCCCTTCTGGCCAGAGCCTCGTCGATGCGGTTTGCAATCTGCTTGCTCCTGCCGTTGACGCTCCAGTCATACTCATCATTTCCAATGTCCAGAATGAAGCCTCCTCCGATGGAAGAGTCCTGGACAATTTCAAGCTCTACGTCCTCCGGACGTTCTGCATTATACTGTCCTGCCAGAAATCTGCAGAAGCCCATCCTCTGCTGTTCATCCGGCTGTGTCACACACCGAAGGACAGCCTTTACTTTCTGGTTTGTGCTCATATTCTTCACGCTCCGTTAGCCTAATTCCTTCAGTTTGCATCCTTGGCGGGAGCAGCCGACTCCAGGAACTGATCGTACAGATCCGAATCGTTAGCCTTCGCTGCCTGCTCGTGTGCCACATTCTTCAGCATATCCGCAATGTCATTCTCGGCGAGCTGGCGTTCCTGCTCTGCAGCAAGTCTTGCCTTCTCCTTTGCAGAGGTAATGATGCCCTCTGCCTTCTGGCCTGCATCTGCAACGATGCGGTCGTATTCCTCGGTTGCCTTTGCCTTTGCAGCGGCAACGCTCCGTGCATTCTCCTCATCGATCTTCTGAAGAGACAGTTCGTACTGCGCCTTCAGGGCATCTGCCTGAGCGGTGGTTTCCTCTGCCTGCTTCTTCTGTGCCTCTACATCTGCCTTTCTCTGATCAAGAATGTTATGAACCGGCTTGAACAAAAACTTTCTGAGCAGCACATACAGGATCAGAAGGTTGATGATGGTATAGAGAATGTTGCTGTCAATTCGTAGCATCGCTTTGTTTCTCCACTTACTTTCTAGTGCCTATTCAGTGCCGTATCGTATGCACCGGACGGCCTTTTCCCCAATCACTTCCTGCAACGTTGCATTACAGCATGAAGATGATCAGAATACCCAGAACGAAGCCGTAAATAGCCGTTGCCTCTGCCAGTGCGGAGCCCAGCAGAAGGTTTCTCATAATCTTGGAGTCTGCCTCCGGCTGTCTTGCGATGGCGTCTACTGCGTGTGCGGTTGCAATTCCGATACCAATACCTGCACCGATGCATGCGAGTGCTGCGATTCCTGCTCCAATTGCTGTCATAATTCTTACCTCCTAAACATTGATTGCAAATTACTGAACTGAAATAGTTAACGATCAGCTTTGTTGAAAACCATCTCTGAAAATTTCTGTTGCATACGCTGCCTACCGCGCATCACTCCTCAGCGGCAGCACCGGCAATGGTGCGCTGCTTTCTTGTTTTCCGGGCCTTCTTGGGCTTGGGCTCCGTCGGCATCAGCGGCTCTGCGGCCTCTGCAATGAACAGCGAGGTCAGGAAGACGAAAACGTATGCCTGAATGAAGCCATCGAAAATATCAAAATACATGCTGAATACCAACGGCAAGCCGACCGGAAGGATCATCTCAATGAGCTCCATGATTACAAAGGAGCCGAGGACATTTCCGAACAGTCGCATGCACAGAGACAGCGGCCGGATGAAGATCTCCAGAATGTTGATGGGTGTAACAATGGCAATCGGCTGTGTGAAGCTCTTAAGCCACCCCTTTCCGCCCT
Organism: bacterium; assembly: GCA_963658695.1. Classification (GTDB taxonomy): domain Bacteria; phylum Bacillota; class Clostridia; order Lachnospirales; family Lachnospiraceae; genus CAG-791. The sequence continues at coordinate 37,284 of CAVKRN010000012.1, forward strand.
TCACCTTAATGCCGGCGTACTCAATCAGCACAATACTCATGACCGCCAGTGCAATGGTTACGTTCATGTCCTTGGTCGGCGGCTTCATGCCCAAGAGTCCGATGATGTTGGACAGGCCGATGAACAGCAGCACAGTTGCAATGTACTCGCTGTATTCCTTCGCCTCCGGACCCAGCATATCCAATGTGAAGCCGTCCAGCCAGTTCACAATGGTCTCTGCAATAACCTGCCGCTTCCCGGGATTCCACACGCGCATATCTCTCGTCAGAAAGATGGCAAGTCCCACAAGAATGGCTATTACCACCCAGCTGATCACAACCGACTCCGCAATGCCTCCCAGAACCGGTACGGTAAACGCCGTATCCACGGTCAGTCGTTCTACCAATTCTGCTGCCATATCCTTCATAATGCAGTCCCTCCTGCCGCGCCGAAAATAGCTTGTTGTCATATCTGCCTCGCCGCATCAAGAGTTTCCTTTTATTCGCAGGAAACACGAGATGTGCTCTGAAGCATCACCTGTTTGTCAAGTTTTTCACAAGCTCCGCGCGACGTCTGTACTTTACTCCCCTAAAATCAAAAAGTAAAGAGCATCCCTCGCTAAGGAATGCTCTTTTGCTCCGATTTGTCGATTGTCCGGCAAAATTTGTCCATCCGTCCAACGATCAGTATTACCATGCAGTTGCGATGTCGAAGGTGATGCCGGATGACCTTGCAAAGGCGCCGGTATCACACACAATTCCGGTCCCAAGGCTTGTCTCCACCACTGTTCCGCGGGGGTATACCGACAGATTTGCTGCCACCATGATGTACTCGCCGAACATCTTCACGCCATCATTGCGCACCCAATACTCACTGTCCTTGCTCTTTTTCTGCAGCGTAGAAACGATTTTGCTCATGTTCAGATTGTAATAGGTTTCCTTGCCGTTTGGTCCGTTCACGACGCCGTTTGTCTTATTCAGCACCGCGCCGTTCCAGGTCTTGCTCTTTGTCTGCGTTGCCAGTTCTTCGCGGCTTATCGTTTTCTGTGCCGCTGTCTGCGCATTCTTTTGCTGCTCAATCAGCTCCTGGAGCTGCAGCAGGTACTCCTCCAGCGCCTCCTGATTGTCAGAAAGTCCTTCCAAATCGGTACTGGTGCTGGCAATGGCACTTTCTGCCGCTGCATTGCCCGTAATCATTTCTTCCTCTGCTGCCGACACCGGCATCACAGTCCCCGGACATCCCAGCACGAAACTCAGGACAAGACAGCCCAATATCACACTACATAGCTTTTGAAATAATCTGTAACTCAAATACGAACTCCTTTCAGCGAGAATGTCTCGCCGCGGAGAATGTTACGAAATTATTTCAATTTTGTCAAATCTGTAACCATTCAGCTTCTGACGATTACCATGACCCGTTACTGTATCGGCGCCAGCCAGTGACAGGTCTTGGCTGGCGAGTGAACTGTTACCATGAACCTTCCGCTTGCGGACAAATTCACGTTTGAATGCTATGGAGCTGAATAGTTATCGTTCGGACGGCTCCTCTTCATCCTTACGGCGTTTGTATAGAAGGATGATAAAGATGCTCGCTCCTACCGCTGCCGCCAGAATCACCAGCAGCCACTTTACCAGAGCGGGATCCAATGCCGATTTCACCGTGGCACTTTCTCCTGCATGGTTGCCTTCGGTTTTCTGAACCGCTGCGATCTCCTCATCTGCAGCATCCCCGGAAGGAAGAATCTCCTCCGTGTTCCCGTCGTCCTGCGTTTCTTCCGCCGCATCTGCATCGGTCACCGTTTCCTTGGACGTGCCTTCATCTGCTCCCTTTCCTGCTTTTTTTGCGATTCCCGCCGATGCACTGCTGCTCTGTACGCCGGATGCATCGCTGCCGGTCTGTGCAGGTGCAGCAACCGGTGAATTCTGTTCTGCAGCATCTGCCGTCATTACCGGTGCCACCTGGCTTTGTACGGCCTTACCGGGGATACTCTGCCAGGTCGATTGGGATTTCTCTACAGAAGCCGTGCTGCTTCCCGAATCACCTCCGGAAGAACCACCATCCGACTGACCGCCGGAAGAATCATCCTTTTTGTCGGTGTCCGAAGAGCCATCATCGCCGCCATCCACCTTGGGATGTGCAACCCAGCTGCGCAGAACCGGAGCACAGCTGCAATTAACCGCTTCATCTTCATCCTTCCAGACAGAAAGCTGGATGGCAAGAGACGTCTCTCCCTTTTTAATATCCGATACCTTATAGACCTTATACCAGGTACCGTTCCACAGCACGTTTTTCCCGGCTTCTGTCAGTCCCCCACGGACCGTTGCTGTGCAGTCCTTTCCGGGAATCATGATAACCGTATCTCCAGGGTGAAGAGTCTCGTCCTGCTGCGCCACTTCCTCTCCTATTACTGAGCTGTTTCCGTTCACTGTTATACGCCGCAGCTGCACGGTGGTGCTGTCGAAAGAGCTCTGCGTGGGAATCCGATGCGTCACGGTCAGAGTTGCCTTTTTCCCTCCTTCTTCAAGGTTAAGCTTTAGATCATGACGATCAGTTGTAAATACCGTATCGTCAGTGAACACGGCATTGCTGTCATCATCGATGGTGACTACAATGTCACACTGGTAGGTGCCTCCCGGCGCGAAGCGCTCTGTTGTGCCCATAGCGACCCATTTTTCTGACTTCGCAGAAGCCAGCCGTTTCCAGTTTCCCACGGCATAGGTGAATTGTGCACCGCCGTCCTGCAGCTGCAGGGTCTTCTGCAGTATTTCACTGACGCCTTCCGCACAATAAAACTTTTCATCAAAAAGGTCCTTGAGCTCGTCCCAGCTGGCATCTGCCATTATGCCATCCCATGCCCGGAAGTACCCCCAATGGTCCATGCTGATTCGAAACTCCGGAATCTGATACTGCTCCGCCGAAGCCGCATCTGTTCGCTGAATCAAGGCAAAAATGCTCTTGTCCTTGCCGGTATTATCATGGCAGATCACCTGCAGCGCATAATAATGTCCCTTAGTGAGCTTCGTCGTATCCATAATGTACGTATAAACGCTGCCTCGTTCATTATTGCCTCCATTTCTTTCGTAGGAAGGCTGTACGTTTTCAAAAACGACATTCCAGTCCTTAGCTTGGGGAGAAATTACGCTGTTTTTCTTATTTTTTAACACATACGTTTCTTCGTCTTTTTTGTTTGTAAGCTTTGCCACATGAATGCCGTCCGGGAGCACCTCTCCCAGATCACTTGCGTACAGCGAAAGCGTGCAGGCAGCATTGGTAAGCTTCGACTCTGTTTCGGAATCAAACACGATCTCCATGGGCAACTGACTTGAGGTTTTGGTAACAGTATATGTGTCCTCTGCGCTATCTGCCGTCAGCTGGATGGGTTTGTTCAAACGCAGTGCCTTCAGATCAATGGAACTCGCCTTTTCACCGGCTGCAGCCGTGTAGAAGCTCATCAGCCGGTACGTCCCGATCGGCCCGTATCCATCCGCATCCTCTGCGTCATCCGTACAATCCCAAATCTTCAGGCAGAAGGGATTCTGTGCCTTGTTGGAAACACCGTCCAGGAACTCCTCCCAGGTAAAGTGGTAGGTTATCTCTCCATCCGTTGTATTGGGTTGCACCGTGTATTCATCATAATATCCTTTTTCATTCGTAGCCGGGATGTAGCCATCCTCCGGCTTCATCACATTGCCCTCCGAATCCTTTCCCCGGCTGGCTGTTGTGAGAGCACAGGAGAGCATGTTCCAGTCATAGACGCCGGCTCCCACCGTAATGGTATGATCCGTCAGGTTGGTGATTTTTGCTGTAATAGAAATGTTGCCCTTTTCATCCACCGTTACGTTTTTCTGCGGGATAGAGCAGGTAAACGAAGCCGGAGTTCCATTGGACTCGCCATAGGTAAAGAGCACATCTTCGCTTTCCGCCGGATAGAGAACCGGCGATGAAGTAAGCCTGGTGTACTTCTGATAAAAGTCTGCCAGTTCCTTCATGGTAATCTGGCCATCCCCCTCATAGCCCTTGCGGTTTGTCGCCCCCTCCCGTGTTGTAGTATCTGCTGCGAACACGTGGTAGCTTGCGTTGTTGCGATCAAACCCTAAGGCATGCCCCAGAGCCGCATTATCCTCCCCGCCAATGCCCTGCAGCTGGATGGATGTCTCCACACGGTTGGCCGCTGCGATAAAATAATACTGCGGCGGCTCTTTTGTCGCAGAGGCGTTTTCCTCACTGACAGCGCTGTCATCTCCTGACTCCGTATCATCGATTGACGCGTCCTCTGACTCCGAAGCAAGACTGATCTCCCCCGCCTGATTAAATTCCTCCAGGAATTTGTCCGCGTCGTACGTATCGCCTTCCGATCCGGAACCGGCATCTCCCATTTCATCTAGCCCCGTTGCCGGCATGATCATACCGCCAGAGTGGCAGCACGAGAGAATCACCATAACCCTGCCGGAGAGGGCATTCAGATGCTGACGAAGCTCCGCCGCAGAGATATCATTGACGCCGGTCAAGGCAAGGGACGAAGTGCCATCCGCCAATGCACCACCATGGCCGGAATAGAAGAATACCGTGAAGGATTTCTCATCCGTCTCCTCGGCAATCGCATCGATCTTCTCCCAAAGGGCCGTCTTGTAATCGGTTTTGCTTCCTTCCGGTATCGCATATAGCTCAATGCTGTTCTGGCTCTCATCGAACTGATCGGTATTGTAGAGAAGCGTCCGCATCGACTCTGCATCCTGCTGCGGCACGGCATCCAGAGAATATCCTGCCGCCAGATGTACCAGAATCGCGTGATTGGTTCCCGCTGCCTTTTCTGACGATTCAGCCGGCTTTGTTGCTGTTCCGTCACTGTTTAAATTCTCTTCGCTCTTCGATGTTCCACTGCCGCTCGAATTCTCTTCACTCTTCGATGTTCCGCCGACATTCGAGCTTTCTTCGTCCTTTGATGATGTAGGATCCTCAGAATTATTCTCGATGCCGAGGTCCCCCATTCCTCCGCCCGATTCTGCAGGGTTTTCCTCTTCCACTGTTTTTTGCTCTGCAGCATACGCCGTAAAGGATCCTGCCCCCACGGATAGTGCAGAAGTAACTGCCACGCACAGGCTAAGCGCCAATGCTGCAGCTTTCGTTCCTCTTCGCTTTCTCATCGTTAACTCTCCCTTTATTAACTGTGCCGCTCAAGATTCATTGTTCCAGGAAAGCCGGTGCAGATCTCCCTTCTGTGCCAGCTTCTCAAAGCCGTTCTGTCGTAACGCTTCATATAGTAAAATCGCCGCTGAATTAGACAGATTCAGTGACCGAATATCCCCCCACATCGGAATACGCACACAGGCCTCCGGGTGCTGCACCAGAATCTCCTCCGGTATACCGGCCGACTCCTTTCCGAACATGATGTAGTCATCCGGTCCGTAAGAGACATCACTGTAGCACTGTCTGGCTTTGGTGGTGGCAAACCACAGATGCGGACGCGTCTGCGATGTTTTCATATGACCAAAATCCGGTTCCGCTGCGTTATCCGCAGGTGCATCATCTTGATCTATCTCTAGCGCCTTCTCCTCCCCTGCAAAACAAATCTCGGGATGCTGCGCCAGAAAATCCTCATAATCAACGTATTGATGAAGCTCCAGCTTATTCCAGTAATCCATGCCGGCGCGCTTTATGTATTTGTCATTCAGGACGAACCCGTAAGGGCCGATCAAATGAAGTGAGGAGGCGGTTGCCACGCAGCTACGCCCTATGGCGCCGGTGTTGAAAGGAATCTCCGGCTCGTGTAGTACAATGTGAATCACTTTGTTCTCCTTTTCATAAGAAAATGCTGATTTGATCAGCGTTTTCTTAATTATAAACAGCACCCATTATCGCATAAAAAAGTCACACGTTTCAATTCATGAACCCACGCAAAATAAAAGAAACCCACTGTTTTGTCACCGTCATCTTTGCTATACTGTAAGCAGTTAGCAGCCGTCCAGAGTCTGCTCCACATAATGTGTTGTTCCTGGATCGTTGCAACGATGCATAGCAGCGTTCATTTCTGTGAATACCACCTGTCTGCAAATCGTTTGCAACTGCGCTGGTCCTGTCTTGATCTTATCTGATTCACGTCGAACGAAACTTATGCATTCATCCCTTTTATCAGCAGGAGTTTCGCAGCAGAATCAGTAGGATCCCGGGACTATGTTTCTATTTCGAATGCTCCTGCACCACTTTTTGCAGGAGGCACAAATGGCAGACATTCGTAACAGCAGTGTAACATTCACAGCATCCGATCAGCAGCAGGAGATCTTAAACCAGCGATGGGAGAAGGCTGGCATTGGAAATGACTATATTTTTTCCTGCGTCATGCGCGATGCCGATATTTTCCTTTCACTCATGCAGCGGATCTTTCCTGAGCTAAAGCTCACGAAGGTGGAAAAGCACACTCCACAGGCGACGTTTCTGGGGCCTATGGGCAGCAAAAGTGTTCGATTTGATGTCTACTCCGAGATCGATGGACGCATTTTTGATGTGGAATTGCAGCTGGAAAGCCGCGGAAATGAGGCGAAACGAACTCGCTACTACCAGTGCATGATGGATATGCAGGCGCTTCATCAGGGTGAGGATTATGCAATGCTCCCGCCTTCCTATATCGTCATGATCAGTCCGAAGGATCTTTTTGGTCACGGGCGGTACTGCTACCGTTTCCGTAATTATGAAGATAGCGACCCTACCCTCGAGCTCGATGACGGGACAATGAAGGTATTTCTCAACACCCAGGGAACCGATGACGGTATCCTGCCGGAGCTGAAGAACTTCCTGCATCTGATCAATGGCGAGGCACCGGCAGACGACTTCTGCAGGGAGATTGATCAGCGCGTGCAGGAAGCCAAGCAGGACGCTGAGACAAGGAGGAATTTTATGGAATTCGAGTACATGCAGATGCTGGCAAAGAAAGATGCCCAGGCAGCAGGCCGGAAAGAAGGACTTGAGGAAGGTCGAAAAGAGGGCCTCGAGGAAGGTCGAAAAAAGGGCCTCGAGGAAGGTCGGAAAGAAGGCCTCGAGGAAGGTCGGAAAGAGAGTCACCTTCAGATCTACGCCTCTCTCGTGCAGGACGGAATTCTCTCTCTTTCTGATGCAGTCAAACGGTCCGGGCTTAGTGAGGCGGAGCTCAAGGAAGCAATCAGCAAATAGAGTAACTGCTAATGGAAATGCTGATTAAATCAACATTCCCTTAGCACACGCATCAAGTTTTTCCGAATGCAAGGGAAAATG
>CAVKRN010000013.1:0-35410 GCA_963658695.1 bacterium
AATCAGGAAAAAGGGCCAGTTAGTTAGGCTAGTTATTTAAAAATCGATGTACTAGGCACTGCTCTTGTTCCCATTTCGTACCACATTAAAGTGCAGCGCCCCCGTAGGGCATGCGCCGGTGCAGGCACCGCACCGGATGCACTCGGCGCTGTTGGGATTGTGCGCCACATCCACATTCATTTTACACTGTCTGCTGCAGGCACCGCACCCTGTACATTTATCCGACTCCACCTTCAGCTTCAAAAAGCTGATTCTCTGGAACAAACCATAAAAGGCACCCAATGGGCAAATGTATTTGCAGAACGGACGATGGATCGTCATGGACAATGCGACAATCAGAATCAGTATAAACAGTTTCCATTGAAACAGCGCGCCCAGCATTCCGCGAACGCCTTCGTCCAGAATTGCCAGCGGAATAGCTCCCTCCAATATCCCGACGGGACAGATCAGCTTGCAAAAATACGGAACGGAGGACAAGCCGTTATTAACCTTCAAAAAGGCCGGCAGCACCAGAACGAACACAACCAGGAACAGGTATTTCATCCATCGAAGTGCCTGGTCCAGACGTTTCGGGACCGTCAGCTTCGGAACCGGGATTTTGTACAGCAATTCCTGAACAAGGCCGAACACGCACAGCCATCCGCAAACAAATCGTCCCAGCAAAACGCCGATCAGGGCCAGATACCCCAGAACATAAAACGGAAATTTCTTCTTGCTGCCAACTACCGCCTGCAGCGCTCCAATAGGACAGGCCCCAATCGCCGCGGGACAGCTGTAGCAGTTCATGCCCGGGACGCAGAAATTCTTCAATGCTCCGGTATAAATCAGACTCTGTCCCCATCCGGTCCATCGGCAGTTCTGCAGAAGGGCTGATACAACCTGTACCACCTTCCGCCGAAGGCCTTGCCGGTGTGATGTATCCTTCATAATAATATTCCTCTCACTGAATGATGCTGTCATTCTGCCAACAAAGCTCCAAGTTAGCAGTTACCTTCACAGCAACGCAGTCATCAATGTCACTGTACAGACGCCAGCCAACAACAAGCTCTAACCAATTCCAATGCACTCAAAGCAGATATTGGTAGCCTTCCGCAGCACAACCTTCGGTTCCTTGCGGGCGATGCCAACGATAATACCGGCAATTGCCAACACAAGAATAATGTAGCGGATGCTCTTTTTCATTAAATCCCTGTGATTCATTGCACATCCCTGTTTCATCATAAAACTGTTTTTCTCCATCTTCTAAGGAAATGCTGATTTAATCATTGTCTCCCTAAATTTATCTGCAGACATTATATCAAATACAAATCCGCCGGCAGCATAACCGTCGGCGGATTTGTACTGTCTATTTTGTTCAAAATCCCGTGATTCCCTCAAAAACGATTTTTAAGAGAATTGGAACTTACTCAAACGTCTTATTCGACAAGTGCAGCACCCGGTCCTTGATCTCCTGCGTGCGTCCCTGATTCCAGAACTGCGTGCCGATGTAGCCGCAGGTTCTTCTCGCCACGCTCATCTTCGCCTGGTCGCGGTTGCCACAGTTGGGGCACTCCCACACTAACTTGCCGCTCTCATCCTCTACGATCTTAATCTCGCCGTCGTAGCCGCAAACCTCACAGTAATCCGACTTCGTATTCAGCTCCGCGTACATGATGTTGTCGTAGATGTACTGCATCACAGATAACACCGCCGGAATGTTGTTCTGCATATTCGGCACCTCGATGTAGCTGATGGCACCACCCGGAGAAAGCCTCTGGAAATCTGCCTCGAAGCGAAGCTTGGTGAAGGCATCAATATTTTCCCGGACATTGACATGGTAGCTGTTGGTAATGTAGTTGTGATCCGTTACGTCCTTAATGATGCCGAAACGCTTCTGCAGGCACTTGGCAAACTTGTAGGTCGTGGATTCCATCGGTGTGCCGTAGAGTGAATAGCTGATATTCTCCTCCCTGCGCCACTGCGAGCACTTGTCATTCAAATGCTGCATCACCTTCAGTGCAAACTCCTTGCCCTGCGGGTCTGTATGCGATACACCCAGCATCCGCATGCACATCTCATACAGGCCGGCATAACCAAGGCTGATCGTCGAATAGTTGTTGTACAGAAGACGGTCAATCTTCTCCCCCTTCTTCAGGCGCGCCAGTGCGCCATACTGCCACAGGATGGGCGCAACGTCCGAAACCGTCCCCAGAAGCCGCTCATGACGGCAGCGAAGTGCACGGTGGCACAGCTCCAGACGCTCATCAAAAATCTTCCAGAACGCCTCCATGTCGCCGTAGGAAGAGCAGGCAACGTCCACCAGATTGATGGTCACGACGCCCTGATTAAAGCGTCCGTAGTACTTGTGCTTGCCTTCCGGTCCTAAGCCCTCCGTGTCCGGTGTTAAAAAGGAGCGGCACCCCATGCACGGATAGACGTCCCCGTTTTTATACTCCTTCATTTTCTTGGCAGAGATGTAATCCGGCACCATGCGCTTGGCTGTGCATTTTGCCGCCAACTCCGTCAGATAATAATAGGGTGAATCCGGATGAATGTTGTTCTCATCCAGTACGTAAATCAGCTTCGGGAAGGCCGGTGTGATCCAGACACCCTTCTCGTTCTTGACGCCCTGCATTCTCTGCAGCAGAACCTCCTGGATGATTCTGGCCAGATCGTCTCTTGTCTGTCCCTCCGGCACCTCCTCCAGATACATGAACATGGTCACAAAGGGAGCCTGTCCGTTGCAGGTCATCAGCGTGATCAGCTGGTACTGAATGGTCTGTATACCGGAACGGATTTCCTCACCGAGGCGGTTTTCCACGATCTTGCTGATGATAGCATCATCCAGTGGCTCTCCTGTCAGCTTCCTCTCCTCACACACCTGCCGTGTCAGCTTCTTGCGGGATACATCCACAAAGGGAGCCAGATGGGAAAGCGTAAAGGACTGACCGCCGTACTGGTTGGAGGCGACCTGCGCTACGATCTGTGTTGTAACGTTGCAGGCCGTAAAAAAGCTGTGCGGCTTCTCGATCAGGGTCTCACTGATGACTGTGCCGTTCTGCAGCATGTCCTCCAGATTGATCAGATCGCAGTTGTGTTCCTTCTGCGCGTAATAATCCGAATCGTGGAAGTGAATGATCCCGTCCTCATGTGCCTTGACAATGTCCTCCGGCAACAGGACGCGCTTGGTCAGATCCTTGGATACCTCGCCTGCCATATAGTCGCGCTGCGTGGAATTGATGACCGGATTCTTATTGGAGTTCTCCTGCTTCACCTCTTCATTCTGTTGATTGATCAGTGCCAGAATGCCGTTGTCGGTGGTGTTGGCCTTCCGGGAAATCTCTCTTTTATAGCGGTAACGGACATATTTCTGCGCAACCTCGTAGCCCCGCATCTCCATGATGCCGGTCTCCACCATATCCTGAATGTCCTCTACACTGACAGCATGGGGCGCACTCTGCACCTTCTTGGCAATGTTGTCCGCAACAGCGTTGATCTGGTATTCGTTCATCTGATAGATGCCGCTTACCTCCGCGTTTGCCTTCTGAATTGCGTTGATAATCTTCGCAATATTGAAGTCAACCTCCTGTCCATTTCTCTTAATAACGTTCGTCTTCACCGCTGATGTCTCACTTACTGCCATGCTGCTCTCCCTCCGACTGACTATTTCGAATACATCACACCAGATGTGCAATATCTTGTAATATGATTCGTACGTGACTACCAGATGTTGTGCTAGAAGCAATGCTCTGCTAGTATACACTACCGATTATGAAAAAGATAGATGTACACCGCAGAAAAAATATCCCAAAATCCGTTGTAAGATTTGGTAACTATTCAGAGCCAAGAAAATTATCAAAAGAATGTCCGCCCAACAGTGATTTTACGAATGGGCTCCGGATAGTTACCGGGCAATTCACGTCATTCAAATCCTTCCAGGAAGGTGTGATGCTCCCCGTCCTTTTTGTAGCCCAAAAGCTTGTCTACGCAGACATTCTCTGTCGCGTGGAAAATATTGGATTCCAGCATCGGATTGGTCTTCTTCAGCTCTGCTATGATGCGCTTGGTCTCCATCCGCTTATGTCCCGTGCGCGAGCCTCCCTGTTCTCCGGCCTCTGCCGCACAGGTCGTACAGGTATCTGTAAAATGACACGCGCACTGAATAAAATGCAGATGGTTGCGGTCACGCCAGGCCTTGATATCCTCCTCGCGGATAAAATAGAGCGGCCGGATCAGCTCCATTCCCGCAAAGTTTGTACTCCGAAGACGCGGCAGCATGCCGGCCCACTGCCCGGAGTACAGCATCCCCATGAGGGCTGTCTCAATCACATCATCATAGTGGTGACCCAGGGCAATTTTGTTGCAGCCAAGCTCCTGTGCCTTCTTATACAGATGTCCGCGACGCATCCTTGCGCACAGATAGCATGGAGACGATGTCACCTTGTACACCGTATCGAAAATCGTTGTCTCGAAAAAGATCAGCGGAATCCCCAGCAGCCTTGCGTTGTTCTCAATGATATGCCGATTGGCCTCGTTATAACCCGGATCCATGCACAAAAAAGTCAGATCAAAGGAAAACTGTCCGTGCCGCTGAAATTCCTGGAAAAGCTTGGCCATGAGCATGGAATCCTTGCCGCCGGAGATGCAAACCGCAATATGATCCCCGTCCTGAATCATCTGATACTTTAGGATGGCCCGCGCAAAGGGATTCAGGAGATCCTTATGAAACCGTCCCTTCTGCAGCGAGGTTTCAATTTTCTCCCGCAGGATCTCATTCTCCGCCTGCTTTTGAATGGCATGAAGTGCCCACGCCCCATAACCGCCCGCCAGGCTCTGAGCATAAAATCCCTTCTCGCGCAGCTCCTGCGCAAGGTCTCTGGTGATGGTCCCGTATTTACAGTAAAGAACGATCCTCTGTTCCTTTGAAAACGGCGTCAGCTGCCTGCCATCCGCATACTCCAGAACTTTCTCCGGCGAAAAGAGAACGCAACCCGGGATGAAGCCATGCTCGTAGTCGCTTTCGTCTCTGGTATCCACCAGAAGGTATTCACCCGGCAGGAGCGCATCCAGCTCGCTGGCTGTAATTTCCAGATTCTCTCCGGCTTCGATCTGATCCATCCATTCCTGTTTCATAGTAAGTACCTTTAAATCCTTTGGTAACTGCGCAGACGATTCGCGACAACCTCACAAGTGTAAAGAAGCTCCGTAGCAAATGCAAGCGCCTGTTCAATGTCAAATCTGCGATAGGCACGAAAACCGGGATGTGTAGTACTCATGTTTTCCTCGCAGGGATTCTCTATAAATCTCGCTTCTTCACCAAACGCCCGATTCGCGCAAAACTCGTCCGTCCACGAGTCTTCCTTCGGAAGCCCCGTGTCTTGGACTCAAACATGTTGCGCTCACACCGGGCTGGTGAATCCGCTCTATTCATGAGAATCCAACTGCTCGTCAAAAAATCGCACAACACATCCCGATTTTCGTGCCCCCAAAGCTACTGAAGCATATAAAAAGGGCCTCTGCACGGAGGAAGGTGTGTGCAGAGGCCCCAATGAATAAATACCGCCAGGCTGTGCTGGGACGATATTGATTCCGGAGGGTTGCTCAGGCGGAAAGGATCAGTTCCTCTTGCCTGAGCCGAATGGGTGCCGCCGTTTCCTGCGGCACCGCCGATAATTTTGAATCTACCTTACTGTCGGAATGCGTATTGCTTATTCCACATCCTGCAGTGCTGCGAAGTCCTCTTCGCCGGTACGAACCTTAACAACTTTTGCAACGTTGTATACGAAAATCTTTCCGTCTCCGATGTGACCGGTGTAAAGCGCCTTCTTGGTAGCTTCGATAACCTTGTCCACGGAAATCTTGGAAATGATAACCTCAACCTTTACCTTCGGCAGAAGTGTGGAGTCTACAACCGCGCCGCGGTAACGCTCCATGGAGCCCTTCTGGATGCCGCAGCCCATAACCTGGGTCATCGTCATACCGGTAACGCCGAGCTCGTTCAGTGCACGCTTGAGTTCGTCAAACTTGGACAGGCGGCAGATAATGGATACCTTGTGCATTCCGGTGTCAAGCTCCGGAACTGCTGCAGGAGCGGCAACAACCTTAACAGCTGCGTCCTTCTGCACATCGCTTGCCTTCTCGTAATCGCCCTCACCAAGATCGGTGTTATCGTTTACGGTCATTTCCATATTGGTGACATCGGTAATGGCAAATCCGGAATAAGCACTTGCAAGGCCGTGCTCATGCATATCAAGTCCGTCAATCTCAACCTGTGCCGGAACACGAAGGCCAATGGTCTTATCAATGAGCTTGAATACAACGAACATGACGATCAGTACATATGCATCGATAGCAACAATGCCCAATGTCTGAACACCCAGCTGCGCAAAGCCGCCGCCATAGAAAAGTCCTACGCCAACGCCGTCTGCACCGGTAGAGAACAAACCAACTGCCAGGGTGCCCCAGATGCCGTTGACCATATGTACGGAAACCGCACCAACCGGATCATCGATCTTTGCTACATTATCAAAGAACTCAACCGACAGAACTACAAGGAACCCGGCTACCAGACCGATGAAGAATGCACCGATCGGAGAAACGCAGTCGCATCCTGCTGTGATGGCAACGAGCCCTGCAAGAGCGCCGTTGAAGGTCATGGACACATCCGGCTTACCATAGCGGAACCATGTGAAGATCATCGTAACAACCGTAGCAACAGCTGCTGCCAGGTTTGTCGTCATGAATGCGGTAGAAGCATTGATGGCATCGTCTGCCGTTGCCATAGCCGCTGTAGAACCACCGTTGAATCCGAACCAGCAGAACCAGAGGATGAACACACCCAGCGCTGCAGCGGTCAGGTTGTGACCGGGAATTGCTCTCGCCTTTCCGTTGCGATCGTACTTGCCGATACGGGGTCCGAGTAATGCTGCGCCGAGGCAGGCAATGACACCGCCGACGTTATGTACGACTGCAGATCCTGCGAAGTCGTGGAAGCCCAGCGTAGAAAGCCAGCCGCCGCCCCATGCCCAGTGTCCGCTGATGGGATAAATCAGAAGAGAAATGGCTGCAGAGTATGCGCAGTAGGCCTTGAAGTTGGTGCGCTCTGCCATGGATCCGGACACGATCGTTGCTGCGGTTGCGCAGAACACGGTCTGGAAAATGACGTAGCACCAAAGGGGCATTGTCTGCGGTACGGTGCTGTTGGTCGCATCGTAAACACCGCGGATCAGAGGATCAAATCCGCCGATCAGAGGATTCAGGCTTCCGAACATCAGTCCAAAGCCAACCAGCCAGTAACAGGGAGTTCCGATGCAGAAGTCCATCATGTTCTTCATCAGAATGTTGCCCGTATTCTTGGCTCTCGTCAAACCAGCCTCACAAAGAGCAAAGCCGGCCTGCATGAAATAGATCAGCGCCGAAGCGATGAGCACCCATGCAACAGTACTAACATTGATTTCCATACTCACTCCTCCCTGCCGTGACCAACGCACCTCCGATTCCACTTCCACCGTCGTCGCAAGCCCTTTTGAAAAATTACGATCATGAATTTGTCCGCATGCGGAAAGTTCATGTCGAAATCGTCAGGTGCTAAACAGATACAAAAAAAGAGCCGAAACCCGGTATTCCGGATTCCAGCTCCTTTGCTGAATCGATATAAATGCGTCTAGTCCACAGCACTTGTTTTGATAGCATGATTGTATACTTGTATGCTATCTCCCACAATCCACATTTCTACCAAGATTTTAGCGGGAGATTCTTAAATTTTTGTAAATGTGCGTTACGACTCACGCATCGTCGAATACCCCATCAGGAAGGCATCGACGTCGTGGGCGCAGCGGCGTCCCTCTGCCACTGCCCATACAACAAGCGACTGACCGCGGTGCATATCGCCTGCCGTAAACACCTTCGGCACGTTTGTTGCGTACAGATTCTCTTCCGTCTTTACCACGCCGCGCTGCGTCAGCTCCACGCCAAAGGCTTCTGCTGTGTACGGCTGGCAGCCGGTGAAGCCGGCCGCGATCAGAAGCAGCTCACAGGGGATGGTCTTCTCCGATCCTTCCACCAGCGTCATCTGGCGGTTTTCAAAGCGTACCTTTGCTGTGACAATCTCCTTCAGCTCACCCTTTTTATTAGTGTGAAACTCCTTCACGGTTGTTTCATATACGCGCGGATCGTGACCAAATCGGTCAATTGCTTCCTCATGGCCGTAATCCGTCTTGAGGACCTTCGGCCACTCCGGCCACGGGTTCGACTCCGTCCGATTCACCGGCGGCTTCGGCATCATTTCCAGTGCCGTCACCGACTTGCAGCCATGGCGCAGCACGGTTCCGATGCAGTCATTTCCGGTATCGCCGCCGCCGACAACGACAACGTTCTTGCCGGCCGCACTGATGAAATCACTTCCCTTCCGGAAGGTCTCTACATCCCGTGACTCCGAATCCTTCCAGGTACCATCCGCTTCCAGTCCCTGGTTCAGCAGACTCTTTGTGGTGGAGGTCAGGAAATCCACCGCGTAGTAAATGCCCTTGATCTCGTTCGGATCGCCGCCCTTTAAGCTGCGGGCCTGCTTGGCGCCGCAGGCAAGGACAACCGCATCATAGGATGCCAGGAGCTCCTTGGCTGTGATATCCACACCCACATTCACGCCGGTACGGAACTCCACGCCCTCTGCCTCCATCAGGTGCTGACGGCGATAGATTACACTCTTATCCAGCTTCATGTTCGGGATGCCGTACATCAACAGTCCGCCAATGCGATCCTCCCGCTCAAAGACCGTCACAAGATGGCCTCTGTGATTGAGCTCATCCGCCGCAGCCAGACCCGACGGGCCGGAGCCGATGACAGCCACCTTTTTTCCGCTTCGGATCTTGGGGATCCTAGGCTGGAGATATCCGTTGGCAAAGGCCGTCTCGATGACGAACAGCTCATTGTCGTGCACGGTAACCGGCTCGCCGTACTCGCCGTTGATGCAGGCCTTCTCACACAGAGCCGGGCACACACGCCCCGTAAACTCCGGGAAATTGCTGGTCTTAATCAGACGGGAGAACGCGTGCTCATAATGTCCATGAAAAATCTGATCGTTCCACTCCGGGATCAGATTGTGAAGAGGACACCCCGTAACCATGCCGGAAAGCTTCATGGCAGACTGGCAAAGCGGTACGCCGCAGTTCATGCAGCGGGCGCCCTGCTTTTTGCGCTCCTCCTCGGGAATTTGCCGGTGAAACTCTTTAAAATTCGTCAGACGCTCCTGTACCGGAATGTCAATGTTGTTCTTGCGGTTATATTCCAGAAAACCTGTTGCCTTGCCCATTATGCGGTCACCTCCTCAAATGCCTCCAGGACTGCATTGTCATGCGAGATGCCCTGCTCCTCATATTTGCTGATGGCTGCCAGCATTTTCTGGTAGTCATTCGGCAGAATCTTCTTGAAATCCGATACGCGGTTCTGGAAATCCGCAAGGATTTCTGCAGCAAGTGCGGATCCGGTTTCCTTCTCATAATCCATGAGAATATCCTTCAGCTCCGCAATGTCGTACTTGTCCGTGACCTCCTGCAGCGAATCCATATCCTTATTCATGCGGCGGTACAGCGTATGATCGCTGTCCAGCACGTAGGCGATACCGCCGGACATACCTGCCGCAAAGTTCTTGCCGGTGGGTCCGAGAATGACGGCACGGCCGCCCGTCATGTATTCCAGGCCGTGGTCACCGCAGCCTTCCGCAACCGCTACTGCGCCGGAATTGCGGACGCAGAAGCGCTCACCGGCCACGCCGCAGATATAAGCCTTACCTGCCGTTGCTCCGTACAGCGCCACATTACCGATGATGATATTCTCCTCCGCCTTAAACGGTGCCTTCTTCGAAGGAACCACCACCAGCTTGCCGCCGGAAAGTCCCTTTCCGAAACCGTCGTTGGCATCGCCGGTCAGACGAAGCGTGAGTCCCTTCGGAATGAATGCGCCGAAGGACTGACCGCCGCCGCCCTCTGCATGTACCACAAAGGTATCCTCCGGAAGGTATCCGCCGAAGACTCTTGTCACATCCGAGCCAAGGATCGTACCAAAGGACCGGTCCGTACTGGACACTTTCAGGGAAACCTCCATTGGCTTTACCTTGGACGCTGCCAGCTGCATCTCCTCGTTGGTGCGAAGGGCAGGACCACTGCCGGTGCCGGCAAAAGTTGTCTCCGCGGAGTGCTCGGCCGACGGAATCGTTATTTTGGCTTTGCGGAGTGCCTCGTGGAAGGCAGGAAGGAGTACAGAAACATCCTTCGTATTCTCCAGATGGAAATCGTAAATGTGCTCACGGTCAAAGTGTGCTGCCTCTGCGTGTGCGTAAACCGGATCCAGAATCTTGGAAAGATCCACTTCCTCTGCTCTCTGGGTGATCACGGTATCCCGCTTTTTGAGGCAATCCGTGCGTCCAACCATCTCTGCCACTGTATGGAAGCCCAAAGATGCCATGATCTCACGAAGCTGTCTGGCAATGAAGAGCATGAAGTTCATAACATACTCCGGCTTGCCGGCAAAGCGCTTGCGAAGCGCCTCGTTCTGGGTTGCTACGCCCACCGGGCAGGTATCCTTGCTGCAGACACGCATCATCATGCAGCCCATGCATACCAACGGCGCGGTGGCAAAACCAAACTCCTCGGCGCCCAGAAGTGCTGCGATTGCAACATCACGGCCGCTCATCAGCTTGCCGTCCGTCTCGATGCAGACTCTGTCGCGAAGGCCGTTCTGAATCAGAGACTGGTGCGTCTCTGCAAGGCCCAGCTCCCACGGAAGTCCTGCATTATGAATGGAGGAAATCGGAGCTGCTCCGGTGCCGCCGTCATAGCCGGACACCAGAATAACCTGCGCACCAGCCTTGGCTACGCCGCTGGCGATGGTGCCAACGCCGGCCTCCGATACCAGCTTCACGGCGATCCGCGCATAGCGGTTCGCGTTCTTGAGGTCATAGATCAGCTGCGCCAAATCCTCGATGGAGTAGATATCGTGGTGCGGCGGCGGTGAGATCAGCGATACGCCGGGAGTGGAGTATCTGGTCTTGGCAACCCAAGGGTACACCTTCTTACCCGGAAGGTGTCCGCCCTCGCCCGGCTTTGCCCCCTGTGCCATCTTGATCTGGATCTCCACAGCACTGCCAAGGTATGCCGATGTAACGCCAAAGCGTCCGGACGCCACCTGCTTGATGGCAGAGTTCCGCTCCGTGCCAAAACGTGCCGGATCCTCGCCGCCCTCACCGGTGTTGGACTTGCCGCCCAGCCGGTTCATGGCAATGGCCATGGTCTCGTGCGCTTCCTGTGAAATGGAGCCGTAGGACATGGCGCCCGTCTTGAAGCGCTTTACGATATCCTCTACCGGCTCTACCTCTTCCAGCGGAATCGGTGCCTGCTGCGGGACAAAATCCATCAGGCCGCGCAGTGTGTGCGGATGGCCCGAATCATCCACCAGGTCGGTATACACCTTAAACTGCTCATAGCTTCCTTTGCGGACCGCCTGCTGCAGGTTGATGATGGTCTCCGGACTGTAGAGATGATCCTCCTTATCCTCACCGCTGCGAAGACAGTGGAAGCCCATGCTGTCAAGGGAGGTATCCGTGCCCAGTCCCAGCGGGTCGAAGGCATGATCGTGACGGAAGGCAACGCCCTCCTCAATTTCCTGAATGCCGATGCCGCCGACGCGGGATACGGTGCCGGTAAAGTAGCGGTCAATCACATCCTTGGACAGTCCGATGGCCTCAAAGATACGAGCAGACTGGTAGGACTGGATGGTGGAAATTCCCATTTTGGCCGCAATCTTCACCACGCCGGACAAAAGTGCCTTGTTGTAGTCTTCGATGGCGGTATGGTAATCCTTGTCCAGGATTCCCTTATCGATCAGCTCGGAAATGCACTCATGCGCAAGATACGGGTGAATGGCACGTGCGCCAAAGCCCAGAAGTGTTGCCATCTGGTGCACATCACGGGGCTCACCGGACTCCAGAACGATGGAGACCTTGGTGCGCTTTTTCGTCCGAACCAGGTGCTGCTCCACGGAGGATACCGCCAAGAGTGACGGGATCGGCACGTGGTTCTCATCCACGCCGCGATCGGAAAGGATGATGATGTTCTTGCCCTCTGCTGCCGCGCGGTCAACAGCAATATTGAGCTGCTCGAGTGCGCGCTCTAAGGACGTATTCTTGTAGTACAACAGCGAAATCGTCTCGGTGTGGAAGCCCGGCTGGTTCAGCGACTTTATTTTCATAATGTCGACACCGGTCAGGATGGGGTGATTGACCTCCAGCACGCGGCAGTTCTCCGCCTTTTCATTCAGAAGATCACCATCGGAACCAATGTATACCGTGGTATCGGTGACCACCCTCTCACGAAGCGAATCGATGGGCGGATTGGTTACCTGCGCGAACAGCTGCTTGAAGTAATTGAAGAGCAGCTGGTGCTGCCGGGACAGTACCGCCAGCGGCACGTCGTGACCCATGGAAACCGTCGGCTCGACACCGTTTTCCGCCATCGGCAGAATGTCGTCCCTTACATCCTCATAGGTATAGCCGAACACCTTGTACAGCTGATCCCGCAGCGTCTGGTCGTGGGTCGGAATCTTCTTGTTCGGAATGGGAAGCTTGGACAGATGCAGAAGGTTGCCGTCCAGCCATTCGCCATAGGGCTCGTGGCTTGCATACAGGCTCTTGCACTCCTCGTCGGAGATGATCTTCTTCTGCACAGTATCCACCAAAAGGATACGGCCCGGCTCCAGTCTTGACTTCTTCACGATGTGCTCAGGCGCAATATCCAGAACACCAACCTCCGAAGCCAGAATCAGGCGATTGTCATCCGTGATGTAATAACGGGACGGGCGAAGTCCGTTCCGGTCCAGCGTTGCGCCGACCAGATCGCCGTCCGAGAACAGGATGGCGGCCGGTCCGTCCCACGGCTCCATCATGGTCGCATAGTAATGATAGAAATCCTTTTTGTCCTGCTCCATGAACCGGTTGTTCTTCCACGGCTCCGGTACGATCACCATCATGGCAAGGGGCAGAGGCATTCCGTTGAGATACAGGAATTCCAGCGTATTGTCCAGCATCGCGGAATCCGATCCCGTGCCGGAGATCACAGGGAAAATCTTATCGATATCCTTCTCCATAATCGGAGAGGACATGGTCTCCTCACGGGCGAGCATACGGTCAATGTTGCCGCGAATGGTATTGATCTCGCCGTTGTGCGCAATCATGCGATACGGATGCGCGCGGTTCCAGGACGGTGTGGTATTGGTGGAGAAACGGGAGTGCACGATGGCAATGGCCGTCTCATAATCGTGATCCTGCAGGTCATCGTAGAATTTCCGCAGCTGCATCACGAGGAACATTCCCTTGTAGACAATGGTTCTGGAGGAAAGGGAGCAGATATAGGTGTCCTCGGAGCTTTGCTCAAACTCGCGGCGCACCACATAGAGTCTGCGGTCAAACTCCATTCCCTTCTCCACGTCCTCGGGCTTCTCGATGAAGCACTGCATAATACATGGCATGGAGTCCTTGGCAAGATCGCCCAGAATTTCCGGATGCACCGGAACATTTCTCCAGCCCAGAAGCTTGAGACCTTCCTTTCTGGTGATCACCTCGAACATGCGCATGGCAAAGGTACGCTTTAAGTTGTCCTGCGGGAAAAAGAACATGCCGATGCCATATTCCCGCTCCTTGCCCAGCTTGATGCCGACCTCAAGGGCCGCCTTCTTGAAAAATTTGTGGCTGATCTGCGTCAGAATACCGACGCCGTCGCCCACCTTTCCGGTAGCATCTTTACCCGCGCGGTGCTCCAGCTTCTCTACGATATGCAATGCATTATCCAGAACCTGGTAATCCTTGTGTCCGTCAATGTTGACGATGGTGCCGATACCGCAGGCATCATGTTCACTGGCAAGACCCTCATATAACCGTTTTCTTTTCTGTTCCTGTAATGTTTTCATATTCTCTGATTCTCTTTGGTGAACATTTTGAAAGGACAGCAACAATTCCTGACCCTATATATCCGGATCAGGAATTGTCCATAAGCCCTTCCTTGGCTATCTGTAACAATGTTTGCTTGTAACGATTCCATACCGGTCAGAATTGCTCCCGCGGCTCCGAATCGTTACATCGCCTTAGCGAAGCGAGAAGAGCATCTGGCCATATGTCGGATACGGAAGATATCCGTCCGGAATGATGGCTTCTGCCTTATCTACCGATGCACGCAGCTCATCCATGTCCGCCAGAATGGTGTCATGATAGAACTTCGCAGCCGTCAGCTCATCGGTCTCCTTCTCCGCAGTCTTGGTATCCTCATCCAGCTTTGCAAGAGAAATACTGATCTTCTCGGAGGTCTCATCCAGGGTTGTGATGATCTCATCCTCGTAAGTGCACTTGAGGTTCGGAAGAAGCTGCTTCTTCTTCAGTGCCTCGTTGGTAACGTCCTTCATGTAGCTGACAAGTCCGCTTGTGAAGTCCTTGCGAACCATCTCCTGCATCGTCAGGGACTCGATGTGGATGGTCTTGGAGTAATTCTCCAGGAAGATCTCATAGCGAGACTGCAGCTCCTCCTCAGAGAATACACTGTGCTTGGTGAAGAGGTCAATGGACTTCTTCGTGATAAGTCTGGGCATTGCATCCGGAAGAGACTTCAGGTTGTCCAGACCTCTCTTTGCTGCTTCCTCGATCCACTCATCGGTATATCCGTTTCCGTTGAAGAGAACCTTCTTGTGCTCAGCCAGAAGCTTCTTGAGGAGCTTCTGTACCTCGTCATCCATATCTTCCTTCTTCACATCCTTGAGAGCTTCGTAGATCTCCTCGAGCTTATCTGCAACGGCCGTGTTCAGCACGATGTTCGGGTTCGCTACCGACAGTGCAGAGCCGGGCATACGGAACTCGAACTTGTTGCCGGTGAATGCGAAGGGTGATGTTCTGTTGCGATCGGTGGTGTCCTTGGTGATGTCCGCCAGTACCGAAGCGCCCAGGTTCATGATGCTCTTGCCCTGTCCCTCAAAGGCAGTACCTTCCTCGATGGACTTCAGAACTGCTGCCAGCTCATCGCCGACGAAGACAGAGATAACAGCCGGCGGTGCCTCGTTGGCGCCGAGACGGTGGTCATTTCCAGCCGTTGCAACGCTCACACGCATCAGATCTGCATACTCATCCACTGCGGAAATCGTAGCCAGCAAAAATACCAGGAACTGGACGTTCTCAGCCGGTGTTTTGCCCGGATCCAGAAGGTTCTCTCCGGTGTCGGTTACGATGGACCAGTTGTTGTGCTTACCGGAACCATTGACACCGTCAAAGGGCTTCTCGTGCAGAAGGCAAGCGTAGTTGTGCTTGTCCGCAACCTTCTTCATCATCTCCATGGTCAGCTGGTTGTGGTCAACGGCCACGTTTGCTGTCTCGAATACCGGAGCAAGCTCATGCTGGCTTGGAGCAACCTCGTTGTGCTTGGTCTTCGCCGGAACGCCGACCTTCCAAAGCTCCTGATCCAGATCGTGCATGTACTCGGATACCTTCGGCTTCAAAACGCCAAAGTAGTGATCCTCCATCTCCTGTCCCTTGGGAGCCGGTGCACCCAGAAGCGTGCGGCCGGTAAGGAGAAGGTCCTTTCTCTTCAGATACATATCCTTGTCGATCAGGAAGTACTCCTGCTCGGATCCAACGGTGGTATCTACGCGGGTAACTGCCTCATTTCCAAGAAGGTGAAGAACCTTCACTGCCTGTTTGGAAAGAGCCTCCATGGAACGAAGAAGCGGTGTCTTCTTGTCCAGTGCCTCTCCGCCGTAGGAGCAGAATGCTGTCGGAATGTACAGGGTTCCGTCCTTAATAAATGCCGGTGAAGAAGGATCCCATGCGGTATATCCTCTTGCCTCAAAGGTTGCGCGAAGTCCGCCGGAGGGGAAGGAGGAAGCGTCCGGCTCGCCCTTTACCAGCTCCTTGCCGGAGAACTCCATGATCACCTTTCCGTCTGAGGTAGGAGAAATGAAGCTGTCATGCTTCTCTGCCGTCAGGCCGGTCAGCGGCTGGAACCAGTGTGTGAAATGAGTTGCGCCATGCTCCAGAGCCCAGTTCTTCATAACAGCTGCTACTGTGTTGGCTGTCTCCAGCTCCAGATGGCTTCCGCTCTTAATGCTCTTGTGCACTGCCTTGTAAACATCCTTCGGCAGGCGCTCCTTCATGACCCGGTCGCCGAATACCAGGCTTCCATAGATCTCAGGAACCGATACGATTGTTTCCATAATCTCTACTCCTCCTTTATTCCTTTACTGCAATACTGGCTGTCTCGAAGACACCGGGGTTCAATTCCGTCAATGGAAAACATCGTCTCCCAAACCATATCCCGTGCTGTCTTCCCGGTTTCCTCTAAGACAACTGCAAAAAGGCACCTTGAGATACAGTTATCCTGTTCTCAAAGCGCCTTTGCTTGTCTGTCCGTAGGTTTATCATATTGAAAAAACGCTGTCAAGGCATTTTGTATACACTAATACATACAGAGCGCATTTTCGGCAGTTCTGGACAAAACAGGAAGGGATGATCCGAAATGTGTTGGGTAGATTTCTCGCAGGGCTCGGGGATGATTGCAGTTCATTCCCCCGTCGCTTGGCTGGCGAGTGAACGGTTACGCCGACAGACACGTGTGAGCGATGCGCGATAACTTTTCCTTGACAATCACGACTTGCGGCGCAATAATGCCACGTATTAAGAAACGAAGCGGCAAAGAGGTCGGCTTCTTACCAATTATGTATTCTGTGAGTATGGATTCACAGATTTCAGGTTTCCGGTAAGAACGAGCTCTTTGCCGCTTCGTTTTTATATGCGAAACCAGTTAACGAATAAGGAGAATATGTTATGTGCTCAATTCTAGGTTACTGCGGCGCATCCGCGCGGAGAGATGATGCCGCTGCTGCTCTTGCCAAGACCATTACCAGAGGCCCGGACGATTCCCGCCTGGTGGATACCGGATGCGGATTCTTAGGCTTTAACCGGTTGTCCATCATGGGACTGACGCCGGAAGGCATGCAGCCGTTTGAACGGGATGGCAGCTACGTGGTCTGCAACGGTGAGATCTACGGATTCCGCCCGATGAAGGAATACTTGAAGGGCCGTGGATACACCTTTGTATCCGAGAGCGACTGCGAGATCCTGCTTCCTCTCTATGAGGAGTATGGCGTGGACATGTTCCGCCTCCTCGATGCAGAGTATGCTCTTATTATCTATGATGCCAAAACAAAGGAATACATTGCCGCCCGGGATCCGATCGGTATTCGTCCTCTTTATTACGGCTACGATAAGAACGGCGTTATTCTCTTTGCCTCCGAGCCCAAGAACCTGATTGAGCTGTGCGACAAGATCCTGCCCTTCCCTCCCGGCTGCTATTACAAGGATGGAACCTTCCATACCTACCGCGATCTGACGGCCGTGGATTACTACAACGAGGATGATCTGGACACCATTTCCAAGAACATTCACGACAAGCTTATGCGCGGCATTGAGAAGCGTCTGGATGCAGATGCGCCGGTCGGCTATCTTCTCTCCGGCGGACTGGATTCCTCTCTTGTCTGCGGCGCAGCTGCCAAGCTGATGGATAAGCCTCTGGAGACCTTCTCCATTGGTATGGACATTGACGCCATTGACCTTAAGTACGCGCGTCAGGTTGCCGAGTACATCCATTCCAATCACCACGAGGTAATCATCACAAGAGACGACGTCATCGGCGCCCTTGAGCCCGTTGTGGCTGCCCTTGGAACCTTTGATATCACCACCATCCGTGCCTCCATCGGCATGTACCTTGTGTGCAAGTGGATTCACGAGAACACCGATATCCGCGTTATCCTCACCGGTGAGATTTCGGATGAGCTGTTCGGATACAAATATACGGATTTTGCGCCCAGTGCAGACGCCTTCCAGAAGGAGGCTGAGAAGCGCATTCGTGAGATCAACGTTTACGATGTTCTCCGCGCGGACCGCTGCATCTCCGTAAACTCGCTGGAAGCCCGTGTACCCTTCGGTGACATTGACTTTGTGGATTACGTCATGCACATCGATCCGGAGAAGAAACTGAACAAGTACGGCATCGGCAAGTACCTGGTCCGTCACGCCTTTGAGGAGGATCAGCTGATTCCCGAATCCATCCTGATGCGCGAGAAGGCTGCCTTCTCGGATGCCGTAGGCCACTCCCTCCGGAACGACCTGATCGAATATGCAGAGTCCTTATATACCGATGAAGAGTTCGAAGAAAAGCGTCAGAAGTACACCCACGCAGCTCCCTTTACCAAGGAGTCGCTCCTGTACCGCGAGCTCTTCGAAAAATACTACCCGGGCCAGAGCCAGATGATTCCGGATTTCTGGATGCCCAACAAGAGCTGGGAAGGCTGCAACGTCAACGATCCTTCCGCGCGGGTACTCTCCAACTACGGTGCATCCGGAGAATAATCTCCGGGGTACCCCCAATATTGGTAGTTCGCGGTTCTCCGCGGAATCGCTTACTATACATATTCTCTATTTTCTTTTATTCGCCAAAAAGCCGACACCCGAAAGGTGCCGGCTTTTTGGTATCTATATGCCAGAATTCAATGCACCAGAATCTCTTCTGCCGTCTGAATCTGCTCCTTTGTCGGCGTCTCTACGCCCTCCAGCGGATATGCAATGCCCAGCTTTTCGTACTTGGCAATGCCCATCGTATGGTACGGCAGGACCTCCACGCGGTCCACACACTCCGGATCGATGTCCCGCAGATGATCAATGAAACTCCGCAGGCGCCTTAGATCCTCTTCGCCGGTGGTAATGCCCGGTACGAGCACATGGCGAATCCACATCTTCTTCCTGTGGACGGCCAGATAGATGGCAAGATCCAGAATGTTATCATTGGCCCATCCGGTCAATTCTTTGTGCTTTTTCCGGTCGATCTGCTTGATGTCCAAAATGAACAGATCCGTCACCTGCATCAGACGATCAAACTTCTCCAGCACCATGGGATCTTCGGAAAAGGGCTGTCCGGAGGTGTCCAGTGCGGTGTGCACGTCCTTTTCCTTGGCCAACCGGAAGAGCTCCGTCACATATTCCATCTGCAGAAGTGCCTCTCCGCCGCTGACGGTAAGGCCGCCCCCATTTTTCCAGTAGTTATGGTAGCGCCACGCCTTTTCGAACGTCTCCGGCGCAGTTTCCGTATATACACCCTCTCCCGAGTCCCCCCAGGTTTCCGGGTTGTGGCAGTATTTGCAGCGCATGCGACATCCCTGCAAAAATACGATATAGCGGACGCCCGGTCCATCCACAGCGCCAAAGGTTTCGATACTGTTGATCCTGCCCTGCACCTTGTCCTGACTCATGTTTCCTCCCTATGGTGCTCCTGACTTCTGACAGCAAAGCAGGAGTCCTGCCAAACGGCAAGGCTCCTGCCCCAAGTCATATCTTCCGAAAGCCTCACGCAGGCGATGCCTGTGCCGGTTTCATAACCCTTCAAACCAACGATTACATGTGGTCGTGGAAGGTTCTGGAGATAACGTCTTCCTGCTGCTCTCTGGTCAGCGAGATGAACTTTACAGCGTAGCCGGATACGCGGATGGTGAAGTTCGCATACTCAGGCTTTTCCGGATGCTCCATAGCGTCCAGAAGCTTATCCTTGCCGAATACGTTGACATTCAGGTGGTGTGCACCCTGATCAAAGTAGCCGTCCATCACGTTCACAAGGTTCTTGGAGCGCTCCTCATCGTCATGTCCCAGTGCGCCCGGGTTCATGGTCTGCGTATTGGAGATGCCATCCAGAGCCCAGTGATACGGGAGCTTGGTCAGCGAGTTCAGGGAAGCCAAAAGGCCGCTCTGCTCTGCGCCGTAGGACGGGTTTGCGCCAGGAGCCAGCGGCGTCCAAGCGCGGCGTCCGTCAGGCATATTGCCGGTGAACTTACCGTATACTACGTTCGAAGTAATGGTAAGGATGGATGTCGTAGCCTCAGAGTTACGATAGGTATGGTGCTTCTTGATCTTCTCCAGGAAGGAATGCAGCAGCCATACACCGATCTCGTCTGCACGGTCATCATCGTTTCCGTACTTCGGGAAGTCTCCCTCGATCTCGTAGTCCTGTGCCAGGCCGTTCTCATCGCGGATGACCTTTACCTTTGCGTACTTGATGGCGCTTAAGGAGTCAATCACATGAGAGAAGCCTGCGATACCGGTTGCAAAGGTGCGGCGTACATCGGTATCGATGAGAGCCATCTCTGCAGCCTCGTAGTAGTACTTGTCATGCATGTACTGGATCAGGTTCAGGATGTTGACATACAGACCAGCCAGCCAATCCAGCATCAGGTCATACTTCTTCATGACCTCATCATAATCCAGATATTCGGAAGTAATCGGTGCGTAAGCCGGTCCTACCTGCTTGCCGTTCTTCTCATCAACACCGCCGTTGATCGCGTACAGAAGGCATTTTGCAAGGTTAGCGCGAGCGCCGAAGAACTGCATTTCCTTACCGGTCTGTGTTGCGGATACGCAGCAGCAGATGGAGTAGTCATCGCCCCATACCGGCTTCATAACATCATCGTTCTCGTACTGGATGGAGGATGTGGTTACGGAAATCTTCGCAGCATACTTCTTGAAGTTCTCCGGCAGGTGGCTGCTGTAGAGAACCGTAAGGTTCGGCTCCGGGGAAGGTCCCATGTTCTCCAGTGTGTGGAGGAAACGGAAGTCATTCTTGGTAACCATGGAACGGCCGTCCATGCCAATGCCGCCGACCTCAAGGGTAGCCCATACCGGGTCACCGGAGAACAGCTCATTGTAGGACTTGATGCGAGCGAACTTCACCATACGGAACTTCATGGTGATGTGGTCAACCAGCTCCTGTGCCTGCTCCTCGGTCAGAGTTCCATTCTCAAGATCACGATTGATATAGATATCAAGGAACGTGGAGATACGGCCAACGCTCATAGCTGCGCCGTTCTGGGTCTTGATGGCTGCAAGATAGCCAAAATACAGCCATTGTACGGCTTCCTTGGCATCGCGTGCCGGAGCGGAGATGTCATAGCCATAGGCCTCAGCCATCTTCTTCATGCCCTGCAGCGCACGAATCTGCTCGGAAATCTCTTCGCGCTGACGGATGACATCATCGGTCATGGTGCCGTCGCCGCAGTTGAGCTTGTCCTCTTCCTTCCATGCGATCAGCTGATCGATACCGTACAGAGCAACTCTTCTGTAGTCACCAACGATACGGCCGCGGCCATAGGTGTCCGGCAGACCGGTCACGATGTGGCTGCTTCTGGCTGCACGCATCTCCGGCGTATAAGCATCAAACACAGCCTGGTTGTGTGTCTTATGATACTCGGTAAAAATCTTGTGCAGCTCCGGGTTCGGCGTATAGCCGTACATCTCGCAGGCTTCCTCTGCCATGCGGATTCCGCCGAAAGGCATGAAGGCACGCTTGAGCGGCTTATCGGTCTGAAGGCCGACAACCTGCTCCAGATCCTTCATGGACTCATCGATATATCCGGGACCATATGCTGTCAGAGAAGAAACAACCTCAGTCTCCTCGTCCAGAACGCCGCCCTTTTCGCGCTCTGCCTTCTGAAGCTCCTGCAGCTTTCCCCAGAGCTTGTTCGTTGCATCCGTAGGATCTGCAAGGAAGCTCTCGTCTCCATCGTAGGGGGTGTAGTTCTTCTGGATGAAATCGCGAACATTGCACTCGCGCTTCCAGATGTTGCCTTCAAAGCCCTTCCAGGCCTCGTTCTGTAGCATAAAATGTCCTCCTTCATGCCGCCTGCTCCTGCAGGCATCTCTTTTATCGCCGCAGCCTATCATCGCAGATCACAGCCGCCGGCGCAAGCCTGCACCGACTGATTTTACATCTGCTTTAAACAGCCGCTTTATACCCCAAACGGCAGAGGTTAGGATCTTCTAACCCCGCCGTAAGTGAATATAAACCGGGCGGGGAGGAAAGTCAATAACCTTCCTCCCCGCCCGGGGACAAGATTCGTTGTGAGGTAACAGTTCACTCGCCAGCCAAGCAACAGGGCGGCGTCTGTACAGTAACGTTGTGAGATTACAATACGTCGTCCCTGCGAACGTATCCGGGACAATTCGGATCGGCAACCAGCTCCTTCACATTGACCACCTGTACCCATTTGTCGACAATCTGGTTCTCCAGGTGAACACCTTCACCGACAACGCTGTGCCCCAGAATCAGACAGTTCTTTACAACGGCACCCTTGCAGACTTCTACGCCGCGCCCGATGACCGAATTCTCTACGGTTCCGTAGATCTTGGATCCATTGGCCACCATCGAATTGCAGACCTTCGCGCCTTCAAAGTAATGAACCGGGCAGGCATCGGTTGTCTGTGTATAAATCGGCCAGCTGGAGGAGAACAGCTGACGGGCCTGTGCGTACTCCAGAAGCTCCATATTCGCACGGTAGTAGCTCAGAAGATCATACACCGCTGCAAAATAGGATCCCTTGTGCTGCAGTCCGCGGATGTCGAGGTTCTCATTCTCCAGATTCAGGATGTCGGTCAGATTGAAAATGGAGGAATGCTTCTTGGCATCGTGGATCAGCTTCAGCAGCATCTCCTTGCTCATAATGTACGTATCCATGAAGACATTGGCCGATGCCGACGATCCGTCATTGATATGAATACTCTTCACACCCTTCTGGCGGTTGAGGTGGAGCAGCGCGCAGTTGCGGAAGCCCACATCGCCTTTATCCGTCTTGTGGTACAGAAGCGTTACATCCGCCCCGCTCTCCACATGCTGCTGCAGCGCCTGCTGGTAATCTTGCTGGAATACCATATTTCCTGCCGTAATAACTGCATACGGCTGCTGCATTCTCTCGATCACTTCAATGTTGTCAAGATACGCTGCGATATCCGTGTTGTAAATCGCATTGACCCGGCTGTCCTGATTGAACAGGATCTGAAGCTTGCCGCGCTTGGCATTAATATTGTAGCGCTGGCCATTGCTCAGGTGCTCTGCCAGTGAACGCGGGTTCTGGCTTGCGTAGACCTGAATGCGGTCAATCCCGCTGTTGGAGAGATTCGAGATCGGGAAATCGACGATCCGATATCTCCCGAGGAAGGAAAATGCACCGATGGGGCGATAGTCCTCCATTCCCTCTACATGATAGCGGCCATTGGAGGCCGTGACGATTCCAAATGCGTTGATCATCTTACTCAACCCCCTTCACATTCTTGGCAACCAGTGTGATATTCTCACTGTCACCGTTGCCGACAACCGCGCCTTTTCCAACGCGAACCTTGTTGGCCACCAGTGCCCTGGTCACAACAGCACCTTCCTCCACAATCGCCCCCGGCATCAGCACGGAGTCGATGACCTTCGCGCCCTTGCTCACCGTTACATTGGTGAACACCACGGAATGCTTCAGCGCGCCCTCGATATGACAGCCCTGAGTAATATATGCTACATCGATCTCCGCTTCCGGTCCTACATACTGCGGCAGCTCCGAAGCGTCCTCGGTATAAATCTTCCAGGATTCATCGTCCAGATTCAGCGCATTGTTCTCATCCAAGAGGTCCATATTCGCCTCCCAGAGGGAATCGATGGTTCCGACATCCTTCCAATAGCCGCTGAATTCATAGGCCATCAGCGTCTTCCCATCATTTAAGAGTCTCGGAATGATGTCCTTGCCAAAGTCATGGCTCGAATCCGGATTGTCCTTATCCTCCGTCAGGATCTTGCGAATGGTCTTCCAAGAGAAAATATAGATACCCATGGACGCCAGATTTGACTTCGGGTGCTCCGGCTTCTCCTCGAATTCGGTGATATGGCCGTGTCCGTCCGTATTCATAATGCCAAAACGGCTTGCTTCCTTCTCCGGGACGCCGATAACTGCGATCGTCGCATCTGCCTTATTCTCCTTATGATAAGAGAGCATCTTGTCATAATTCATCTTGTAGATGTGATCACCCGAGAGAATCAGAATGTAATCCGGATCATACTGATCAATAAAGTCGATGTTCTGTGAAATGGCATCGGCTGTCCCGCGGTACACGTTCAGATTCGCATCTGCCTTTTCGCGGGGCGGAAGAACGAACACGCCGCCATCTCTGGTATCCAATCCCCAGCTCTTTCCTCCTGCCACATAGGAGTTCAGAAGAACCGACTCATACTGGGTCAGGACGCCGACTACATCAATGCCGCTGTTCGCACAATTGGACAACGGAAAATCGACAATCCGATATTTACCGCCATAGGAAACCGCCGGCTTTGCGACCTTGTTCGTCAGGTCCTTGAGTCGGCTTCCGCGACCGCCGGCAAGAATCATCGCCAGCATTTCGTTCTTACTCATAAAGATTACCTCCCTTGGTATGGTTGAGCCTGATTACATTCTACCAAAGCACATCCCTCATGAAAAGGGAGTAATCGGCGATTTAGCACAAGTTTGCAGTTAAATTTTCGCGTATTTTAGTAAAAATATCCGTATTCATGTGCCCCATGCGACCGCCAGCGACGGGTTCTGGCGGAGATGGTGGGCTGCGGTTGTTAGCATTGTCTAACGTTGTTGGCGCGCCGTATAATTTTAGCGGCCATGTTACTTTAATAACAAAGTTGCCATTGAACTTATTTGTAAGGAAGGAGAACTTTTATGGTTTACTCACAGGAAGTAAAAGACATGTGCGTCGTTCACCAGGGCGTGCACCATGGCGCAGCTCCGATTCCGGAAGAGGCAAAATGGGTTAAGTCGAGAGAGGTAAAGGACATCTCCGGCTACACACACGGTGTTGGCTGGTGTGCTCCGCAGCAGGGCGCATGTAAGCTGTCCCTGAACGTGAAGGACGGCATCATTCAGGAGGCACTGATCGAGACCATCGGATGTTCCGGAATGACTCATTCCGCAGCTATGGCTGCTGAGATTCTTCCCGGACTGACGGTTCTGGAGGCTCTGAACACAGACCTTGTCTGCGATGCCATCAACACTGCAATGAGAGAGCTGTTCCTGCAGATCGTTTACGGACGTTCCCAGAGCGCATTCTCCGAGGATGGACTGCAGATCGGTGCCGGCCTTGAGGACCTTGGCAAGGGCACTCGTTCCATGGTTGGTACCACCTACGGCACACTGGAGAAGGGACCTCGCTACCTTGAGCTGACCGATGGCTACATCACAGAGCTTGCTCTGGATGAGAACGATGAGATCATCGGCTACAAGTTCGTGAACTTCGGCAAGATGATGGACTTCATCAAGGCCGGTGATGATGCGGCTACTGCTCTTGAGAAGGCATCCGGCAAGTACGGCCGTGTTGCAGACGCAGTTCGTTTCATTGATCCCAGAAAACAGTAATTCAGAAGGAGGAAAACGAAATGGCATTATTTGAATCTTATGAAAGAAGAGAGCCCCAGATTCTTGCCACACTGAGCAAGTACGGCATTTCCTCCGTTGAGGAGTGCAAGACCATCACTGAGGCAGCAGGTCTTGATGTCTACCATCTGGTAGAGGGCATTCAGCCCATCTGCTTCGAGAATGCAAAGTGGGCTTACACCGTTGGTGCAGCCATCGCTATCAAGAAGAACTGCCGCAAGGCCGACGAGGCAGCTGCTGCTATCGGCGAAGGCCTTCAGTCCTTCTGCATTCCCGGCTCCGTTGCTGACCGCCGCAAGGTAGGTCTCGGCCACGGTAACCTCGGCAAGATGCTCCTTGAGGAGAACACCGAGTGCTTCGCATTCCTGGCAGGCCACGAGTCCTTCGCAGCTGCTGAGGGTGCCATCGGTATCGCCGACAAGGCCAACAAGGTTCGTCAGAAGCCTCTGCGCGTTATCCTGAACGGTCTTGGAAAGGATGCTGCCAAGATCATCTCCCGTATCAACGGCTTCACCTATGTTGAGACCGAGTACGACTACTTCACCGGCGAGCTGAAGGTTCTCTCCGAGACCTGCTACTCCAAGGATGCTTCCAGCCCTCGTGCAAAGGTTCGCTGCTACGGCGCGGACGATGTACAGGAAGGTGTCGCTATCATGTGGAAGGAGAACGTAGATATCTCCATCACCGGTAACTCCACCAACCCGACTCGTTTCCAGCACCCGGTTGCAGGCACCTACAAGAAGGAAAGACTCGAAGCCGGCAAGAAGTACTTCTCCGTTGCTTCCGGCGGCGGCACCGGCCGTACACTTCACCCGGACAACATGGCAGCAGGCCCGGCTTCCTATGGCTTCACCGATACGCTTGGCCGTATGCACAGTGATGCACAGTTCGCAGGCTCCTCTTCCGTACCGGCTCACGTTGAGATGATGGGTCTGATCGGAATGGGCAACAACCCGATGGTTGGCGCAACCGTATCTACTGCTGTATCCGTAGCACTCGCTGCTGAGCAGGGCAAGTTCTAAAGAGATGCTGATTTAATCAGTGTTTCCATAAGAAAACGCCGCGCTATCGTTACATAGCACCATCTTTATTGAAAAGGAGCGACATCCCAGACCATCCGGGATGCCGCTCCTTTTTTCGTTTCCTTTTTGTACAGAAGCCAACCCGCGACAGGTTAACGGAGTAGCCCCTCTGTCACTTAGGGAAATGCTGATTTAATCGGCATTTCCTTAGTCGACAGGTAACCAATACTCGCAGCCTACTGCAGCGCGTGCACCGCGTCTGCCATACCCTTAACATACTCACCCACCGGTCCTGCCGCCTCGGTGCCATGCTTTGCAATGATTTTGATGATCGCTGAGCCCACAATGGCGCCATCGGAAAGTGCCGCCATCTTCGCTGCCTGCTCCGGTGTGGAAATGCCAAAACCCACTGCACAAGGGACGTTAGTATTGGCTTTGACCAATTCAGTCATCTTGCCGATATCTGTTGTAATCTCACTTCTGGTTCCCGTGACGCCAAGAGAAGAAACCATGTAAATAAAGCCCTTCGCTTCTTTGGCGATCCTGGCAATCCGGTTCTCCGACGTGGGTGCGATCATAGAGATGAGATCCATTCCCAACGGTGCAAAGACGGCATCGAACTCCTCTTTTTCCTCATACGGAACATCCGGCAGGATAATTCCGTCGATCCCGGCATCCGCCGCCTTTTTCGCAAACTTCTCCATTCCATACGAGAACACGACATTGGCATAGGTCATGTATACCATCGGAATGTCGATATCCTCCCGCAGCTCTTTTGTCAGCTCGAACACCTTATCCGTCGTCGTTCCGGCCTTGAGCGCTATATTATCCGCTTCCATGATCACCGGTCCCTCTGCTGTCGGATCCGAGAAGGGAATTCCCAGCTCGATCAGATCCGCTCCGTTTTCGACCGCTGCTCTTACCACCTTCTTTGTGGTTTCCAGATCCGGATCACCTACCGTAATAAAGGCAATGAATGCCTTGTGGTCCTTAAACGCATTTTCAATTCTGCTCATTGTATGTCCTTCCTATATATCGTGTGCACGCCCGCCAGTCGACAGGGTGGCGGAGAATGTCCAGATCAGGGGCCTTGCGAGGCCTCGGTGCTTGCGAGCGTTTTGTGCGAGCTTAGCACCGCTAGGTCCGAGGATGGAGCGAGAGCGTCCCCTGATCGGACAACTCCGCCAGGACCCGTCGCCAGCGGGCATCTGCACAGCCCACCCCCCGAACAGGAGGCTATGCCATCAGGCATAGCCGAGTATCCCTCCCTGCATGCACGAGGAGAATTTCGCGCAGGCGAATTCTCCGATGTGGGAGTGCGTTTTCCTGCAAGGAAAACCACTCCAAACAGGAGGCTATGCCATCAGGCATAGCCGAGTGTACTATTCCGCATCCAGTGCGATGTTCTCTCCGCGGTATCTTGCAATGGCGGCACAGTCCTTGTCACCGCGTCCGGAAACGGTGATCACGATGATCTTATCCCTATCCATCTTCGGCGCAATCTTCATGGCATAGGCCAGTGCGTGGGAGCTCTCGATAGCAGGTATGATGCCCTCCGTCTTCGAGAGATATTCAAAGGCCTGCACAGCCTCCTCATCGGTCACCGGCACATAAGTAGCCCTGCCGATATCATGCAGGTACGCATGCTCCGGTCCGATGCCCGGATAATCCAGTCCGGCCGAGATGGAATACACCGGTGCAATCTGTCCGTCCTCATTCTGGCAAAAATACGACTTCATTCCATGGAAAATCCCAAGGCGTCCGGTATTGATGGTCGCTGCCGTTTCAAACGTATCGATGCCGCGTCCAGCCGCCTCGCACCCGATCAGTTCCACCGACGGATCGTCAATGAAATGGTAGAAGGTGCCGATGGCATTGGAGCCGCCGCCCACGCAGGCAATGACGGTGTCCGGGAGCCGTCCCTCTTTCTCCAGAATCTGCTGCTTGATCTCCTTGGAAATCACGGCCTGGAAATCACGGACAATTGTCGGGAAGGGATGGGGACCCATCACCGATCCGAGGCAGTAATGCGTATCCGAAATGCGGCTCGTCCATTCCCGCATCGCCTGGGAAACCGCATCCTTCAGCGTCCCGGTTCCATCGGTTACCGGCACCACCTCTGCGCCCAGGAGCTTCATTTTATATACGTTCAGAGCCTGGCGCTCCGTGTCCACCTTGCCCATGAAGACAACGCACTCCATGCCCAGAAGTGCCGCCACGGTTGCCGTCGCAACGCCGTGCTGGCCTGCCCCGGTCTCCGCGATCAGTCTTGTTTTGCCCATCTTCTTAGCAAGAAGAGCCTGGCCAAGGCAGTTGTTGATCTTGTGCGCACCGGTGTGATTCAAATCCTCACGCTTTAAGTAGATCTTCGCTCCGCCCAGGTCCTTTGTGACCTTCTCTGCATAGTACAGGCGGCTGGGACGACCTGCGTAATCGTTGAACAGGTCCGTCAGCTCGCGGTTGAACTCCGGATCATCCTTATAGTGGTTGTAGGCCTCCTCCAGCTCAATCACCGCATTCATCAGTGTCTCCGGAATGTACTGTCCTCCGTGCACTCCAAATCTGCCGTTTTGATTCGTCATTTCCTGCATTCCTTTCTGCTCAAATTGTATTCGGTGTCTTCGCAGCGCTGCGCACACTTGCCGCAAAGCACCGGATCTTCTCCGAATCCTTCCTTCCGTCCGTTTCCAGCGAAGAACTCGCATCCACGCCCCATGGCCGGCACTGCGTTATCGCATCCTGCACATTGCCCGGCGTCAGCCCGCCGGCCAGCATATAAGGCCTTCGGCATCCGGTAAGAAGTGACCAGTCAAAGGCTTCGCCGGTTCCGCCCGCCCCGTTATCCAGCAAAACCATATCCGCCGCCGACGCTTCCGCAAGCCGAATATCTGCCTCGCTGTCCACACGAAACGCCTTGATGATGAACAGCTCCCGCTCCGGGAAGGCTGCCTTTGCCTGCGCGCGAAGAGCGGCAATGTCTTCGTTGCTCTCACTTCCGTGGAGCTGCACCGCATCCAGGCGGCAGGTTCCAAGGACATCCACAATTTCCTGCACACTCGCATCCACAAAAACGCCTACCGGTCGAATCCGCGAATCCAGCGCCTTCCGCAGCTCTTCTGCCTGTTCCGGCGCAATGTACCGGCGCCTTGTCTTGTCAAAAATAAAACCAGCATATTCCGGCTGCACGGCGTTCACAGCATCCACGTCCTCCCGGGTCCGAAGTCCGCATAGCTTGATGCGAACCGGCGTATTCCCGTCGTCGCCCCGGAGCCTTGCCAGCTCCTTCCCGGGGCCCTCGGCCCGCATCAGCTGCTCACCGATCAGTACCGCATTGACGCCGTTTTGCCGCAGCGTTTCCACATCCTCCGGAGTTCGAATGCCTGACTCCGCCACGAAGATTACATTGGACGGAGCAAGACTCCGCAGGCGGATGCTGTTGTGAATGTCCACCGTGAAATCCTTCAGGTTCCGGTTATTCACGCCGATGATCCTGGCTCCGGCCGCCACCGCAGAGGCCACCTCCGCTTCATCATGTGCTTCCACAATGGCAGATAATCCCAGCTGATCTGCAATCTGCAGATAGGACTCGATGGTCTTCGTGTCAAGGAGCGCCGCAATCAGAAGGATGGCCGAGGCGCCCGCTGTTTTGGCTTCGTAAATCATGTAGGGATCCACCGTAAAATCCTTGCGAAGGCAGGGAATCCGTACGTCTGCCGCGATGTCCCGAAGATAGTCAAGCGAGCCCAGAAACCACTTGGGCTCTGTCAGGACCGAGATGGCCGAAGCGCCCGCTGCCTCATACTCTCTGGCAATCTCCAGGTACGGAAAGTGGGGGGCGATCAGTCCCTTGGAGGGCGATGCCTTCTTGCACTCACAGATAAAGTGGATTTCATCACCCTCGGAAAGAGCTCTCTCGAAGGCAAAATCTCCTCGCCCCACCGCAGATTTCCTTCCGGTACCAATGCTCAGGCCGCCCGATGCACCTGCATGTCGGCCGTTCGATGTGCCCAAATCCAGACCGTCCGATGAACCTGCACATTGGCCATGCAATGAATCCGCATGCTCTGCGCGGTATATGGCAAAGGCTTCCTCCCGGATCTGTTCCAGCGGCTTTTGCGCCTTCGCCCTTTCGACACGGAGCCGCGCGTAATCCGCCAGCTCATCCAGAATATTTCCCATACACTCCTCTTTCGTCATCTGCATCGGGGTTTTCCGAATGCAAGGAAAAACCCGCGTATGCGGTGCAAAACAGATATGGCATCCTCAGGAATTGCTGACCTCTGCCACCTTCTCCAGCGTCTTTAGCGCTGCACCGGAGTCGATCAGCTCTGCTGCCAGCTTCACGCCCTCTTCGATGGACGCTGCTGCCTTTCCGGCATACAGCGCGCAGCCGGCATTCATCAGAACAATGTTGCGCTTTGCGCCGGTGATGGTGCCGTTCAGGATTCCTCTGGTGATTTCGGCATTCTCCTCGGGAGAGCCGCCGACGATCTCTTCCTTCGTCCCGCGGGCAAGACCGAAGTCCTCCGGCTTGATCTCAAAGGTGCGATAGAACCCGTCCCGCAGCTCGCAGACCGTCGTCGGCGCGCTGACAGAAACCTCATCCATGCGATCCTTTCCGTATACAACCAGCGCCCGCTTTACACCCAGGGAGCTCAGCACCTTAGCCACGGGTTCCACCAGATACTCATCATACACGCCCAAGAGGAACATCTCCGGCTTCGCCGGATTGGTCAGCGGTCCTAAAATGTTGAATACCGTGCGGAAGCCCAGCTCCTTACGGATGGGTCCAACGTATTTCATCGCCGCGTGGTACTTCTGGGCGAACATAAAGCAAAATCCTGCTTCCTCCAGCATCTTGCGGCACAGCTCCGGATCCTGCTGAATATTGATCCCCAGCGCTTCCAGGCAGTCCGCTGTCCCGGAAAGGGAGGAGGCAGCGCGGTTGCCGTGCTTAGCCACCTTTACGCCGCCGGCTGCCACCACCATAGCCGTCGTCGTGGAAATGTTAAAGGAATGTGCGCCATCGCCGCCTGTTCCGACAATCTCCAGCACCTCCATGCCCGGGTGCGGCACCGGTGTTGCCAGTGAACGCATCGCATACGCACAGCCGGAAATCTCATCAATGGTCTCTGCCTTGGTGGATTTCGTAGAAAGGGCCGCCAGGAACGCCGCATTCTGCGTCGGTGTCGTCTCGCCCTTCATAATTTCCAGCATCGTATCTCTGGCTTCTTCGTAGGTAAGATCTTCTTTGCTGACAATCTTAATAATGGCTTCCTTAATCATCGCTCTCTCCCTTCATCGCACAATAATTCTCCAGAATCGCCGCACCGTCCGGCGTCATAATGGATTCCGGATGAAACTGCAAACCGTAAACCGGATACTCCGTATCCTGTACAGCCATCACCTCGCCGTCGTCTGTTCGGGCAATCACCTTCAGCGTATTCGGCAGTGACGCCTCCTCCGCTGCCAGCGAATGGTAGCGCGCCACCGGTATTTTGCCCGGAAGTCCCTTGAAGATTTGACTTTCCTGGTCAATCTCCGTCAAAGACTGCTTGCCGTGCATCAGCTCCTTCGCATAGCCGACTACGCCGCCATAGGCCTCGCAGATGGCCTGCTCCCCCAGGCAGACACCCAGAATCGGAATCCCGCTGGTTCGGAGCTTTTTCACCAGCTCCTCACAGATCCCGGCATCGGCAGGCCTTCCCGGTCCCGGGGATAAGATGATGCGGTCCGGATGCAGCTCCCGGATCTCCTCCACCGTCTTCTCATCGTTTCGCAGGACCGTGATGTCCGGATCGATGGCGCCCACCATCTGGTACAGGTTGTAGGAAAAGCTGTCGTAATTATCAATCAGTAACGTCATTGGCTGCCTCCAGTGCCGACACAACGGCCCTTGCCTTATTGATGCACTCCTGGTATTCCTTCTCCGGAACCGAATCCGCTACAATCCCGGCTCCGCTTCGGACGAACACCTTGCCGTTCTTCTTGTAGGCGATGCGAATGGCAATGCAGGTATCCAGATTCCCGGTAAAATCGATGTAGCCGATGGCGCCGCCGTAAATCCCCCGCTTGTTGTTCTCCAGATCATTGATCAGCTGGCAGGCCCGGATCTTCGGTGCGCCGGAGAGTGTCCCGGCCGGCAGGATGGAATCCACCGCGTCAAGGGCGTCCAGATCCTTTCGTATTTGGCCCCGGACCGTAGAACCGATGTGCATCACGTGGGAGAACTTCAGCACCTCGTGGTAGCGCTCCACCTTCACACTCCCGAACTCCGAAATCTTACCGATGTCGTTGCGGCCAAGGTCCACCAGCATGTTGTGCTCGGCCAGCTCCTTCTCATCCGCAAGGAGCCCCGCCTCCAGTGCCTCGTCCTCCTCTAAGGTCTTGCCCCGTGGCCTTGTACCCGCCAGCGGGAAGGTGTGGAGCTCACCGTCCTCGAGCTTGACCAGAGTCTCCGGCGAAGCCCCCGCCACCTCCACATCCGTTCCTGCAAAATAGAACATGTACGGAGACGGGTTCAGCGTCCGCAGCACGCGGTAGCAATTCAAAAGACTCCCCTCATAGCTGCCCTCCAGACGGTTCGAAAGCACGATCTGAAAGATGTCGCCTTCCTTAATATGGTGCTGCGCCGTGCGCACCATCTGGCAGTAGCGCTCCTTATCAAATAGCGGAGTGATCTCCGACGTCAGAACACCGCCCGGCTCTTCCTTCATCTCGCCGTTGCGGATGAGGTCGATCAGCTCCTCCAGCTCCCGCCCAGCCCTCTTGTAGGACGTCTCCGCTTCGCGCAAATCGATATTGACGATGAGAACGATCTTCTGCCGCAGGTTGTCGAAGGCAATTACCTTGTCGAAGAGCATCAGATCCACATCGTTGAATTTCTCTGAGTCATCGGCGTCCAGATGGAGCGAGGGCTCGGCGTATTTCAGGTAATCGTAGGCAAAATATCCGACCAACCCGCCGGCAAAGGACGGAAGGTAATCCAGCCGCGGTGCCCGGTACTCGTCAAGGATCTGCCGGATGGAGGCTCCCGGGTCCTTCGTCTCGAAGGATAGGGCTCCTACCTTCATGTGGCCATCCCGGCAGGTGATTTCCATCGTCGGATCGTAGCCAAGGAAGGTGTAGCGTCCCCATTTTTCCTGGGCCTCTGCCGATTCCAGAAGGTAGCAGTGGGAGGACACGTTCTTGAGCTTCTGCAGAATCTGTATGGGTGTATACAGGTCCGAGAGGATCTCGGTGCTCACCGGAATCCGGCGATAGTCCCCCGCCTTGGCGTATTGAAGCACTTCTTCGTATGATGGTCTGATGTTCATCGGATTCTCCTTAGTATACAAAAAGTCCTTGACAAGAGTCCCTTCGACGCTTCATTGAAGAGATTCTTATCAAGGACGATTGCTTCGCTTACGATGCGACACTCCCAACCGCGGTGCCACCTTGATTCACAGATACCAGAAAAGGAAAAATGGAAGACCTCTGTTAGCCCCCTGCCCTTTTGCAGACATTCTATGCGCTCACCGGATACCAACATATCCCGGGCAACTGACGTATGCCCTTACGTTGTGAAATACTCGCCGGATTATAAAATTCCGCTTTCCTCACACCCTCCGCGGTCCATTTGCAAACAGGTGCTACTGCCGGGTTCCCATCCTCCCCGGCTCTCTGGAAGTTCCTTTGCCTGCGTTATCTCCGCTTCATCGGTTTAACGTGATATTAAATTGAACTACTTGTGACCACTATACACCACCGGTCTATGCGATGCAAGAACATTTTGAGTATCTGTTTAGCACCTGCCATATTTCGTTACTGTACAGATGTCAGCCAGCGACGGGTCCTGGCGGAGCTTGGTTGGTGAGTGAACTGTTACAGGTTTTCCGAATGAAAATCGAGACGGAGGCTAAACATTTAACTTACATCCCTTCCGAATCTGTGATATGATGCCCCGGTTACAATTGAATCCGGGGCGCCCGCCCCACTCGCAACACTGGTCTTTTATTGGAAACGCACACTCTTTCCGGGGTGATAACGAACAACACAGGCATTCTCGGAAGGAGTGTATTATTATGCCCAGAAACAAACTGGAAAACTTTATTTTCACCGTTCTTATGGCGTTTATCATGGTGTATGCTATGATTTGCTATAACATTGCTCTGAACATCGGCGGCATGACGGATCAGGTGTTCCTGATGGCCTTTGGCGAGCTGCGGATCATGTGGCCGGTTGCCATCATCCTGGAGCTCTTTGTCATGGAGCGGCCGGTCATGTATCTGACGAACCGCGTGGTAACAAAGGACATGCCCTTTATCTGGATGCTGCTGATCCGGTGCTCGCTTACGGTCTGCCTGATGTGCCCTTCCATGAGCCTCGTCGCAACTATCCTGTTCAAGGACTGGAGCGACGCCGGCCTTGTCGGCACCTGGCTCGAGACCGCAGCCATGAATTTCCCCATGGCCCTTGCATGGCAGATTTTCTTCGGCGGCCCTTTGGGACGGCTTCTGTTCCGTCTGCTGCAGCCACATCTGAGCGGTGAGAAGAAGGAAGCGTAAAACCCAGAGCAGGCATTATAACAATCAGAGGGTCTATGCATGCAGATATCCAGAAATCTCCGGCTGTTTATTGAGAAATGCCGCACGCTTCGCGAGTACGTTTTCTCCTCACTTGAAGAACATCAGCCTTCGTACTGTCTGCCTCCGGCCGGTCATGTGGTGTTTCTGTCCATCTGTTCCGGCAGTGAGCGTGCCTTTGTTGTGCACGCCTCCGATACCGACATCGAACAGGCATGGCACAAGGCACAGACCCTTGCTATGAATTATGTCCGGCATCACAAGACTCTTGTCCGATGGCTGAAGGCAGATGTCCTCGTGCATGCCGAGCTCTGCGATTTAGCCGAATTATCTGACAGGATGAAGGCTGCCCGCTATAACGAATTTTTTCGCTTCGGATTGTCGCTCGAACCGACCTTCCAAACAGCCCTCCTCGAGGAAGAGATGAACGGAGCCAAAATCTGGGATTACCCGTCCGGCGCCGTTTCGCAGTCTTATTTAAAAAGCTATCTGTGCAAAGCAGGTCAACCGCCCATCAAAGAGCTTCCGGAATCCCTCTGGATTTTCCAG
>CAVKRN010000013.1:35638-44366 GCA_963658695.1 bacterium
GCCAGCACCATCTGGAGCCTGATCTGTCAGTACCGGATCACACAACGCGAGGATGTTGTTTCATCCATAGATCGCACAATTAATTTTATGATTGAAAAAGCGATTGTACATGAGGATGCAGACACTGCCTACCTGGCAGACCCGGAGAAAAGTGAAATCAAGCTCGGCGGCAACGGCGTTGCCATTCTGACCCTGACAGAATATATGGATGTGTTTGGCAGCGATCAATACCGCCGGTTAGCTGTGCAGCTGGGAAACGGAATACTCCGACATTTCAATATGCACAGCGGTTCGTTCTATCACGTCCTCAGCATGGACTTTACCCCCAAGGAAGCCTATCGTACCGTTTATTATGACGGAGAATGCACCTATGCTCTTTGCCGGCTTTACCGTTTGACGCGTGATTCGAAATGGTTACACGCTGCCGCAGCTGCTGTAAATCGTTTCATTGCTATGGATTATACACAGTACCGCGACCACTGGGTTGCATACGCGATGAATGAAATCACCAAGTACATTCCCAGCGAAGAATACTATACGTTTGCACTCCAAAATGCCCAGAACAATCTCACATTCCTGTACAAAAGGGGGACGACCTACCATACCTTCCTTGAGCTTTTGATGGTCACTTTTGAGACCTATGACCGCATCATAGAATCCGGCATTGCGCTTCCCTTTCTTCAGGAATTTGATCTTCCCTATTTCCTGAAAACAATCTACACACGCGCGAACCGCATGCTGAATGGGTACTTTTTCCCCGAATATGCCATGTATATGAAGGTTCCCTCCAAGGTTCTGGACACCTTTATGGTCCGCCACGATGGCTATCGCATCCGAATTGACGATGTGCAGCACAACATCGGCGGATATTTCCTGTACTACAAGAATTACGACAAGCTCGTCTCACTCGGGATGCTGTCGCATTAATTTTAAACCGGTGAATGCGCCAGCCAGCAACGAATCCTGACAGAGGTGTCCGGTTCGGCATACGGCAGCAGCGGCGAAACTACGGATATAATACCCGCATGCCGCCGTCCGGTCGCAGAACCAGTTCCCCCAGGAGAATATTCCGCATCATGCCTGTCTTGATCTGCAGCTGCATCGTTTCAAATGCGCGGTATGCCTCCTCATGGAAGGCATACTTCACATTGTGCCTTGCGTACTGTCTTCCGGATACCACCTGGCGGAGCTGTTGCAGATAATCCACCTGCTCAACCCAGGCCTGGTCAATGGCCCGCAGCGTCATCATCTTCATATAACTCACCGCCTGGTTGGTATTGCTCAGCTTATCCAGCTTCTGATCCAGCGCTGCATTGGCAGCTGTCAGCAGATAGTCCCGAATCGATTCTCTGGTACGCAGCACCGATTTCTCCGGAAATTCCCGGAAAGAATAGCTGATGTGATCCATCCGGAAGCGCACCACATCGTCCTCTCCCGGAAGCTCCCCCTTCTCCTGCAGCTGCTGATTCAGAAAGCTCTCAATCACCTGCTTGAAGATATCTCGGTAGTAGGACCGCTCCAGAGGCATATTCTCCATCACATGATTCCGTGCAGCGTACACCAGTTCCCGCTGCTTCTCCATGCTCTCTCCGAATTCCTTGGTGGATTTTCGGCTGCTTCTTGCCAGCTCTTCCGCGATCTGCTGCGCATGGTGCACACTGTGAACAATTACCGGATTGTGAATCTGCTCCTTGCCCTTTTGCTGATGTCTCTTCAGCCATTTACTGCCGAATTCCTCGACAACCTCATCCTCAAGAGACAAATAAAACCGCGAAAATCCAGGATCTCCCTGCCTGCCGCTGCGTCCTCTTGACTGCAGCTCCTGCCGTTTATTCTGGACAAGCCCTACGCCAATAATTGCCAGTCCGCCCAGCTCTTCAACGCCTTCTCCCAGGCGAATATCCGTTCCGCGGCCGGCCACCGTTGTTGCCACCGTCACCGCAGACTTCTGCCCTGCCTCCTGAATGATGGCAGCCTCCTTCG
The DNA here is from genome assembly GCA_963658695.1 of bacterium. Classification (GTDB taxonomy): domain Bacteria; phylum Bacillota; class Clostridia; order Lachnospirales; family Lachnospiraceae; genus CAG-791. The sequence goes on from CAVKRN010000013.1 coordinate 37,622, forward strand.
CAATGTTATATGCGTTCAAAACGTTGTGCGGAATTCCATCCTCCAAAAGGCGCTGTGATATCAAATCGGACATGTGAATGGAGCTGGCAATGACCAGCACCGGCTGCTGCCTTGCATGGAGCTGCCGGATTTCCTCCAGCGCCGCCGTAAGCTGCTCCCCCAGATCCGGGTAGACCCGGTCCGGACAATCAATGCGCTGAATTTTCTTTCGCGTCGGAATCGCCACCACATCCAGACCGTAAATCTGACGAAATTCATCCGCATCCGTCACACCGGTCCCCGTCATTCCGGCAACCTTGCGAAACATATTGAAAAAGCTCTGGTAGGTCACAGATGCCACAGTCCGGCTCTCCTTCGTGATCGGCACCTGCTCTTTGGCCTCCAGCGCCTGGTGCTGTCCACTGCGCAGCTTGGTATTGGGCTGTACGCGTCCCGTGCGCTCATCCAACAACTGCACCGCATTGTCACGAACAACGTAGCGATCCTCCTTCTCGATCACCAGATGGGCGCGCAGTGCAAGGCAAATGTGGCGCACAATGTCCTGTTCACTTTCGCTGTACAGCTCCTCCGTGCGAAAAAACCGCCTGGCCTTCTCTATACCGGGCGGCAACAGCCACACATCCTTATTCTCGCATTGATAATCCTTCTCCGGCTCCAAGGTTGTGACGAAGTAATCCGCAATGCCGAACAGATTCGACTGCACCCTCGGCATGCCGGACACAATCAGTGGAATCTGCGCACTATCCAGCAGCACGGCATCCGCCTCATCAACGATAACGTAGTCCATCCCCCGCAGATAGCGGTTCTCGGCCTTGTTCTCCAGATTCTCGAACAGATAGTCAAAGGCCAGTGTGTCATTCGTGGTATATACGATGTCTGCCGCGTAGATTTCCTTTTTCTGTGCGCTACTGAATCGTTCATCCTCCTGCGGCACACCGACCGCCTCGCGCAGCCCCATAAACTCGTACAACGGAGCCATTTCTGCGCCGTCACGGGCCGCCAGATAGCTGTTGGTAGTCACCAGAATGCAGCTCTGTCCGCTCAGTGCGTTCAGATACAGCGGCATTGTCGCCACCAGCGTCTTACCTTCTCCTGTCTTCATCTGGGCAATCCGCCCCTGGTGCAATGCGATGCCTCCAAGGACCTGCACATCATACGGATATTTGCCAAGGACACGTCCTGCCGCCTCCCTCATTGCAGCAAACGCCTTCGGAAGCAATTGATCCAACGTTTTCCCCCGACGAAGCTCCTCCCGAAGCTGGTCCGTCATGCCCTGCAGATCGGCATCCGAGAGTGCCCGCATGGTATCGGCATAGGAATTCACCTCCCGCAGTATTCTCTGCAACCTATTCAATTGGAAGCGATTCCCTTTTGGACTACTCATGCACCTTTCCACCAATTCACAGATGTCTGCATGTTTCTTTACTCATACAGCACTCTCTCACCACCGACAGGTTCTGGTTCGTCCGTCCTCTCGCTCCGGAATCCATGTGCTGCGCCACTCTTCCCAATACTCCTCCGGAACGATCTCTATTCGAGTAAAGCGAACTGCTCTGGCGCCGCCTTGTACCAGCTGTATCGTATACCGAAAGGTCTCTTTGGGATAGGTCAGCACTCCCTCGTTCTCCTTGAGCATCTGTGAGCTCAAAAGCTCTCCTCTGCGGTCATAATAATTGACCCGCACAAAGCTTCCACGCTTCGGTTCGTCCTGCTTAACAATGCGAAGGTGATAGCATTTACCTTCCTCCAGTATCGGCAGCTGCTGCGGCGTCTGACGAGCACCATAATCAGAATACGAATGCCATTCGCGAATCACAAATCCCGGCGGCATTCCTTCATTTTCAAACACGACACTCCCGTCCCACGCAAAGGACATCTTGCTTCCATAGGCATAGGAATCCTGCGCTGTCTCATCCCAATAGACCAGCCAGGCAATTCTCTCGTTACGTTTTTCCTCGTCCATAGCGCTCCTCCAGAAGCCGGTCATACTGCAGACGCAGCCACTCCAGTACCTGCTCCTGACTATCATTGTGTCTCCCGGAAAAGCTCTTTCCGTAAATCAGGCACTGCTGCCCGCGCAGGTGATGCAGGATCTCTAAATATGCCTTCGGATCGTAATCATCCTCCTCCATGTAGCCGATTGCCATCTCCGTTCCGGCAAAACTCCCCTCATCAATCCGCTTCCATATTCTCTGATTCAGTTCCCCTGTCGATGCCTCATTCACATGTCCGGTCAGCTTCTGCAGCAGATCCAGTGAAGCCGGAAAGCCCCCGGGCCGCCGAATTCGTTCCAGCTCTGCCACCGTTCCAAGATTCACCACCGGCCGTCCCAGAACCATTGCTCCCGGATGAATCAGAGCTCCATAATAGAGTGCCGCAGTCGCTCCCAGAGAGCTGCCGATCATAATCACCTGATCCGGCGGAAGCTCTAACTGCTCCATCGCACCGCGAATCCGCTGCTCCACGATCTCTTCATATTCCGCAGAGCCAAGGAAGCTGCAGCCGCCTCCGCAGCGGGGATCAAGGAGCAGCAGAAACGGCATTCGTTTCTCCCACATGAGCTCTACCCCATCAAAGCCCTCCTGCGATCGCCTGTCAGAAAAATAAACCGTCAGCGGTGCCTTCCGGTCCATGGGATTAAAATAGGAAAACAGCTCCTCCCGGTTTGCATCCACTCTTCGCAGACTCCCCGCCAGAAATGCCGCTCCATTCGGAATCTTCTCCCGCAGATGAAGCGGCCCCATCACGAGCTTGCCGCTCCCCTTCAGTTGCAGTGTAATCGCAAGATTTCGTCCGTATCTTTCTGCAGGGATCACCACCGGCTCCGACGGATTGTCCGCTTCCAGCTGCTCCATTCTCTCATTGCCGGCCGCATCAACACGCTGCAGGTACAGGCAAAACCGCAGCTGCAACTCCGAAGATTTGCAAAACTCCGGCCAGAACGTCATCTCCTTATCCGGTTCCAGAGAAACACAGCTCTTCCAGCTAAGAACAGATCGATAGACCGGGCCGAAACCGCCTTCCATATGCAATTCATATCGGCCATTTAAGCAGGAAGTTTCCAGATAATCGCGACTCAGTACTGCCTGACTCGCCGGAATCTGTATCGCCGCCCCCTGCTGAACCGTCGTCTGTTCCATCCATATCCCTCATACAACAAACGTTGCGTGCCTCAAATAGCTATCCAGCCTCCAACCCACAGCGAATTGCTGCATGGCTCCCTTCCGCCTATGTAACGTTCGCCCAGCTTTCTGCCTCCTGCAGCTCCTTCCGCGCATCCCTGTGTTCGGTCTTAGCCCTCCACTGTTCCACCAGCTGGCCCCCGGTATATTTGGATACCTCCTGCACGCAGTACACCAATGCCTCATTCCAGTTCGCAAGTCCCTCCAGGTAATACTCCAGCGCTCCGGTAATATAATTGATGTTCTCAATGATATAGCCGTCCTTCAAATGCTTCACGTATCTTGTGAAGCGGTAATTCACCTGCGGAATTCCCGCACTGATCCCCGCGATCTGCAGATACAGATCCGGCTGATCCCGCACATCCACAATAAGCCTGACATCCTCCAGAATACGAATCAGATCATTTTCCGAATGATACGACACGATCTCAATCCGTTCCGTAAACGTGCCTTTCTCCGCAGCTGCTGTTTCTTCCGCTTCTTCTCCGGCCGCTCCGACGTTCGTGCGCAGCACATTCATCCGAATTCCCATCTCCGGAACGCCACAATCGGCCAGAATTGCTCGCATCTGCTCTGCCATTGCCTCCTGCTCGTCGCAACCTTCTTTTCTCGTGCCGATCTGCAGAATCACACTCGCATTGCGTTTCATATATTCGATTACCTGACGCAGTGCCTTCTCCCGGAAAATACCTTCCAGCCCATCCAGCGGCATGAAGATCTTCAGTTCCTTGATCTGCTGGCTTCTCCCCAGTGTCAGCCGCGTATCAAACGGCGAGATATCGTATATCTTCTCTCCCGGTACACCGGCTTCACGAATCTGTTTAGCCGCATTCTCCGTATCTGTCACCACCATTCCAGCCGCTGCAGTATCCCGCAGCAAAGCCTCTTTCTCAGACAGATCATACCGGTCCCCGAAAAAGGACAGCACGACATCCTGATCCGCCTCCTCCCTCAGCAGCTCCAACAGCATCGCATTGTGCTGCGCGTTGGCAGCAATCACATACGTCTCACGATTCAATCGTGTCCAAAAAAAGGTCTTCACCGTCTCCCGGATCAGGTCCTCCATACATCGATACCGGATGGTCCTGATGTGTATTCCGCCCTCACGTCCTAACCGTTCTGTCCCCCATGTACGATTCCACCATTGTCCCGGCACCTTCACCGGCCGTTCCACAAATCGTGTGATCTCACCCGTCTTTAAATCCTCATAAAAACACAGATCGCCTTTCGGCGAGTAATATTCCTGCCGCCAGGGTCGGCCACACCGATACCATACCGAACTGGAGCGAAATCCGCGGTCATCATAGATATCCCGGTGATGCAGAATGCTTTGTCCTTCTCGCGTTTCATAGTACTGCACCCAGCACAAGGAACCGCTTTCCTCGAACTCAATGCTCGCATACAGCTTCCTCTTCTGATAAACCAGTATCTTCTCCGGCTGATATACCCACTCAACGTCATGCGGCCAGGGCAACTCCTCATAGGATAATATCGCCGGCTTCTCCCATGTTACGTCCTGCAGCGCATCAAAAGCAGACCAGAATGGAATGGGATAGATATTTTCCCTATGCAGAAAGCGACGCAGATTCGGCATATACGCCAGACACACCAGTTCCGTTTCCTCTCCGGCCTCCCGGAACAGACGAATCTGGTTCACGGTATCATCAAAGGTGGATAGATCCGCCTCCTGATACCACGGCACATACCGGGCCGCCCAGCTATTCTCTTCGTACCACGAAGGTATAAAATGGTACATCACTTCACCTCACAGGAACATCCTGTACTGCTCCATCGTGCTGTAAACCTTCAGCTCCTCCAGAAAACTCATTTCCATGCCGACCAGTATCATCACTGTCATCGGCATTGTGTAGAAGGCGGAATAGCTCCCCCACTTCGCATGAATATACAGCATTGGCAGTACCAGTGCACTTGATACGGCTGCACTCAGGACAGAAGCAATCCGTGTCTGCCTCGTCAAACGGCGTACTGTTGGCTTTCCCGGCTCAATGCCGTCCAGAAAATCTCCTTGCCTCTGCAGATTCTCCGCAATCTCCCTCGGCTGAACAAAGATCGCTGTCAGCACCATTGTCAGAAGCCAGAGAATCACACCGAAAATTACAACTCCGGGAACCGTGTTGAGATTCAGATCACGAAGCCCCTGCTGCACCCATTCCGTTCCCGGCTGCAGACGATCCAGGAGTTTTAAAACATAGTAAGGCACCGTAAAAATCGACATCACATACATCACCGGCATTGTGCCCACCGGATTCATTCGAATGGCGATATAATCTTTGTCCGCATACTGATTATTAATCAGCACACGTCGCACTGTCGTCCGGAACTCCGTACCCTCCATAAACAGCATCATAGTTACAATGACCAAGCAAGTCAATGCCCCGATCAACAGCTTTGTGATCAGTCCTCGAATCGATTCCGCGATAAATGCCGTTGTCAGATAGGACACCAACATTCTGGCAAGGCTCCCCATCGTATTGATCACAATCAGGAGTCCTTGCCCGCCAATTCCCCACTGTGTATTGCGGTCCGACAGCCACTTAATTACAAAGGAACCGGCCAGCAGCATCGCCGCCGTCATCATCTGCAGCATGCCTCGACTCACTCCGTTCACCGCGCGGTACTCCATCTCACCGGCGTTCATCCACGCCTGCAAAGCAGCGATTCCTGTAGCCAAAATCAGCATCATCCAGTTCGCCCGCGCCTGGGAGCGCTTCTCATTCCGATCTTTGGTCAAATGCTGGAACACCTGCACCACAACCATCGCAGCGATCCATGGCATCAATCCCAAAGAGAACAGTGAGGTCTTATCTCTACTGCTCCCCAATATGCTGGCCACCAGTCCCTGAATTCCGTCCTGCGCGTCTGTAACCTTCGGTTCCACCCATGGAATCTGGATGGTGCGTCCCAGCAAATAGATTGCCATGATCAGAAGTGCATAGGATGCTCTTCCCAGCAACAGCCGATGTGAAGTTGTGCTCCTATCTTCCCTTGACCTTCGTCTCAAGTGCCATCCGCCTTCCGCATCTGTCTTGTCAAAATCAACAGCCATAAAAGCAGCACCTGCATGCGGGAGACTTTTGTCCATTGCCGGACAAACCACTGTCCCCACACGTAGGTGCAATGCCTGCATGTTTATAAACTTCTTCTGTCAGCTACGCTTCTTACTATAGACAGCCGGTCGCAATAACACTTCCCTCGAATCGTTCTGACGCGATTTAAGGATCACTTTTTGCGATCTCTGTGGCTGCGGCGCTTTGAACCAAATCCAAGCAAACCTCCGCTGGTCAGCATTGCCAGCAGCGAACCGATAATACTCCCTTCGTCACCGGTTCCGCGACCTCTGGTCGCTCCCAGAACCTTTCCGCCATCTTCTCTGTCGCGAGTAGCTCCCAATACCTCACGGTCTGTGTCGGTATCTGTATCCGTATCGGTGTCTGTATCAGTGTCAGTATCTGTGTCCGTATCGGTATCGCCTTCTTCCGGTCTGCGTTCCGGCCTCCGCTCCTGCCAGCGTCCCTTCTCGCTCTTGCGCTCCGTGCGTTCCA